>CAMDAQ010000015.1 GCA_945888705.1 Singulisphaera sp. GP187
GCCAGCGGGCCAGGATCGCGACCGGCTGCGATCATGGCATCGATGGCTGCCGCGCGTTCGAGCGCAGCCTCGTGGAAGACCTCGTGGTAGGCGTTCAGTCCGGGATTGGCCGTGTCGATGGCGTCGAGCGTGGCGCGAGCATGATCGACGGCACGCAGCGCGCCCGAACGGATGGCCGCGGCGACGGCGGTGGCGTCGGGGCGGTTCATGCGCTGTCGCCTCCGAGCACCTTGGGCACCGCGATGAAGTCGCCCTCGCGGGCCGGTGCGTTCATGAGCACTTGATCGACCGAGAGCACCGGGCCGGGTTCGTCGTCATCGAGACGGTTGACGGTGTCGAGCGGGTGGGCCATGGGATCCACGCCCGCCGTGTCGACGTTTCCGAGGCGAGCGATGTGCGTGAGCACGGAGGCGAGCTGCGTCCGATACGACTCGATCGTGGCGTCATCGAGGTGCAGCCGTGCCAGCCGCGCGACGTGCGCCACATCCTTCGAACTCAGGCTTGTCGGTGATTCAGCCATGGGAGCGCGGAGTCTAGTGGCGGCGTGCAACCGCACGCCCGCTTCGCGCGAAGCGGCATGGACTACGATCCTCCCTTCGCCATGGATGCCCACGATCACGACGCCCCGTTCGCCCCGCGCCCGTCGCGGCTGGATCTCGTGCGTCGCGCGTCCCTGAGCCTGGGCATCGTGCTCGGCGCGATCGTCCTGGTGATCTGGATGGTGCGCACGCGGCCGGTGGCGGCGAGCAAGGCTCCCGACGATGGCCCCGTGCCGATCGCAGTCATGGAAGTCTCGCCCATGCAGGCAGTCCGCGGGATCCGCGGCTACGGCACGGTGCGTGCGCTCGAATCGGCCGATGTCGCCGCTCGTGTGGAGGGCGTGGTCGTGGCGCTCGGCCCTGGAGTGCGCGAGGGCATGCGTGTCGAGAAGGGGGCGGTGCTCCTGGAAC
The DNA here is from genome assembly GCA_945888705.1 of Singulisphaera sp. GP187. Lineage (GTDB taxonomy): Bacteria > Planctomycetota > Phycisphaerae > Phycisphaerales > SM1A02 > SYIB01. The sequence goes on from CAMDAQ010000015.1 coordinate 951, forward strand.
TCGATGGTGACGATGCGCGCCGGCAGCTGCAGGCGGCACTGCAGTCGCTTGCCGCGCTCCGCGCGCAGAAGCAAGGCCTCGACATCGAGGAACGCGCGCTCGCCGATTCGCTGCGCCTTGCCAACGAAGAGCTCAAGTTGGCGCGCGAAGAGGTGGCTCGCGTCGAAGCCGCCTTCGCCGACGGCGTGGCGCTGCAGCGCGAGCTCGATCGGGCCCGCACGGCCGCGCTTGCCGCCGACCGCGGCCTGTCGATGGCGCGCGAAGCGCTCGAGATGGTGTCGCCGCGCCGCGAGGCGCTTGCGGCCCAGGGCGAAGCGCAGTCCGAGGCCGCTGAACGCGCGCGGCTCTCGGTCGAGCGCTCCACGATCGTGGCTCCCATCGCCGGGATCCTGCAATCGCTGCCGCTTGAGCCGGGCGAGACGGTTGCGCCCGGCCGCGTGATCGCGCGCATCGTCGAACCCACGCGATTGGAAGTTCCGATCGCGCTGCCGGCCTCGAGCCGTGCTGCTCTGGCCGCGGGTCAGCGCGTGCAGGTGACCGAGGCGTCGGGCGTGGTGGTCGAGGGATCGCTCACGCGCCTTTCGCCCGAGGATGATCCGGTGGCGCGCACGCTGGTGGCGTGGGCCGAGCTGCCGGGCGGGTCGGGGCTCGTGCCTGGTTCGTTCGTCGAAGCGACCGTCTTCGCTCCCGATGCGACGCCGCGCACCGTGGTGCCGCGCCGAAGCGTGCGCAACGATCGACTGCTGCTCGTCGAGGATGGCCGCGTGCGCTGGCAGCCCGTCCGCACGGCGTACGCGATCCGTCGCGTGCAGCCGCAGTCGGGCCTGGATGATGTCGAGTGGCTCGCCCTTGAGGAGCCGCTGCCGCACGGCACGCTGGTGGTGCTCGATGCCGCGCGGCGCATCGAGGTCGGTGCCCGCGTCGAGCCGCTGCGTCCGGGCGAGTCGGCGGCGAGCGTGGCCCAGCCCACGGCCGTGCCCGGAACCGAGCCGTGATCGAGGGCCTGATCCGCTTCGGCGTCCGCAACCGCGTGCCGGTCACGTTGGTGATGTGGGCGCTGGTCCTCGGTGGCGTGTGGAGCGCGCTCACCATGCGGCGCGAGTTCTTCCCCGAAGTCGACCCGGATGCCGCGCAGGTCGTGCTTTCGTACGCAGGCGCCAGCCCGGCGGAGATCGAGGAGAGCCTTGCGCGCAAGGTCGAGGACGCGGTCCGCGAGGAGGACGACGTCGAGAAGGTCACGACGAGCATCGTCGAGGGCGGCGGGGCGGTCGTCATCAAGTTCGGCGACGGCATCGACATCGACGAGAAGCTCGAGGACCTGCGCACGCGCATCGATGGCCTGCAGGACCTGCCGCCCGAGGCGGACCGGCTGAAGGTCATCGATTGGAAGCCGATCCTGCCCGTGGTGCAGGTGGCGGTCTACGGCAACGTCGATCCGCGCTCGATCAAGACGGTGCTGCGTCAGGTCGAGGATGACCTTCGCGCTTGGCGCGGCATGGGCCGGATCCTCGTGGCGGGGCTTCGTGATGACGAACTGCGCGTGGACGTGCGCGACGAGGAACTCGTGCGCCACGGCATCCCGATCACGCGCGTGGCCGATGCGGTCGGCGCGTGGATGCGCGAGGTGCCGGGCGGCGCGGTGCGATCCGCCGATGGCGAAGCTGCGGTGCGCACGCGCGGGATCGAGGAGCGAGCGCAGGCGATGAACGGCATCGTGCTGAAGGCGCTCCCGGACGGCACGTCGGTCACGCTCGGTGACGTGGCGACGGTCGTCGAGGGCTTCACCGACGACATCACGGGCTGGCGCTTCCAAGGCGAGCCGGGCGCGAACCTGACGATCCTCCGCGCCGTGGGCCAGGATGCCGTGCGCATGGCGGAGTTCACGCGCGGCTACGTCGCGGCCCGCTCCGGCGGGTCGATGTCGGCCAGCCCGCTCGACCGCCTGCTCGACAGCCCGCGCCTGCAGGGCTGGGAGGCCGGCCTCGCACGCGGGCCCATGCCCGACGGCGTGCGCATCGCGAAGCACAATGACCTTGCCCGCCTGATCGAGGGTCGCATCGACCTCGTCACGGAGAACGCGTGGCAGGGCGCCGCGCTCGTGTTCCTGACGCTGCTGCTGGGCGTATCGGTGCGCGGTGCGTTCTGGGTGATGAACGGGATGGTCGTGGCGATCTTCGGCACGATCCTGCTCATGAACCTCGCCGGCGTGACCATCAACATGCTCACGATGTTCGGGCTGCTCATCGCCCTGGGCATGCTCGAGGACGACGCGGTCGTCTTCACCGAGTCGATCGACGACATGGCGCGCCGTGGCGCCGAGCCCGAGCGCGCCGCCATCGAGGGCACCACGCGCATCTTCTGGCCCGTCTTCGCGAGCATCCTCATCAGCATCGTGGCCTTCGTCCCGCTCGCGCTCGTCAAGGGCACGATCGGCGACCTCCTCAGCGACCTGCCGATCGTGGTCGCGCTCGCGCTCGCGGTGAGCCTGATCGAGACGAGCTGGATGCTGCCGAGCCACATGGCGCACTCGATCGCGCTCTTCAGGCAGGGGCGCCGCGTGTGGCTTGATGCCGTGACGGCGCCCTTCGATCGCTGGCGCGATGGCCGGCTGTGGCCCTTCCTCGAACGGCACTACCGGCGCCTGGCGACGTGGGCGGTCGATCACCGCTGGATGACCATCAGCGTCGCGATCGCGGGCTTCATCGTCAGCGTGGGTGCGGTGTTCGGCGGCCGCGTGCCCTTCGAGTTCCTGCCGAGCGACGACACCGAGAGCTTCTTCGTCGACTTCCGCCTGCCGCTCGGCTCGAGCATCGAGCGTACGCGCACCGTCGCCACGCGCATCGAAGCCGCGGTGCAGGAGCAGCCCGAGGTCCGTGCTGCGGTCACGCTCACGGGCTTCACCATCAACTACGAGACCGGCAGCGCCAACTCGATCAACGGCAACGTTGGCCAGGTCTTCGTGCAGCTCGCGCCTGTCGAGGAGCGCGATCGCCGCAGCGGCGAGGTGGCCGACTCGATCATCGCGTCCGTCGGGTCGATCCCCGAGATCGAGGACCTGCGCATCACGCAGGTCACCGGCGGCCCGGCCGGCGCCGACATCACCTACGAGTTCTCGAGCGAGGATCCCTCGATCCTCGATGCCGCCGTCGAGCGGATCAAGCTCGCCATGGCCGGCATCGACGGGATCGTCTCGATCAACGACGACAATCTTTCGGCGGCGCCGGAGATCCAGGTGGAACTCAAGCCCAGCGCCGCGGCGCTCGGCTTCACGCCGATCGAGCTCGCGCAGCAGGTTCGCGGTGCGGTCTATGGGCTCGACGCCCACGTCTTCACGGCCGATCGAGAGGATGTGGATGTGCGTGTGCGGCTCGATGCATCCACCCGCTCCACGCCGACCTTCACGCAGGATCTGTGGGTGGTCTCGCCTGCGGGACTGCCCGTGCCGCTCGCGGAAGTCGCCACGGTGCGCGAGGGCGTCGGCTATGCGCAGATCCGCCGCACGAACCGCATGCGCACCGTGACGGTGACCGGCGACGTGCGTGAGGGCGTGATCCCCGAGCAAGTGGTCGAGGCGCTCGCGCCTGCCCTGGCTGCGATCGTCTCGGACACGCCGGGGCTGGTCGTGCGCGAGGGCGGGCGGCAGAAGGACCTCACGGATGCGTTCAGCACGCTGCCGCGTGCGGCACTCACGGCGTTGCTGCTCATCTACGCGATCCTGTGCTGGCTCTTCGGCTCGTTCATCCAGCCCTTCGCCGTCATGGCCACGATCCCCTTCGGCGTGATCGGCGCGGTCTGGGGCCACGCAATCATGGGCTACGAGCTCACGTTCCTGAGCCTGATCGGGATCGTGGCGCTCTCGGGCGTGGTGGTGAACAACGCGCTGGTGCTGGTCGAGTTCGTGAACGAGCTCCGCGCCAAGGGCATGGTGCTGCACGATGCCCTGATCGACGCGGGGACCATGCGCCTGCGCGCCATCCTGCTCACGAGCATCACGACGGTCTTCGGGCTCGCACCGCTGATGCTCGAGCAGAGCTTCCAGGCCCGCTTCCTGATCCCGATGGCCATCAGCCTGTGCTTCGGCCTGCTGAGCGCGACCATGCTCACGCTGCTGCTGCTACCGGCCCAGTTGCTGGTGGCTGACTCCTTCGGCGCGTGGTGGCGCAGGCTCTCCGGCCGCAGCGGCCTGTCGGGCGAGGGCGCCTCGATCCCCGGCTGAGCCGCTAGAGTCCCGCGCATGGCGCGCAGGACCACCGTTGAACCAACGCTCGTTGCCGGCATCGATCTCGGCGGCACCAACATGAGCATCGGGATCGTCGATCCCAAGGGCCGCATCGTCGGCACGTGCAAGCGCAAGACGAAGGCGCACGAGGGCAAGGACGTGGTACTCGACCGGATCGTCGAGGGGCTGGTACGAGCGTGCGCCGAGGCGGCGATCGAGCCTGCGGAGCTCGCCGCGGTCGGCATCGGTGCGCCGAGCGCGATCGACTTCGACCACGGCGTCGTGATCAATGCCGGCAACCTCGGCTGGAAGAACGTGCCGCTGCGCGACCTTCTGCAGCAGCGCTTGCGCGTGCCGGTCGTCGTCGACAACGACGTGAACGTGGCGGCGTGGGGCGAGGCGACGCTCGGCGCCGGCGTGGGCAAGGGCGACCTGCTTGCGGTGTGGGTGGGCACGGGCGTCGGCGGCGGGATGGTCCTCAACGGCGGCCTCTGGCGCGGCCCGCTCTTCACGGCCGGCGAGATCGGCCAGGTGATCCTGCAGCCGGGTGGCGCACCCGGTCACCGAACGGTCGAGGAGTTCTGCAGCCGCACGGCGATCGTGCGCAGCATGGAGACGATCGCGGGCTTCTATCCCTCGAGCCGGTTCCACAAGGTGCGCGCCGAGAAGGAGGATGGCCCGCTCGGTTCAGGCGCGATCCGCGACCTCTACACCGAGGGCGACGAGCTCACGTGCCGCGTGGTCGATGCGAGCGCTGAACTGCTGGGACTCGCGATCGCGAACCAGCTCACGGTCCTGAGCCTGAAGACGGTGGTGCTCGGCGGCGGCGTGGTCGAAGCGCTCGGCAAGCCCTATGCCGCCAAGGTCCGCGAGAGCATCGTGGCGCACGTCTTCCCATCGACCCTGCGCAAGGTGGACGTACTGGTCACGCAGCTCGAGGACAAGGCCGGCGTGCTCGGCGCGGCGATGCTCGCGCGTTCGGGTCGCTGATCGAGTGCGGATGATCCGGCGTGCGCGATCGCGCGCGGAGCATCCGGGTCTGCCGTCTCAGAGCGGGCAGGGCACGCCCCAGCGGGTGAGCAGTGCACCCAGGTCCGCGCCGTCGACCTTGCCGTCATTGTTCATGTCGCTCGGTTCGCCGGCCGTGGCCGTGCCCCAGTTGGTGAGCATCGCGCCCAAGTCGGCGCCATCGATCGCGCGATCATCGTTGATGTCACCTGCGCACGGCGGGAACACGCGCAGCAGTGCCGTGGTGTGATTGCCGCCGACGGCCAGCCCATCGACCGGATCGAGGTCGGTGGGGAGCGTGCACTGTCCGTACGTGTTGCGGCCCCAGCACTTCACGCCGTAGGTGCTCGTGAGCACCACGGTGTGGTAGCCATCCGACGCGATTTGGATGATCGGGCCCAGGTTCGTCGGCACGTTGAGCTGGCCGTAGCCGTTGTCGCCCCAGCACCGGACATTGCCGTTCGATTGGACGGCGGCGGTGTGGTAGTAGCCCGCGGCGATCCCCACGCACGGCCCCAGGTTGCTCGGCACCACCGTCTGGCCAGCATCGTTGAGCCCCCAGCAGCGCACGGTGCCGGCGGTGTTGAGCGAGACCGAGTGGTAGCCGCCTGCAGCGATGCGGGCGACCACGCCCAGGTTCGTCGGCACGTTGCACTGGCCATCGAGGTTCGCGCCCCAGGCCCGCACCACGCCGCTGGTGTTCAGCGAGAGCGTGTGGTCCAGCGAGGTCGCGATCCAACCGACGACGCCGAGCCCGCTCGGCACCGCGCACTGTCCGAAGTCATTCAGCCCCCAGCAGCGCACCGTGCCATTGCTGATGAGTGCGACCGAATGTCCGAAGCCGCCGGCCACGTCGACGACGACGCCAAGGTTCGTCGGCACGCTGGACTGGCCGTAGGTGTTCAGGCCCCACGCACGCACCACACCGTTGTTCTGCAGCGCGATCGTGTGGTTTGCTCCTCCCTCGACCCACGCCATGAGCGGCAGTCCCGAGGGCACGTTGCACTGTCCCGAAGCGTTGTAGCCCCAGCAGCGGATGCCGCCTTCGACACCCGCGTGCGTGACGGTCGCGAGCGTGGCGAGCGATCCGATGACGATGATCGTGTGTGTGGCGTTCATGGTTGGGCCGTGAAGGTACGCCACGATTGAAGTCCCACCAATCGATTCATGGGCAAAGGCCGCGAAAGCCGGGGTCGACGCGTCGAATCACGCCTCCAGCAAGCGGGCCGGTGGCCGATCGGCCTTCGAGACCGCGACCTTCAGTCCGGGAAGCAGGCGCTGCAGGCGCCGTGCGAGCACGCGCAGGTACGGGCGCTCGGTTTCGGTGTGCCCGCAGAGCACCACGCTTGTGCCGTGTGCAGCAGCATCGAGCCGGTCGTGGTGCTTGAGTTCGCCGGTGATGAAGAGCGTGGCGCCTTGTCGGCGCGCACCGGCGATGAGTTCGCCTCCGCTGCCTGCGCACAGGCCGATCACCGCATGGCGCTGCGATGGATCGCCCACGAGCTCGATGTGCTTCAGCCGCAGGCCGGCGGCCAGTGCGCGCGCGATCGAGCGTGCGGCCATCGGCGCGCGAAGCCGCATGAGCCGCCCTTGCCCGGCACGCGGCATCGGCACGGGGGCTAGGGCCTCGATGGTGAAGGCTGGCTCCTCGTAAGGATGCGACGCACGGATCGCGGCGACGACGGCAGCCAGGTTGGCCGCGCTGCAGACCTTCTCAAGCCGGCATTCGGTCACGCGTTCAAGCGTGCCGCGTGAGCCCACGCTGGGCCGAGCCCGGTCGCCGGGCATGAACGTGCCGCTGCCCACGACCTCGAACGAGCAGTGCGTGTACTCGCCGATCGTGCCGGCTCCGGCGCGCGCCATGGCGGCTCGCACGGCATCGACCTGGTCGATCGGTACATGCACGGTGACCCGGTGCGACTGGCCGGTCGGCGTGGCGACGGCGGGTTCGAGCGGCGTGGACTGGCCCTCGCCGACCACGCTGCAGAGGAAGTCGTTGACGCCGCCATCGGCCGCATCGAGCGCCGTGTGCGGCGAGAGCAGCGCGATGCCAGCGCGCGCGGCACGCAGCAGGAGCGCGCCCCGCGGACTGCCATCGTTCAGCTGGCGCAGCGGCGTGAAGATCGGAGGGTGGTAGAGCACGATGGCCTGGGATTTCAGGCGAATCGCCTCGTCCAGCACGGCGTCGGTCAGGTCGATGGCCACGAGGGCGCGCGAGCAGGGCTGTGCTCCGGAGCCGAGCACCACGCCGACGTTGTCCCACTCCGCGGCGAGGCTCCGTGGGGCGATGTGATCGAGCGCGCGCAGGAGGTCGGCGGTGAGCATGCCGTGCATCTTCACGGGAACTTGGCGGTTTGGGCAAGCCATCCCCGGAATCCGATCGTAGAGTGCGTGTGTGCACCGATGGGCAGGATGCCCGCAGGTCATGCACGCAGGAGGCGCTTCATGGGTGGACCCCGATCTGCCGGCCGATCCCCGTCCGCAACCGCCAGCCCCGCATCGGGTCGGCACAGCGAGGAAGGCCAGCAGGTGCGCAAGCACTTCATCCTCGACACGAACGTGTTGCTGCACAACCCCAACGCGATCTTCAAGTTCGACGAGCACGAGGTCGTGATCCCGCTCATGGTGATCGAGGAGCTCGACCGCTTCAAGAAGAACAACGACGAGACGGGGCGCAACGCGCGCCAGGTGATCCGTGCCCTCGACCGGCTCCGCGATGCGGGCCCGCTCCACGAGGGCGTGGTCTGGAACGAGCAGGGGGGCAGCGTGCGCATCATGCGCTTCGACCCCGCGCCCAGCTGGGAGCTCGAGGCCGACAAGGCCGACAACAGCATCATCGGCGTGGCGCATGCGCTGCACGCCCGCGGCCTGCGTGCGATCTTCATCAGCAAGGACATCAACGCGCGCGTGAAGTGCGATGCACTTGGCGTGCCCGCCGAGGACTTCGAGGCCGGCCGCATCGAAAGCGACTGGCTGCACCCCGGATACGTCACGCTTGCGGTGCCGCCGGACCTGATCGACGACCTCTACGACGAGCGCCAGCTCCCGCTGTCGCGGCTCGAGTCGTTCCCGAGCGTTGCACCCGATGGAACGGCGCAGGCCACGACCACGATCCTGGCGAACCAGTTCGTGGTGCTTGCGGACTCGACCGACTCGTCGCACACCGGCCTCGCGCGGCGGCTGGCCGATACGTCGCACCTGATCCCCGTCACGGGCCCGCGCAAGCCGGTCTTCGGCGTGCTCGCCCGGAACGTGCAGCAGACGATGGCCCTCGATCTGCTGCTCGATGACGAGGTGAAGGTCGTCAGCCTCATCGGCCCCGCCGGCACCGGCAAGACGCTGCTCGCGATCGCCGCCGGCCTGCAGAAGACGCTTCGCGAAGAGCGCTTCGACAAGCTGCTCGTGGCACGGCCGATCATGCCGCTCGGCCGCGACATCGGGTACCTGCCCGGCGACAAGGACGAGAAACTCTCGCTCTGGATGCAGCCGATCTTCGACAACATCACGTACCTGCTCAGCACGCGCGGCGGCAGCTCTTCGGAGCCCGACAGCAAGAGCACCGAGCAGCGGCTCGACCAGCTCATCGCCGGCGGCAAGGTCGTGCTCGAGCCGATCACCTACATCCGTGGCCGCAGCATCCCGCACCAGTTCATCATCGTCGACGAGGCGCAGAACCTGAGCCCGCACGAGGTCAAGACGATCGTGAGCCGCGTCGGTGAGGGCACGAAGATCGTGCTCTGCGGCGACATCGGCCAGATCGACAGTCCGTACCTCGATGCGGCGAGCAACGGCCTGGCGCACCTGATCGAGCGCATGAAGGGCCAGCGCATCGCGGGCCACGTCACGCTCTCGAAGACCGAGCGCAGCGAGCTCGCGAGCCTCGCCGCCGAGATCCTCTGAGCCGACGGTCGAGCGCCGCACCATGACCGCGCAGATCGCGCGCGGGGGCTGTGAGGCGCCGCAGGTGGTGCGGTCCGCTCAGCGGCCCGTCGCGTCTGCGGGCAGCCGCTCGGTGCCGATCGCCACCAGCGCCACGGCTGCTTTTTCATGGCTTTCCCTGCATTCCCTGATGGGGTCTGAGTCCGCCACGATGCCGCAGCCGGTCCAGTAGGTGAGCCGTGTCCCGCCCTCGACCTCCTCAAGGCCGAAGGTCCGGATGGCCACGTTCAGCGCCACGGCGCCATCGTCGCCGAGCCATCCGAGCGCACCGCAGTAGGGGCCGCGCGCGAAGGGCTCGAGCTCGTCGATGATCTGCATGGCGCGCACCTTGGGTGCGCCCGTGACCGAGCCCGGCGGGAACGTCGCACGAAGGAGCTCGGCGTGCCCGATCCCGGGTCGCAGCGTGCCTGACACTTCCGCGACGGCGTGCTGCACGGTGGGGTGGCGCTCGATCGATCGCGGCTCGCTCACGCGCACCGACCCGATCGAGCAGATCCGGCCGAGGTCGTTGCGCATGAGATCCACGATCATGTGAAGCTCGGCGCGCTCCTTGTCGCAGCGCTCCAGTTCGTCGGCGCAGCCGTCGGCGGCACGAGTCCCCTTGATCGGGCGCGTACGGACCCGGCGCGTGCCTGCCTCGACAGACAGGAAGAGCTCCGGCGACACGCTGAGTACCGCGCGCCCCGAACCAAGTTCCGCATAGGCGCCGTAGCGCGCAGGGATCCGCTCCAGCACGCCGAGGGCCCAGGCCCGCATCGGCATGGGCACGAAGCCCGTCCAGCAGCGCGCGATGTTGGCCTGGAAGATGTCACCTGCGCGGATGAACTCGCGCACGCGCATGACGGCGCCCGCGTAGTCGGCATCGCTCGTCTGCGGTTCGAGCGTGCCGGCCTGCGTCGCTGGCAGATCGGCCACCGGCGGCAGCCCCGGACTCGTCCACGAGCGCGCTTCATGATCGAAGGCATGCACGCAGCTGGCCCGCAGCAGCGTGCCATCGCCGAAGGGCGACGCGCGACGCGCCTGCGGCGCCCGCGCTGCGGGCTCGATCGTCGCGCCGAGTCCGTAGGAGAGACTGGCGATCCAGCCGCCGCCGCTGGTGGGTGTCGGCGCTGCCAAGGCATCGAGCAGCCGCCCGCCCATGCCGTCGGCTGCGTACACCGCGCGATCGACCTCGACCAACGTGCTCGTTCGGGCGTGCGGTCCACCACCGCCGCTCGACAGCAGTGCCACCTGCATCGACGCGGCGCAGCCGAATGCCCGTCGAATCGGCGCGTCAAGGCTGGGTGACAGGGCGACCGCCATCGCACGATCCTAGCGATCCCGGCAGGCAGAATCGCTACACTCAACGACCCGCCCGGGAGCGGTCCTGCTGCAGGATCCGCGTGCCCGGGCGCTCGCCCAACGAACCAATCAACGAGGCTCCACACCATGCCCCCGAGCACCCTCCGCCGTCGTCCCGCCAAGAACACGAAGGCCGCCAAGAGCACCAAGAGCGCGAAGACCGCCAAGGTGAGCGCGTCCGCGAAGGCCCTGAAGGCCGCCAAGGCCTCGAAGGCCACCAAGCCGAACAAGGCGGCAGCCAAGGGCGCGCGAGGTCCCGTGGCCGGCGCGACCAAGCCAGCCAAGATGGTCTTCTACTTCGGCCGGACGAAGTGCGAAGGCAAGGCCGATCAGAAGCTGCTGCTCGGCGGCAAGGGCGCGAACCTCTCCGACATGGTCTCGATCGGCCTGCCGGTGCCGCCTGGCTTCACGATCACCACCGACACCTGCGCGCGCTACTACACCGAGGGGCGCCGATTGCCGAAGGGACTGATGGACGAAGTGCGTGGCCACATCGCCACGCTCGAGAAGGAGCTCGGCAAGAAGCTGGGTGACATGCGCAACCCGCTGCTCGTCAGCGTGCGCTCGGGTGCCGCCGTCAGCATGCCCGGCATGATGGACACCGTCCTCAACCTGGGCCTGAACGACCTGGTCGTGCTGGGCTTGGCCGAGGCGACCGGCAACCGCCGCTTCGCCTTCGATGCGTTCCGCCGCCTCATCAACATGTTCGGCGACGTCGTCATGGGCGTGGACCACCACCACTTCGAGCGCGAGTTCGATGCCGTGAAGACCAAGTACGGCGCGGCGACCGACACCGACGTGCCGACGGTGGGCCTCGAGGAACTCTGCTTCGCCTACAAGCGCATCTACCGCGAGCACGTGGGCGAGGAGTTCCCGCAGGATCCGATGAAGCAGCTCGAGCTCTCCATCGAGGCCGTCTTCAAGAGCTGGAACGGCGATCGCGCGATCTCGTATCGCAACATCAACGGCATCAAGGGCCTCAACGGCACCGCCGTGAACGTGCAGGCGATGGCCTACGGCAACATGGGCGATGACTCGGGCACCGGCGTCGCGTTCACGCGCGACCCGTCGACCGGCGAGAACGTCTTCTACGGCGAGTTCCTGGTGAATGCGCAGGGCGAGGACGTGGTGGCCGGCATCCGCACGCCGCGCCCGATCAGCGAGATGGATGACTGGATGCCCGCGGTCTACAAGCAGCTCCTGAAGGTGCGCTCAATCCTCGAGAAGCACTACAAGGACATGCAGGACATCGAGTTCACGGTCGAGAAGGGCAAGCTCTTCATGCTCCAGACCCGCAACGGCAAGCGCACTGGCACCGCAGCCGTCCGCGTGGCCGTCGAGATGGTCAAGGAGCGGCTGATCGACGAGAAGACGGCGCTCAAGCGCATTCCCGCGGGCGACCTCACGCAGCTCCTGCTGCCGAGCTTCCAGGCGAAGGACAAGGCCGGCGTCGCGGTGCTCACCAAGGGCATCGGCGCAAGCCCGGGCGCAGCCACGGGCAAGCTGGCGTTCACCGCCGCCGAGGCCGTGGAGCGCGCCCACGCGGGCGAGCATGTGCTGCTCGTGCGCAAGGAAACCAGCCCCGAGGACGTCGAGGGCATGCACAAGGCCGTCGGCATCCTCACGAGCACCGGCGGCAAGACCAGCCACGCGGCCGTCGTCGCGGTGGGCTGGGGCAAGTGCTGCGTCGTGGGCGCTGGCGAACTCTCGATCGATACCGAAGCCGGCACGATGACCGTCGCCGGCCGCACCTTCGGCCGCCAGGACGTGCTCTCGATCGACGGCACGACCGGCGAGGTCATGCTCGGCAGCGTGTCGCGCACGGTGCCCGAGTCGCTCGGCGGCGACTTCGCCACCATCATGCAGTGGGCCGATCGCCACGCGCGCATGAAGGTTCGCACCAACGCCGACACCCCGGCCGATGCACGCCGCGCGCGTGACTTCGGTGCCGTCGGCATCGGGCTCTGTCGCACCGAGCACATGTTCTTCGAGGGCGAGCGCATCAAGGCGATGCGCCAGATGATCCTGGCGACCGACCGCGGCGCGCGCGAGAACGCCCTCGCGAAGCTCCTGCCCTTCCAGCGCGAGGACTTCGTCGGCATCTTCACCGCGATGGACGGGTACCCGGTCACCGTGCGCCTGCTCGACCCGCCGCTGCACGAGTTCGTGCCGCACGAGCACGCACAGCAGGAAGAGCTGGCCCGCGAGGCGGGCGTGCCGGTGAGCGAGGTCAAGCGCCGCGTCTCGCAGCTGCACGAGCACAACCCCATGCTCGGCCACCGCGGCTGCCGCCTGGCGGTGACGTATCCCGAGATCCTCGTCATGCAGGTGCGCGCGATCGTCGAAGCCGCGCTGCACTGCATCGAGGAGGGCATCGATGCCCAGCCCGAGATCATGATCCCGCTCGTCGGCACCCGCCGCGAGCTGGCCACGCTGCGCGACCTCACCGCGCGCACGATCGCCGACGTGTGCGCCGAGCGCGGCGTGAAGGCGCCGAAGATCCCGATCGGCACGATGATCGAGATCCCGCGCGCGGCCGTCACCGCCGACGAGATCGCCGAGGCCGCCGAGTTCTTCAGCTTCGGCACCAACGACCTCACGCAGATGACCTTCGGCTTCAGCCGCGACGACATCGGCTCGTTCGTGCCGGCGTACATCGAGAAGGGCCTGCTCGACAAGGATCCGTTCCAGTCGATCGACCAGGACGGCGTGGGCCAGCTCGTCCGCATGGCCTGCGTGAAGGGCCGACAGGCTCGCGAGAAGCTCAAGCTCGGCGTCTGCGGCGAGCATGGCGGCGATCCGGCGAGCATCACGTTCTTCGGGTCGTGCGGGCTCGACTACGTCAGCTGCTCGCCGTTCCGCGTGCCCGTGGCGCGGCTGGCCACGGCACAGGCCGCGATGGCATGATGCGGATCGGCACGGTTGCCGCCATGGCGGCCATGGCGCTCGTGGCCGCCTGCACCACGGGCGGCTTGTCGTACGTGGCCCCCGCACCGGTGCCGACGCAGGCGATCGCGCACGCGCCGCTGTCGTACGACGCTCCCTTCGTTCCCGTGCCGCCGGTCCTTGATGGCCGGTTCGACGCGGACCCTGCGTGGACCTCGGTGCCGTGGTCGACCGACTTCGTCGACATCGAGGGCGCTGCGCGTCCGGCGCCGCGTTTTCGCACGCGCATGAAGATGTGCTGGGACGACGCGAACCTCTACGTGCTCGCCGAGATGCAGGAGCCCGACCTGTGGGCCACGCTCACGCGCCACGACGAGATCGTCTTCCGCGACCACGACATCGAGGTCTTCATCGATCCCGATGGCGACACGCGCGAGTACTACGAGATCGAGCTCAACGCGCTCGGCACGGTGTTCGACCTCTACCTGCACACGCCCTACCGCGCGGGTGGGCCCGCCGACCATGCGTGGAACGCCGTGGGCATGCGGCAGGGGATCGACCTGCGCGGCACCCTCAACGATCCGCGGGACCGCGATGACGGATGGTCCATTGAGCTCGCGATTCCGTGGTCCTGCCTGCAGCCGATGGGTGCGCCGGGAACCGGCGCGAAGCACCAGGCCGTGGCCCTGCCGCCACGTGCAGGCGATGCCTGGCGGATCAACTTCAGCCGCGTCGAATGGATGCTCGAGGTGCGCGACGGGACCTACGCCAAGGTGCCCGGGCGCCCCGAGGACAACTGGACCTGGACCTCGCAGTGGGAAATCAACATGCACGTGCCCCAGCACTGGGGCACGGTGCGATTCACCAAGGAGCAGCCGTGAACAGCCCCAGCAGCATGGACACCACCGCACGCATCATGGAGCGCCTGGGCATCACGCCCACCGACGGCTCGCTGTACCACCAGATGCTGCCGCGCATGCTGCAGGCGGCGCAGCTCACCGGGCTTCCCGATGACCAGCGCATCGTGATGGCGCAGCCCAAGAGCGAGATCACGACGCACTTCCCGGTGCTCATGGACGATGGCTCGTACCAGCTCTTCACGGGCTACCGCATCCAGCACAACAACGCGCTCGGCCCCTTCAAGGGCGGCCTGCGCTTCCAACCGCACGTGAACGCCGAGGACCTCAAGGGCCTCGCCATGCTCATGACGCTCAAGTGCAGCCTGCTGCGCCTGCCCTTCGGCGGTGCGGCCGGCGGCGTGGCGTGCGATCCGCGGCTGCTCACCCGTGACGAACTGCAGCGCGTGGTGCGCCGCTTTGCCAGCTCGATCAGCCATCAGATCGGGCCTGACCTCGATGTGCCCGGCCCCGAGGTCGGCGCCGACAGCCAGACCATGGCGTGGTTCGTCGACACGATCGTGCAGACCTCGCCCGAATCCTCGCGCCAGCTCATGAGCGCGTGCGTGACGGGCAAGCCGCCCGAGATCGGTGGCTACGCAGGCCGCGACACGGCCATCGGTCGCGGCTTCATCGCCGTGCTCGAGGAGATGCTCCCTGACTTCGGCCATGGTCTCGACGGACTGCGCTACACGCTGTCCGGCTACGGCCGCGTGGGCAGCCAGATCGCCCGATTCATGCAGGGGCGCGGCGCCGTGCTGGTGGGCGTGAACATCCGCAACGGCGCGCTCGTGAATCCGGAGGGCATCGATCCGGTCGCGCTCTGGCGTCACCTGGCTGCCGCGGGCGGGCCAAGCGGCTTTGCCGGCGCGAACCTCGTGGGCGAGGAACCGTTCTACCGCACGCCGGCCGACCTCCTGGTCCTTGCTGCGGGCGAGCGCACGCTCGATGCCCGGCGTGCGGAGTGGGTTGCACCCGCGATCATCGCCGAGGCTGCGAACCTGCCCTGGACCCCCGAGGCCGACGACATCCTGGCGCGCCGCGCGATCGATGCGATCCCGAGCGTGCTCTGCAACTCGGGCGCGGTCGTTGGCAGCTACATCGAGTGGGTGCAGAATCGCGCGTACACGAGCATCACGCCGACGGAGTTCGACGAGCGGCTGCAGTTGACGGTGTCGCTGGCCGCACGCCGCGTCAAGCTGGCGCGCATGCGCTACGAGTGCGACTGGCGCACCGCGGCGTACTGCGCGGCGCTTGACCACCTTGGCCGGGTGTACGACCTCCGCGGCTTTTTTCCCTGATCCTGCAGGAAAGGAACGTCCATGGCGAGCATCTTCACGCGCATCATCCGCGGCGAGATTCCCTGCCACCGCGTCCATGAGGACGCGCACGTCTTCGCCTTCCTCGACATCGCGCCGCTTGCTCCCGGCCACGTGCTCGTGGTGCCCAGGCAGGAGGTCGAGTTCCTGCACGAGCTCGATGACGCGCACGCGGCGGCGCTCGGCGCCGCGCTGCCCAAGGTGGCGCGCGCGATGCTCGCCGCCACCGGCGCTTCGGCCTACAACCTGCTGCAGAACAACGGCGCGCTCGCGCACCAGGCCGTGCCGCATGTGCACATGCACCTGATCCCGCGGTTCGAAGACGGCCGTGGACTCGGCATCGGCTGGCGGCCCGGCCAGATCGACCACGGTGAAGCCGCCGCGCTCGCGGCGCGCATGCGGGAGTTCATCGCGTGAGCGTGCCGGTGTGGTCCGAGGCGTGCGAGCGCGAGGCCCAGCGCGTCGTGCAGGCATCGCTCAGCGAGGACCTCGGCGAGCGCGGTGACCTGACGAGCACCTTGGTCATGCGATGCCGAGGCAAGGATGCGGGCGCCATGCGCGCGGCCGTCGTGGCGCGTGAAGCGGGCGTGCTCGCCGGTGTGCGAACCTCGGCGATCGTCGCCGCGGCAGTGGGCGCGACGTGGGAACCGATGCTGCCGGACGGCAGCGCGCTTGCGCCGGGATCCGTGGTCGGCATCCTGCATGGTCCGTCGGTGGGGGTGCTCGCGGGTGAACGCACGCTGCTCAACCTGCTCGGCGTGCTCTGCGGCACGGCCACCGTGACGCGCCGCCACGTCGATCTCGTCGCAGGCACGCGCGCCTGCATCTGCGACACGCGCAAGACGCTGCCAGGCCTGCGTCGACTCCAGAAGTTCGCGGTCTCGTGCGGCGGCGGCACGCCGCACCGCATGGGCCTGCACGATGCGGTGCTGGTCAAGGACAACCACCTGGCCGGGCTCGATCCTGCGGGCATCGCCGGGCTCGCCACGCGGCTCTCGCCCGATGCACGCTCCGGCGGCGCGGCGTTCATCGAGTTCGAAGTCGATGGCCTCGATCAGCTCGATGCGCTGCTGGCCCTTCCCGCAGGCACGATCGACATGGTGCTGCTCGACAACTTCGATCCGCCGATGCTGCGCGAAGCCGTGCTGCGTCGCGATGCACGCGCGCCCGGCCTGCTGCTGGAGGCCAGCGGCGGCGTGCGGCTCGAGACCGTTGCCGCGATCGCCGCGACCGGCGTGGATCGGATCTCGGTCGGTGCGATCACGCACAGCGTTCGGTCGCTGGATCTCGGGCTGGACGCGCAAGCGTGATCGATCCCGCGACCATCGGGAGCGATGGCGTCGAACGCGGCGTCAGTGCGCCCGTCCCCATCGAAGCTTGGCCCGATCGGCTCGATGCCGCGTGCAGGGGCCTGCGCTTCCTGCGTCGCGCGGTCGTGGTGCGCGAGACCGGCTCCACGCAGGATCTGGCGCGCGGTCGCGCTGCGGGCGACGTGGTCGTGGCGTGGCGCCAGACCAGTGGGCGCGGCCGTGATGGCCGCACGTGGGCCGATACGGGCCTTGGCGGCGTGGCGGTGACTGCAGTCGCCGCGGTGCACGGACCATGGATCGCCCTCGCGGCCGGCGTCGCTGCCGCGGAAGCGATCGAGCGGGTCGCGCCTTCGGTCACCATCGGCCTGAAGTGGCCCAACGACCTGATGATCGCCGGGCGCAAGGTCGGTGGCGTGCTGATCGAACGCGACGGCGAAGTCTCGTTGATCGGCATCGGCATCAACGTGAGCCAGCCGTCGTTCGAGGGCGAGCTCGCCGCGCGCGCCACGAGCCTGGCGATCGCAGGAGCAGGCGTCGATCGACTCGTGTTCCTCGAGGCGCTCCTGCCTCGACTCGATCACTGGCTCGCTGCAGGCGAGTCGGCGACCATCGGGGCCTTTCAGCAGCGTGACATGCTGCGTGGCCGCGTCGTGCGCCTGAGCGCGGCCGGGTCGATCGTCGAGGGCGTGGTCGAGTCCATCGATCCCTTGGTGGCGCTTCGGATCCGCACGGCTGCCGGTCTGGTCGACGTGGGGGCGTCGACCGCACGGATCGATTCCTTCACGTGAAGGATCTGGGATCGATCGCACCAGCGTTGGGCTAAACTCGATCGCATGCCCCGCTCCGTGTTGGCGTTTCTGATGATGCTCGCGCTCGCCGTGCCGGCTTCGGCACAGGTGCCGGCGCCGGTCCAAGCCACGCAGGTCGCACCCGGCACCGACACCCCGCTGAACGATGACCTTCGCAGCGTGATGAGCCCTGACTTGCGTGGTCCGACCGGCTTCCGTCAGGTGTATGCGCTCCGCGACTCCAGCGGCAACACCAAGTACATGCGCGGCAACGGCGGCCTCTACATGGTCTATGACCGTGGTGCGTACGTCGGTTACGGCGGCCGCTACTACCAACTCACCCCGCCGGGTGCGACGTACTACATCGGATCGGGTTCGCTGCAGCAGGCGATGGGCACCGCGCCGACCGGGCCGCGTCGCGGCGTCGACCTGACCGCGAAGGATGTTCCGCAGGCACTCGGGCCCGGCATGGTTGCGGGTGCCAACAGGTCTGGGTCGCAGCAGACCTCGACCGTCACGCCCGCGCGACCGCAGGGCACCGCGCAGGTGGCTGTGGTGGGATCGAAGGATCCCGTGGCGACGGGCGGCGGCGTCATGCTGCTGCCGCTTGCGCGCCTGACCGAGGGCGGGTGGCCGACGTCGATCGACGTGCAGCTCGACGATGGTCGCACGCTGCAGGCCTTGGTCGCCGTGCTGGAAAACGTGGCTGATCCGCGTCGAACGTCATGGACGCGCGCGCTGCAGCTGGCCGCACTCACGCCCATGGCCGCATGGTCGAGCCAGGACGCACCTGATCAGGTTGGCCAGGTCATCGCGCTCCTCGAAACACCGATCGGTTTCCGCGGCGGGCTCACGCTCGGCGCGTCCACGCTGCAGCCCCGATGGATGGAGATGCAGGAGCGCGGCGGACAAGGCGTCGCTGCCTTCGTTCCCTTCGCGCTCGACACGCCCGACCTTGGTGCGCCGAACGAGTGGTTCCGCGCGGCGCTCATGGCGCGAGCGCAAGGCAAGGCACCGCCGGAACCATCGGGAACGCCAGCCGATGCGCTGTTCGCGCGGCACGTGGCGTACCTCTGGATCGCAGCGCTCGATCGGCTCGAGCGGGCCGACGCCGCACTCGCCGATCGGGCTCGCGCGCTCGTCACCGGAGTCGCTCGTGGCCGGAGCCCCCAGGGGCGCGATCTCTCGATCGCAGCGTGGCTCGCTGATGAGGAACTCGAGGGCCAGCTCTTGGATCTCATGCTCGATCCATCGCTGGACGACCGCACGATGGTGACGCAGGTCGATGGATGGATCTCGACGCGGCTCGCGCCGTTGGCGTGGGTCGAGTCCGACGGCGGCGATCAGGTCACGATCGGCCTTGCCAATCCGTTGCCCCAAGCACAAGCCGTGGCGATCGAGTGGCTCACGGGTGCCTCGCAGGTCGAGAAGGAAGTCCTGGGCGCCAACGAGCTGCGGTTCATCACGCTGGCACGGCCTGATCCGGCGAGCGAGACGGCATCGCGCCTGGCGATCACCGTGGGCTACGCACGCAGCGTGCTCACGATCGCTCCTGGCCGATTCGCCGTCGTGCCACCGGGCTTGGCGCTGCGGCAGTTCCTCCCGGCGGCAAGCCTCGGCGAGGTGCGGACTGGTCGCCTCGCCCCCGTGCCGAGCGGCTGGCAGACCACAGCAAGCCTTCGACGGTCGAAGGACGGATGGGAGGTCTTCGTCGAGGCGCTGCGACCGTTGGCCGCGCGCGGCGACGTCGAGGATCTCGTGACGGTCGCGATCGGTTCCCGGCCGGTCATCGAGATCGTGGTGAACTCCCGCGGCTTGGCGACCGATGGCCTGCGCAACGCACCCAACGGCGATGCTCCGACGGTGCTCGCGATGGACTTCAGCGATCGCTGGCGTGCCACGGTGCGGCTGCCGGCATCATGGATCGGTACCACGCCAATCCTGCCCCTTGGCGTCCAGCGCAGCTGCCGCATGACCGACCTGCAGTGCGCTGGCCTGCCGCCCATGCCGTGGCACGAGGGCCCGTGCATGATCCAGGCGGACCTCTCGACCTGGCCCAAGTGACCAAGCCACGATTCCCTGCCGCGCCGCCCGAACCGATCGGCGGCGCCTGGCCCCGGCCTCCCTATACTCGCCCCCATGGCTCGCCAAGGAAGGCCGCTCCCCAAGGTCGTCGCGCTGCTCAACCAGAAGGGCGGTGTCGGCAAGACCACCAGCACGGCCAATCTCGGCGCTGCGTTCGCGCGGCTCGACAAGCGCGTGCTGCTCATCGACCTCGATCCGCAGAGCAACCTCTCGATGCATTTCGGCGTCGAGGCGGAGCCCACGCAGCCGAGCGTCTATGACCTGCTCGTCGGCGAGGACATCGATGCCGCGTCGGTGATCGTGCATGCCCGCGAGGGGCTCGACTTCATGCCTGCCGTCACGGAGCTCGCGCTCGTCGAGGGCGAGCTCGCGCAGCGGCCCGACATGCAGCGCACGCTCGAGCGAGCCGTCGCGCCGGTCGCCGGCAACTACGACCTCATCCTGCTCGACTGCCCGCCGAGCCTCGGCGTACTGAGCGTCAATGCGCTCACGATGGCTGACGAGGTCTTCGTGCCGATGCTCGCGCACTACCTCGCGCTGCGTGGCCTCGAGAAGCTGCTCGAGACGGTGCACATGGTGTCGCAAGGCCTGAATCCGCGGTTGCGCGTGACGGGCGTCCTGCTCTGCCAGCACGAGCAGCAGTCGCTGCACGGCCGCGCCGTCGTCGATGAGATCGCGGCGCAGCTCGCGCGCTACGAGGGCTCCGGCCTGCCTTGGGATGGTTGCGCGATCCTGCAACCGCCCGTGCGGCGCAACATCAAGCTCGCCGAGGCGCCGAGCTTCGGCCAGACGATCTTCGACTATGCGCCGCAGTGCCCGGGCGCCGGTGATTACATGCAGATCGCGCTGCACCAGGTCGAGCGCTGGTGGCCGAGCGAGGCCGAGCCTGCGCCGGCAGCCAAGCCCCGTGCCAAGCGGGCGAAGGCCGCCGCCGGAACGCCCACGCAGGATGCTCCTGCGGCCGGGGCCTGACCCATGCAACCCGGTGCGCGCGGCACGCTGTGGTGGCGCGCGCTGGCGTGGATGGCCCTGGCGATCGTGTTCACCGCGACGCACTGGCCCAACCTGCAACTCGACCTGCCGATGCGTGGGAGCGACAAGGTGCTGCACGCCGTGGCCTTCATGACGCTCGCGCTGGTCTGGTGGCCCACGGGGTTCATCCGCAGCGTGCCGCTCTTCGCGCTTGCGGCGACCGCGTGGTCGATCCTCGACGAGGCCACGCAGGCGCTGCCGTTCGTGCATCGCCATGCGGGTGTCGAGGATGCCGTGGCCAACCTCTGCGGCATCACGATCGCCACGCTCGCGATCATCGCCCTGGAGCAGGATCCGCGTGCGCCCGGCCATGCGGTGCGTGCGTTGGCGTGGCGCATGATGATCGACCGGCCGCAGGCCTGGATGGCCTGCGCGGCAAGCACCGCGCTGGGCGCGATGGCCGGCGGCGTCATCCTGGTCGCCGCGCAGTCGCTGCTGCGACAGCCCATCAAGCCGCTGCACAGCGCACTGATTGGCGCAACGCTCGGCGTGGCGGTGGCGCTGCACGCCACGATCGTCGTCATGCTGCGCTCGATGGAAGCCCGCGTGCGCGCACAGCGATGCTGCCCGGCCTGCGGCGCACCGGGCGTGCACGGACCTGCCTGTGCCACGTGCGGCGCACTCGTGCCGGGCTCCACCTGGATGGCATCGATCTCGCGTTCGCTCGGCGGCGTACCCGATCGGCACTGGATTCGCGTGGGCCTCGTTCCGGTCGGTGTTGCTGGCCTGGTGCTCGTACTCATCATGGCCGCGTCGATTGCGCTCTCGATCCGTCGCCTCGAGGCCTTGCAGCCGTACCTGGGACCCGAAGTCGATCCCGGCATGCGCCTGGTGCTCGATGCGGTCGCGCTGGCCGTGGCCGCCAGCGCAGGACTCTGGTGGTCACGCCGTGCAGCGCGGCGAATCCGCTCCAGGGAATCCATCGAGTGCCTTGCGTGCGGCCATGACCTTCGCGGTTCCGCGGCTGAATCCGGGGTCGGGCGCTGCAGCGAATGCGCCGAGCCGTTCAGGGTGACGGTGGATGGATCCCCGCAGAATGAAGGATGACGCGTGAGCATGGTCGACGTGACGGTGATCGGTGGCGGGCTCGCTGGCATCGCGTGCGCGCAGTCCTTGCAGGCTCGCGGGCGCTCCTGCCTCGTGCTTGAGGCGAGCGATGTCGTCGGCGGCCGCGTGCGCACCGATCGCATCGACGGCCACCTCGTCGATCGGGGCTTCCAGGTGCTGCTCGATGCGTATCCCGAGCTTCCGCACGTGGTCGACCGATCGTCGCTCGGGCTTCGTCCGTTCATCGCCGGTGCGCACCACCGCACGCGCGATGGCTGGCGCCGCATCACGAATCCGCTCCGCCATCCTGCGCGCGCCATCATCGACGTCGTCGCCGGCGGCATGCCGTGGTCGGATGCACGCGCCCTCGCGCCGCTCGCCTGGCGTGCGTGGCGAGGCGGTGCGCTGCCTTCGCTCGGTGCATCCTCTGCGCACGCGCTGCTGGCGAACGCCGGCGTGAGTGACGCGACCATCGAAGCGTTCCTGCGCCCGTTCTTCGCGGGCGTGTTCCTCGATCCATCGCTCCAGGCCGATGTCGCGGCGTTCGGCTTCCGCTTCTCGATGTTCGCTCGTGGCCGGGCCACGCTGCCCGAGCAGGGCATGGGTGCGCTGCCGGTTGCCATGGCGGCTCGCCTCGCGCCCGGCACCATCCGTCTCGGCACGCGCGTGCGCAGCATCGATCGATCAGCTTCCGGCTGGACGGTTGACGCCACAGGTGCCCCCATCGCCTCGAAGGCGATCGTCGTGGCCACCGATGGTCCATCCACGCGCACCCTCGTGCCATCGCTGCCCGAGCGGCCGTGGTGCTCCACGATGCAGTTCACCTTCGACCTCGCTCGCGCCGATGCTCCGAGCACGATGTGCAGCCCGATCCTCTTCCTGGATGGCATCTCGCGCGGGCCGATCAACCACGCCGCTGCCGTCAGTGCCGTGCAGCCTTCCTACGCGCCTGCAGGCCGCGTGCAATGGTCGGCCAACGTCGTCGATCCGGCATGGATCGCGCACGCCGACGGCACGATCGAAGCCGCGGTGCGGGAGCAGCTCTGCGGGTGGTTCGGTTCCACGGCGCCTCACTCGTGGCGGCTCGTGCGAGCGCAGCGCATCGATCACGCCTTGCCGCGGCAGCACGCCGGCGACCGCCCGCCCGAGGGCACGGCGTCACCGGAGCGGGGCCTTGTGCTCGCGGGCGATCAGGTCGGCGATGCAAGCATCAACGGCGCGATCGCCAGCGGTCGGCATGCTGCGGAGCTCGCCGAGCGAGCGCTCACGGGCTGACGCGCACACGCATCGAAGCCCGCCCGCCGGGCATGCGGTCGGCTTCACGTGGTCACGGCTTCACTTGGTGGCGGCCGAGCTGCCCGTCGCTGCCGCGGCATCCTGCGGCGTCACGGTCACGATCGCCTGGCCCATGTCCGGATCCACGCGATCCGCACGAACTTCGTAGCGCACGATGCGGCTGTCCTTGGTCAATTCGATGCGGGCATCGTTGCGGTTGCCGTCGGGGCCCCGGACCGACCAGCCATTGGCGGTCGCCGTGCCGGCGATCGCCTGCGACTGGGCCAGCGCGTCGGTCACCTTTCCCCGCGAGACGAAGGTGCCGCGCATGAGCCGCCCGTCCTGGCGCTCGACGCCGATCGACTGCACACCAAGCAGGCCCGGGACCTGCGGGATGTCGCTGTCCATGAGCGTGGGCGGGGCCGAGCAGGCGGCGACGAGAACCGTGATTGCACCAAGCGCACGCTTCATGCCGATCACCCTACCACATGGCTGGAACGCTCGAACGAGACTCGCGGACCGTCAGCCTGATGACCATGGCCAGCCGGGTGACGGGGCTCGTCCGCGAGGCGGCGATGAGCCGACTGTTCGGCATGAGCGCCTTCACCGATGCGTTCTTCTTCGCGTTCCAGCTCCCGAACCTCTTCAGGAGGCTCTTCGGCGAGGGTGCGCTGAGCGCGGCGTTCCTGCCTGAGTACGCGCGACTGGATCGCGATGACCCGGCCAGCGCACGGGCGCTCGCGGCAATGGTCTTCGGGCGATTCGCCGTGGGCATGACCGTGATCGCCGCGGCGGGCATCGTGCTGCTTCTGGCCGTCGAGGGGCTGCTCGACCGCGAGGATGCCGAGCTCGTGCAGGAGCTCATGGCCGTCATGCTGCCGTACATGCCGATGGTCTGCCTGGTCGCGCTCGTCGGCGCGGTGCTGCAGGTCCGCGGGGTCTTTGCGCCTACCGCGGCGGCGCCGATCATCCTGAATCTGGGCATGGTCGCGGGAGCGTTCGCGGGAGCACGTCTGCACGGCGTCGAGGGTCCCGCCGCATTCCGATCGATCGCCTGGGCCGTCCTCATCGCCGGCATCCTTCAGGTGGCCTGGAGCGCGTGGGCGCTGCGGCGTGCTGGCGCCTGGCCCAGCGGGCGTACCGAGGCCGCGGCCGCGTCGTTCCGTACGGTGCTCACTCGGTTCGTGCCCACGGCCCTCGGTCTCGGCGTGCTGCAGCTGAACACCTTCGTCGACAGCCTCATCGCGAGCTGGCCAGCGGTCGTCGGCCCCACGATCCTGGGCTTCGATTACCCGCTCGAGGCCGGTGCGCAGACCACGCTCAACTATGCGCAGCGGCTCTACGAGTTTCCCTTGGGGGTCTTCGGCATCGCCATCGCGACGGCGATCTTCCCGCGCCTCGCTGCAGCGAAGGATGACGAAGCCTTCGGCGACATCCTGCGGCGCGGCATCCGACTGACGGTCTTCATCGGCGTCGGTGCGGGAACAGGCCTGATGCTCGTCGCCGTGCCGCTCACGGCCACGACGTTCCAAGGCGTAGCCTTCACACCGGACGACACCGATCGCGTGGCGGCGGCGCTCCTCGCCTATGCGCCGGCGATCTGGGCCTACAGCGCGAACCACGTCTTCACGCGGGCCTTCTACTCGCGCGGCGACATGCGCACGCCGCTGCGCGTGAGCCTTGTCATGGTCGGCATGAACCTGGCCCTTAACCTCGCGCTCATCTGGACGCCGCTCCGCGAGACCGGCCTGGCCTGGTCCACGGCCCTCTGCGCGGTCGTGCAGTGCGTGGTGCTCGCGCGGATCCTGCGGATCCGCCATGGGCAGGGGGTCGATGCCTCGGTGTTGCGTTCGGCGCTCCGTTCGATGCTCTGCGCCGGCGTGATGGCTGCGGTGCTGTGGGCAGTCGACCTTGCGGTCGATCTCGGCGACGGTTGGACCGCGCGTGCCATCGAGCTGGCCATCCTCACGACGACCGGCGGGCTCGCGTTCCTCGGTTGCGGCGCGCTGATGCGCATGCCGGAAATGAAATGGGCGCTCGGCCGGTCGGCCTGAGCGCCCATCGCACGATCATGAAGGCTGTGGGGCAGATCCCCTCAGCGGATCACTTCATCGGCAGCGGTGCAAGCGTCATCGGGTCGCGCAGCGGCAGGTGCTTGGTCGGACCGAGGTCCTTCTCGAGCATCGCCATCGTCGCGCGGCCGCCCTGGTCGCCCTTGGCGATTTCGTCCCACTTCCCGACCACGAGGATCGTGACCTTCGAGGGATCGAGGTACTTCTGCGCCACGCGCTGCACGTCGGCCGGGGTGACCTTGGCGACCTTCTCGCGGAAGGTGGTCCAGTAGTCGCCGGGGCGCTTGGTCCATTCGTCGGTCATGAAGACGCCCAAGGTCGCATCGCGGCTGCTGAAGGTCTCGGGGAAGGTCTCGATGAACGACTTCTTCGCAGTGTCCAGTTCCTGCGCCGAGACCGGTGCGCTGCGGATGCGCGCCATTTCCTCGAGCACAAGCTTTGCCGCAAGTGCGCACGTGGCGTTCTTGCTCTCGAAGCTTGCGCGCCATTGGCCCGGCCAGAAGATCTCGGCCGAGAACTGGCTGCCGGCGCTGTACGCCAGGCCTTCGTCCGAACGCACGCGCTGCGTGATGCGGCTCGTGAAGCCGCCGCCGCCGAGGATGTCGTTCATCACCATGAAGGCGATGTAGTCGGGGTCGTCGCGCGTGATCGCTGGCAGGCCGATGATGAACTTGCCCTGCGGAATGTCCTTCTCGACGTGGTAGATGCCGGGGGTGAGCGACGTGGCGGGCACCGGCGGGTTGGCCTGCTCGGCGCCCGAGGTCCAGCCCGAGAACGCCTTCGCCAGCTTCTCCAGCATGACCTTGCGGTCGAAGTCGCCGGTGACCGCGATCTTCATGTTGCCCGGGTGGAAGATCGTTGCCGCCATCGCCTTCATCGACGCCGCATCGAAGCCCTTCAGGCCCGCCTCGGTCATCTGCTGTCCGCGGTAGTGCTCGTCGCCATAGCTCAGACGGCGCCACTCCGAGCCCGAGATCGTCGAGGCGCTGTCGTTGCGCTTCTTCATCTCGCTCATGGCCTCGGCCACGGCCACCTCGAGCTTCGACGCGTCGAAGCCGGGCGACTTCAGCATGTCGACCATGATGGCGAGGCTCTCGTCGAACGTGCTGGCGAGGCAGTTCAGGCTCGCCGACGACGTCCAGTCGCTCGACGAGATCCCGATCTTGGTGGCGAGGAAGTCGAGGCGCTCATCGAGGTCCGAGGCCTTCATGGACGCGGTGCCCCCCAGGCGCATCTGGCTGGCGGTCATCGCCGCCAGGCCGGACTTTCCGGCCGGATCGAGGTTGCTGCCGCCCTTGAAGGTGATCACGAGGTTGATCAGCGGGAACTCCTTCGACGGGGCGAGGAAGACCGGCGTGCCGTCCGGCAGCGTCGTGCGGTACTCCGACGGGCTCGGCGGGTTGAAGGCGAGCGGGGGATAGGCGATGTCGCCGGGGTGGCGCGGCAGGTCATCGGCCGCGAACGCGAGGCAACCCAGCGCGAGCGCGCCGATCGACAGGGTGGTGGTCAGGTGCTTCATGGGGTGTGGTCCTGTGTGTGGTGTGGTTGGTTCACTTCGCGGCCGGGGCGGCGCCCTTCTCGAGTTCCGCGATGCGGGCGAGCATGCGATCCTTCATGAACCCGATGAACGGGCGCATGGCTTCGGGGGCTGCGGCGGCCTGGGCATCGAACTGCGCGATGCCCTCCTTGAGCTTGGCGAGGTCGGTCTCGGCCGCGATGCGCTTAATGGCCTGCTTGGCCATCGCCTGCATCTGCGGGGGCAAGGCCGCAAGAGCCGGATCGGTCGGCTCGTCGGCGGTCGTGCTGCCGGTCGGCGCGGCCTTGCGAACGTAGGTCGCCACGCTGCGGTTGGTCGGGTCGAAGTACTTCTTCGCCACGCGCTGGATGTCGGACGGCGTCACCGCGAGCAGCTTGCCGCTCTCGGTGTTCACCTCGCGCCAGTCGCCGAGCGAGGCGCTCACGCCCAGCTGGAGCATGATGAAGAAGTTGTTCTGCAGGCGGCGATACTCATCGGCCGCGATGCCGTTGCGCACCTTCTGCAGTTCCTGGTCGGCGACCGGCTCGTCCTGCAGGCGCTTGAGCTGCCCGTACCAGCCGTCCTCGAGCTGGCGCGGCGTCGCCTCGCCCTTGACCTCGGCGCTGAAGGAGAACGCACCTGCATACTTGCGCGAGTCCTGGCGGGCGCCGGCCCCCGAAGCCACGCCCGAACCTTCGACCATGGACTTGTAGAGGCGGCCCGTGCGGCCATTGAGGATCTGCGACATCACCTCAAGGGCGTAGGAGTCGGCGTGCTGGAAGGGCACCGTGTGGTAGCGCACCTCGACCTGGGGCTCGGTCTCGGCCTCGGCGTTCATGCGCATTTCGGCGAGTTGCGGCACCTCGAGCGTGACGACCGGCGGCGGGGTCGCGCCGCGCTTGAGCCGGCTGAAGTAGCGCTTCAGCATGGGCTTGACCTTGGCGGCATCAAAGTCGCCCACGATCACGCCGGTCAGGTTGTTGGGGCAGTAGTAGGTCTGGAAGTAGCGCTGCGCCTCGTCCATGGTGTAGCTGTTGAGGTCGCTCGGCCAGCCGATGACCGGCCAGGAGTAGGGGCTCGACAGCCAGAACATGGCCTCGAACTGCTCGTCGAACGTGCCCGTCGGCGTGCTCTCGGTGCGCAGGCGGCGCTCCTCGTGCACCACGTCGCGCTCCGAGAAGAACTCGCGGAACACGCTGTCGGTCAGGCGATCCGACTCCATCCAGCACCAGAGCTCCATCTTGTTGCTCGGCACGTTGATGAAGTAGAAGGTCTGGTCATAGCTCGTGAACGCGTTCATGCGGCTGCCGCCGCCCGCGGTGTAGAGCTGGTCGAACTCGTCCTTGACGATGCTGCCCTTGGTCTTCTGCTCGGCTTCGAGCTTGGCGATCTCGGCCTGCGCAGCCTTCATGGCGTCGGCATCCTTGGCCGGGTCCATCGAGCCGAGCTTGGCCTGCAGCGCGTTGATCACCTCAGTGTTGGCGCGGCCCTGCTGGGCATCCATCATGCCCTTGAGCTCGGCGCGCAGGCGCTTCAGTTCCGGGGTGTCGTTGGCGGGGTTCCACGGGTCGTTGATCTCGCCGCGGTAGTAGCGTGCGTACTGGTCGCCCCAGATCAGCTGGTTCATCCGGTCGCGCAGCGCCTTCTGTCCCGTGCGGAACTCCTCGTCGCGCTTGGGGTCACGCGTGGCGACCGTGTTGGTCCCCTTGAACATCATGTGCTCGAAGAAGTGGCTGATGCCGGTGATGCCGGGGCGCTCGTTGGCGCTGCCAACCTTGGCGACCCAGCCGGCCGAGATCGTG
Source organism: Singulisphaera sp. GP187 (assembly GCA_945888705.1). Taxonomy (GTDB): domain Bacteria; phylum Planctomycetota; class Phycisphaerae; order Phycisphaerales; family SM1A02; genus SYIB01. The sequence continues at coordinate 29,486 of CAMDAQ010000015.1, forward strand.
TTCGGCTGGTCGTTGCGCGGCACGAGCAGGAACTCCATGCCGTTGTCGAGGGTGAAGACTTCCACGGGAAGCTGCTGCGCGGTGGCCGCGGCAGAGACGATGAGCGCGAGTGCGCTGCTGATCAGGTATCGCATGAGGTGCTCCAAGGGGGCGAGGCGGTCACTCTATGCGAGCGGGCGGTCGCCGCCGACGCGGGGCGGCGGGGAGAGGTCCGTGCCAAATGGGTCCGATTGGCCATCCCGGCCTTGTCCAATGCCGGCGGCGGTCTACTCTTGCGTCATGACCCCACGAACATTGTGTGCTGGCGTTATCGCCACCATGCTGGCCTGCTTCCCCGCAGCCGCGCAACTCCGTGTGGTGACCTACAACATTTCGGCGCTCGAGGGCAATGCCAGCCTGCTGCAGGCCGTGTTCACCGCGTGCCACGCCGACGATCGCATCGGTCCGGCGCAGCCCATCGACATCATCTGCTTCCAGGAGTGCCCGCAGGCAGCGGTTGGGCCCCTGGGCAATCTGCTCGCCGCCTCGGCGCCTGCGGGGGTCACCTACACGCGCGCCACCTACACCACGAGTTCCTCCGAGGATGGCGCCACCGGGGCGCAAGCACTCTTCTACCGAACGGGCCGCTTCACCGAGATCGCCAGCGGTCACGTCGACCTGTCCACCGGCGGCAGCCGCAACAGCGACCGATGGCTGCTGCAGCTCACGGGCTACTCGAGCACCGCAGCGCGTCTGTACGTCTACAGCTCGCACCTGAAGGCAAGCACCGGCAGTGCCAACGAGTCCGAGCGCCTCGCCGGCGCCACGACGCTGCGCAACAACGCCGACACGCTGCCCGCCGGAAGCAACATCATCTTCCTCGGTGACTACAACATGTACACCAACACCGAGTCGGGGTACGTGAAGATGACGACCGGCGGCGTGCACCCGGGCATCGATCCGTGGGGCACGGCGAACTGGACCGGCGCATCGAACGCGATCAAGCACACGCAATCGCCGCTCCTGACCAGCACCAACCTCGTCGGAGGCGGGGTCGATGACCGCTTCGACCTGCACCTGTTCACGGCCGCACTCAACGATGGTGTGGGCCTGGCCTACGTCCCGGGCACCGTGCGGACCCTCGGCAACGACGGCAACCACTTCGACATCGCCATCAACACCGGCAACAACTCCTACTACCCGAGCAACATCGCTCGTGGCAACGCGCTCGCCGATGCGCTCTTCGGTGCAAGCGACCACATGCCCGTGATCATGGAGTACCAGGTGCCCGCCGCCATGTCGGCCACCCTGCAGGCGCTGCCGCCGCGGGTGCTCGTCGGTGCGGCGGTGCCGGTGCGTGCGGTCGTGAGCAACGTCGCGCAGGGCGTGTGGGCAGCAGGCATCGATGACCTTCCGTTCTCCGTGTCCGGGTCGCAGTTCGTGGTGGGCTCGGCGAGCGGCCAGGCGCCGCTCTCGCCGGCCACGGTGATCGGCCAGCTCGCGCTCAACACCTCATCGGCGGGCATCGCTTCGGGCATCGTGACGGTCTCGACCACCGCGCAGGCTGCCGCGAACGCTTCGATCCAGCTTCCCGTCTCCGTGCAGGTGAGCGCGCACGCCAACCCCTCGTTCTCGACGACGGCCGACCAGGACACGCGAGCGCTTGCGTGGACCTTTCCCGCCGGCACGGCCAACGCCGAGATCGATGTGCCCATCGCCAACATCGGCTTCGCCGGCACGGCGTCGCTGCTTGTGCTCGATGGCATCACGTCGTCGGGCCAGCCGATCTCCGCGGTTGGGGGCATCGGTGCGCAGGTGGGCGCCACGCCGGTCGCGATCCGACTGCGTCTTCCCGCAAGCGCCGCCATGCTGCCGGGCTCGTACCCAGCGACCGTGCAGGTCCAGTCGAGCGACGAGAACCTTCCCGGTCGCCAGAGCTATTCGGGCACGATCAACGTCACGATCACGGTCGAAGGGGCCTCGCGCCCTGAAGACATCAATCACGATGGCATCGTCGATGGCGGTGATCTGGCCGTGCTGCTGTCGCAGTGGGGCGGCCCCGGCGAAGCGGACATCGATGGGAGCGGCACGGTCGATGGCTCGGACCTTGGCATGCTGCTCTCGGCGTGGGGCTGAGCATGCGTTGTGCATCGATCATGCTGCTCGCAGCCGCCGTGCCTTGCATGGCCGTTCGTGCCGACTCGATCTCGCTCGGGTCGTCGGCCGATGCCACGCTCATCCAGGAGCCCACTGGTGAATACGCACTGGGCGCGGCGTACAACGTCTACGCGGGCCGCATCGG
>CAMDAQ010000016.1 GCA_945888705.1 Singulisphaera sp. GP187
AAGCGCCAAGCGATCTTCAAGCATCAATCCCAGAAGGATCGCGCCCCGTTCCCGGGTGCCGACGAGCGCGAATTCTGGCAGCGGGCCGAGCAGCGCAACGCCGCCACGGCCGCGCGCTACGACGCGCTGGGCCTGCCGGAGTACACGGCTATGGAAGCCTTCCGGATCTGGGACGGTTCGCTCGATTTCTGAGCCGTTTGCGCCGCGATCTTTGCGTGTTTTTGGCTTTGGACCGCTCCGGCCTTTGACCCAGCAGTGGGCGCATAGCACAATACCCCGACGGCCCGCATGCCGCGGCTCGTGCCATTGGGGACTTCCGAATGCTTCGAATGAACAGCCGTTGGGGTGTCATGATGTCCGTGCTCACGCTGGTCGCGGGCCTTTCCGTGACCCATGAGGCGAGCGCACAGCAAGCCACGCGCAAGCCCACGACGCACAAGGGCACCGCCAAGCGCAGCTTGGTGAAGCAGTCCGCGCCGGTGCAGACCTCGGATGGTTCTGCCGGTGGCACGAAGCCGCTGCCCCCAGTCGAAGCGCCCGACAACACCACGCCAACGTCGGTCCCCAGCAGCGGCTCGGCGTTGTCTGTCCCCAAGGCGCCAACTGCACCCGCACCGAAGGCTCCATCGGCACCTGGCGCTCCCGCGGCAAAGCCTGCGCCGGTGGCACCCGCTGCGCCGGTCACGAAGCCGGCCACGAGTGGGACTGGTTCGGGAGCAACGACCACGGCCGGCGCGACGGCTCCTGGCGCGAAGGGCGCGCCAACGGCTGCAGCACCGGCGGTTCCGCAGCAGCCTGTCGCCAAGTCACCCGAGGTGGCTCCGCCGCCAGTGGTTCCCAATGTGCCTGCCACACCCGATGCGGGTGAACTCGCGGCTGGCATCGATGCGAAGGGTTCTTCCGGAACCGCCGCACCGAGCACCCCCGCGCCAGCCAAGCCGCTCGCGCCGAAGACCTCGGGCGTTCGTCGCCCGGTGACCGCCAAGACCGTCGGCACGAACCTTGCCGCTGCACCGACCAACACCTCGACATCCAGTGGCGGCGCAACCAACCGCGTGACGGATCCCGTGGGCGGAACGGCCAGTTCGGGAGGAAAGACCTCTGGCGGAACGGCAAGCCGAACGCCGGTCGCCAAGCCCAAGCCGGTCGTAACCAGCGGATCAGGCAGCGCATCGAAGGCCCCGTCGTCGTCGGGCACCACGGGCGGCGCGAGCGGTGCGGGGACCAAGCCAAGCGGCACCACGACCACAGCGTCCAAGACCAGCGAACCCGTCGATGGCGGCACCACGTCCAAGCCGTCCGGTGAAGGCACGACCGGTGGCACGACCGTGGCCAGCGGCGGCGCAACGTCGTCCGGCACGAGCACCGGTTCAACTGGTGCGACGAGCGGTTCAGCAGGTTCGACTGCCGAACCCACAGCAGAATCGTTCACGGTGCGCCCGAAGGCGCTGCCGAGCGATCCCAAGTCGGCGCGGTTCCGCGCACTGGCGTGGTCGCCCGTCTCGGTGGATGGCGTCGACTTCGTCGCGCCGTTCGTGTGGGCGGGCCTGCCGGGCAGCCCGGTCGCCAGCGATCCTGCGGCCATTGCGCAGCAGTTGCTGCAACGCCCCGAAGGCCAGCGCGTGCTGTGCTTCTGGGATGTTCTTTACGATCTGGCCGACCACCCGCTCGATCGGATCCAGACACCCGATGGCAAGCCCACGGAGGTTCGAAGCCCGTTCATAGACAACGGCATCGACGCCACTGCGCAGCGCGTGAACGCCATCCTCGCGGGCATCAAGCGTGCTGGTGCGACGGTCGATGTGCTCGTGCTCGACTATGAGCGCGGGTTCGCGTGGGATCCTCGGTTCGCGTCGCTCGACAACGATCCCCGCTGGATCGGCCTGGCTCGAGAGCTCGGCTTCGAGGACCTGCGCGGCATGGATGCGCCGCGCATCGCGCGCTGGAACGAGGTCATGGGCCGCTACTTCGACGATGCGATCGCCCGCAGCACCGACCAACCCCTCCAGTCCATCTTCCCGGGCGCGCGCCTGGCCAACTTCGACTCGTTCGCCAGTCTGCCGGTTGCACCCGTGATCGGCAGCGACGGCATGCCGTTCCTGCGCGCGTCGGTCACCGATCGCAACGGCGCGCTCGTCGGCCTCGGGTCGCACGACTCGTCGCCGTTCTTCGGGGTGCTGCTGCCGACCACCGGACAGCAGCGCGTCGATGGCGTGAACCCGATCGGCCAGGATGCGTTCGCGGCCGCGCGCCTCGAGCTCCACCGATCGCGTTCCATGCGCAAGCCTGCCGGTCGTTCGCAGATGCCGTGGATCGCTCCGCGTAGCCTCGATGCCGGCGCGATGCTTGCCAAGGCCGACCCTGACACGGCAACGCCGATGCGCAGCACGCCCTACTGGGACGAAATGGTGCTGCAGCTTGGCCTGCACGGCGCCGATGACTTCCTGTACTGGAATCCCGAGGGTTCGCTTGCACCGCAAGCTCCGGTGGCTGCGCTCCCGGAAGACCACCAGGCCCTCGATGGGCTGCTCGAGGAACTCAACCGCACGCTCGGCCAGCAGCCGGGCGACAGCATGTACCGCGAGCAGCCGGGCTTCGATGACCGCATCATCGCCACGGGTCGTGACGATGGCGAGTCCATCGTCTGGCGACTGACTTTCGATCCGGGCATCGAGAGCGTGCGCGTGTTCTTCACCGACGGTGCGTCGCTGGTGGTGAACCGCGAGGCCAATCGCCCGGGTGCATGGATCGCTCACCCCAAGTCGAAGTCGCTCGTCTTCGACGCCGACAACACCGCACCGGTGTTCGAGGTCGTCGCTGCGCGCACCAACGAGACGTCGAGTGCATCCACCAAGTCACCTGACGGAGCGACGGCTCCCGGCTCGGGCGATGCGACCGGGACCAAGGGCGGCGCCGATGCCGGCTCGACCGTTGCGTCGGGCGGCTCGGGTGGTTCCTCGGGCGGCACATCAGGGGCCACGGGATCGACGGGGTCGACCGGCGGAGGCAGCACGCTCGCCACAGGCTCCGGTGGTTCAGGTGGTGATGTGGGCGCATCGACCGGTGCAACCGGATCGTCCACGCCCGGCGGATCCGACGGCTCGCAAGCCTCGGCTCGCGCGGTGCTGATCGCTCAGCTCACGTCCGAGTCGCGCCAGCGTGCAGGCGAGGCGATGGCCACCATCTTCCCGAGCCGTCGCACGTCGGACTGGACGGGTGGACTCTCGTATCGGCGCGACCGTTGGGCAGAAGTCCTGCAGCGGTCGGCGTCGTCTTCGCCTCTGACGGCGTATCTCAATTCCATCAAGAATCAAGCCTCCGCGATGCTCACAGCTGACGCGCGGCAGTGGAAGCGCCCTCAGACCCTGACCGAGATTCACTCCTCGCAGCTGGATGCTGGTGTGGCCAATGCGGGAGTGAACCTTGAGGCCTATGCGCTCGCCGAGGCAGACGTGGCCCAGGGTGCCTTCATCCGGAACTACGGGATTCCCCTGGCGGTCGCTGCTGCCCAGAGTGGTGACCCGGACATGGTCAGCAAGGCCAACGAGATTCTCTCTGCGTACACGCAGCATGTCCCACTGCAACGACCAGGCTGGACCCTCGCGTCGACAACGTCGCTGCCTGTCGGTGGCGATGGGGTTTGGCTGGGCACCGCCTGGGGCATTGAGGGAATCGTCGGCATGGCGTCTGCCCTGGGTGATCGCGTGCCCCAGTCCCTCAGGGACGAGCTTGAGGTGGTGCTGCGACGCGAGATTCGGAACATCTGCGTTGATTGGGCGGATCAGCGGCCTTGGTACGTCCGCTCGCGCGCCTTCAACAGCAACCAGTGGACCGAGCCAGCCATTGCCCTGACCCGAGCCTGCCTGTTCCTCGGGGATGCTGAGCTCCTTCCGGCCTACAACCTCGGCGTCGAGAGTGTGGCGGCGTCACTTGATGTCCACGGGGCCGATGGCGCTTACCTCGAGGGGTTCTCGTATGCGGCACAATCGGTCGGGCCAATGTTCGAGTTGATCGAGGACCTTCGGTTCAATGGAGATCAGCGTTGTTCCTCGTTCGGATTCGCGGAGAACAACTGGAAGTGGTTGCTGCACACCATCATGCCCGGCGGCTACGTCGTGAACTGCTATGACAGTGGTCGGTCGCGACTGCCGGATTGGGGCCTTGATGCACCGATGCCGCACATCGGCATCGTGGCAGAAGGTTCAGAGCCCGCGGCCCTGGCCAATTGTGCGTGGATGTTCCCTGGTGGGCGGAGCGACCTCCCCGGTCTTCGCTATGCGTCGGCCATCCGAGCGGGTTCGGTGCAGCCATCGATGACGCTGCCAACCTCGGCGTACTTTCCCTCCCAGCAACTCGTCACGTGGCGCAGCGAGTGGGAGCGGCCATCCGAGCCCAGTCGAGCGATTGGACTTTGGGTTCGCGGGGGCGGTTTGCGAGATGGTCACGCGCATCGCGATCAAGGTCAGGTGTCCGTCTACAGGGGGGCACAGCCGATCCTCATCGATTGCGGGAGCGACTACTCAAACGCCGGCCAGGAGACAAACCTCGCCGCCGCAGCCGGCCACGGCATCATGCAGGTCGGTGCGCTTTCGCCGCGTCACAAGGCGATCTCCGCGCCCATCGTCGTGAGCCGGCTCGATGATCAGGCGGGTTCGGTGCTGGTCGACTCCACGGCCGCCTATGCAGGCGTGGTGTCCTGCGTGCGCACCGTGCAGTGGGACGTCAGCGGCCGCGTGAACTTCGGCGACACGGTCGCATTCCGCGATGAAGTCGCCGCCGGCACCGAGGTCTATCGCTTCCACACCGGTTCGACGCTCCCGCTACAGATCTCGGGCAGCGGAACGTCGTGGCAGGTCGGCTGGGAGGGCGCCACGATGTCGATCAGCGCGGACCGCGCGATCGTGGTCGGGCAGGCCGAATGGCCTGATGCCGTGCTCCCCGGCAAGATGCACCGGGTCATCACGATCCGCAGCGTCGATGCCCTCGAGTCGATGGCGATGACCAGCGTGCTCGAAGTGTCGATGCGCTGATCCGCTGATCCGCTGATCCGAGGCAGTGCCCGGACCGGGGCACTACGCTTCAGGTCATGGAAGACCACGCGGCGCTTGAGCGGATTGTTCGCGCATTCGGCGCCGAGTCCGGCACGATCCACTGGGTCGGCGGTGATGGTCTGCTGCATTTGGCGGCCTGCGTCGGTCACTTCCCTCCACCGGTGATGGACGCGATCCGCGTGATCCCCGTGGGCAAGGGGCTCGCGGGCCTTGCGGCCGAGCGGCGCACCTGCGTGACCGTGTGCAACCTCCAGACCGATGACAGCGGACAGGCCCGGCCCGCTGCGCGCGCCACCGGCATGGAAGGCGCGATCACCGCGCCGTGCCTTGCTCACGATGGCCGCGTGGTCGGCGTGATCGGCGTGGCCAACACGCAGGTGCGGACCTTCACCGAGGCCGAACAGGCATCCTTGCTCGAGCATGGTCGGTCGCTTGCGGCGCGCCGTTCGGGCGGGCACGCATGACCGGGGCGATGGTCCAGTCCGTTGCCCCTCTGCTGATCGCGGGCATCGATGCATCGACATCCGCTGCGTGGATGCCGGTGCTTGGCTTCGCTCTTGCCGCAGGAGTCGTGAGCGCCGGAGCCACCGTGGCCGTCGAGCGTTTCGGTGGCCGCGTCGGCGGGATCCTCGGCACGGTGCCCACCACGATCATGCCCGCGACCATGGGGCTCTTCGCCACGCATCCGATGGATGCTGATGGCACGTCGAGCGAGGGATTCCTCCGCGCCGTCGCGGTCGTGCCGGCCGGGATGATGATCAATGCCGCGTTCCTCGCGAGCTGGCGGGTGCTGCCGCGGTGGCTCCATGCCGATGACTCGCGGACCACGCTGTGGCGCTGCGTTGCGGCGAGCCTCCTGGTCTGGGCGCTGCTCTCGCTGGCGTGGGTCGTCGGCATGAATGCGCTCGAACCCTCGGTCGAGGCGTTGCTGGCGATCGGCGGAGGCACGCTGCTGACCACCGCCACGCTCGGCATCGTGCTGTGCCGTCATGGTGTGCCGGCACCGAAGGGGGCCAATCACGTGACGTGGCCGGTGCTTGTGGCACGCGGTGTCGCTGCCGGCGGTGCGATCGCCGTGGCTCTCGTCATCGCGCGTGGCGGCCATGCGATCGCCGGCGGCATGGCCGTGACGTTCCCCGCGATCTTCCTCACGACGATCGTGGGAACGTGGCTCGCGCAAGGTCGCGAGGTTCCCGTGGGTGCCGTGGGGCCGATGGTGCTCGGATCGTGCGCGGTCGGGTCGTACGCGATGCTCTCGGGACTGCTCTACCCGCGGCTTGGCCTGGTGCTGGGCACGCCCGTGTGCTGGATCCTTGCGGTTGGATGCGTCAGCGTGCCGGCTGGCCTGTGGCTGCGTGCGCACAGCATGCGTTCCGACCTGGAGTGACGCGCTATCGTGCGGCGATGCCTCGGTGGTTTCGATGGTCCGTGCACGGCGTTGCGCTGGTCCTGCCATGGGTCGTGGCCATCTGGCTGGGGGCCACCCTGCCGGATCGTTACCCCGTGCACTTCGATGGTTCAGGCACGCCCGATCGATGGGCCGGCCCGGGTCAGGGTGAGTGGTACCTGCTTGCGGCAATCGCCACGTTCGTCGAGTGCATGCTGGTCGGTGCCGGTGCACTCGCCACCTTCTGTGCCGTTCGCGCCCCCGAGTACGTGAACGTGCCGGCCAAGGCGGCGTTCGTGCAGTTGCCGCCGGCTGCGCGCGTGTGGTGCCTGGCACCGATGGTCGACCTGCTCACGATGATCGCGCTGCTGGTCTCGGTGCTCTTTGCACGCATCATGCACGGCACGTGGCAGGTCGCGATCGGCGAGCGCACCACGCTCGCGCCATGGGATGCGATCGTGCTCGTGGGGCTGATCCTGGCTGCCACCCTATGGCAGTCGATCGTGACGTACCGTCGCGTGCTGGCCGAGGTCGCGCGTCAGGCGTGACCGGTCTGCTTGTGCGCGGCGGTTCAGGCCTGACCGAGCCAGCGTGACCGATGGGACGCGAGTTCGGTTGGCGTGAAAAAGTGGGAGCACAGGCGGGTCCGATGGATTCGATCGACGTCGTCCGGGAGACTTCGGATTAGCTCGATGACCTTGGCGTGGGATCGGCCGGCGCCGCGCTGCTCTGCCGAGTTGATGCGCACCATGCGGACCGGTACCTCGACGAATGCCGAGAGCTCCCGTTCCTTCGCTGCATCGTCGAGATCGGCGCGCATGACGAGGATCCGCCAAGGCGCATGATGGACGAGCATGGCCTTGCGGTCGGTATCGAAGCGGTCGTTCCACGGACTCCAGCCAAGCGCCGGCGTGACATCCGCGTCGAACCAATCCGTCATCGCGTTCGAATGCGGGTGGACGAGTGGCCAGGCAGGGCCGGGGCCGACCGGCTCGAATGCCGCCATACTGGCTGCCACCGCGACCGGATCCCTGACCATCATGACGAATCGGGCAGGACGCCTCGGCAGTGTGACGCCGTGCAGCACGGCCCAGTCGCCGGTCATTCGATTCCGCAGCATGCCATCCGGAGTCACCTGGGGATCCGGCCGGTTCCATGACATCAATGGCTGGTGCAGGCGATGGCACTTGAACACCCGACGCCCGAGTGCCAGCCGAAGCGCGCGGTAGACGGCCGTGGATGCGGTGCGGTGCGTGCTTGCGACGATGATCGGCTCGCTGCGCAGGGCAGCAAGGCGTGCGCGCAGCATGGCATACCGAGCGAGGAACGAGGACTGCTTGAGGGGACCGTGCATCAGGCGTGACCGGTCTGGACGACGGGCTGGGCGTTCTGCTCGCTGCAGAGGACGACGAGCAGGTTGCCGACCATGCGGGCGCGCTCGGCACCGTCGAGCTTGGCGACGCCGCGCTGCTCGAGCTGGGTGAGCGCCATCTCGACCATGCCGACGGCCCCCTCGACGATCTTCTGCCGCGCGGCGATCACGGCCGACGCCTGCTGCCGGCGGAGCATCGCGGCGGCGATCTCGGGTGCGTAGGCAAGGCTGCTGATGCGGGCCTCGATCACCTCGACGCCGGCTTGGGCAAGCCGAACGTGGAGCTCGTCGCGCAGGCGCGCGCCGATCAGGTCGGTGTTGCCGCGCAGGCTCGGCGTGTCGTGGTCGTCCGGGGCGTCGTAGTGGAACTGGCTGGCCAGGTTGCGCAGCGCGCTCTCGGACTGGATCTCGACGAAGTTCTCGTAGTCGTCGACCGAGAAGATCGCCTGCGCGGTGTCGGTGACCTGCCAGACGACGACCGCGGCGATCTCGATCGGGTTGCCGTCACGGTCATTCACCTTGATCGGCATGCCGCGGCTGCGCGAGGCCTTCACGAGCACCTTGCCTGTGGTGGGCTCGGTCACGTCGGAACCCTTGCTGCTGCCGGTCTCGAACGTGCGCACGCGCAGGCTCACGCGCCGCTTGCCGCTGAACGGATTCACCCAGTGGAATCCGACCGAGCGCACCGTGCCTCGGTAGACGCCGAAGAAGGTGATCGCGCGGCTGTCGCCCGGCTGCACCGAGAAGTAGCCGGCCCACAGGATGAACCACACGACCATGCCGAGGATCCCTGCGATGATCGGGATCGGCAGGGGACTGAAACCATCGCCGCGAGCCCCGTACACGATGGAGGCAACGTTCAACCCCAGCAGGATGAAGTGGAAGGGCATGATCGCCCAACCATCTGTGGGTCGAAGAGCGTTCTCGCGGACGGTCGTGGCTGGAGTGCTCGGCGCGTTGGACATGGTGCCTCCTGGTGGAGACTCCATGCTACGGGTGATGTCCTGGATCAGGCCCCATGGTCGCCCAGCTCGGCACCGACCGCCGCCGCAACCTTCGAGAAGGTGAACGACTTCCCGACGTGGTCGACCACGATCGTGTCGCCCTCGGCGAAGGCACCCTCGAGCAGCTTGCCCGCGAGCGGGTTCTCGATGCGCTGCTGGATCACGCGCTTGAGCGGGCGCGCGCCGAAGTGCGGGTCGTAGCCCTCGCTCGCCAGCGCCGCCTGCGCTTGCGGCGAGAGCGTGAGGCCCATGTGCCGCGACTCGAGCCGCTTGGCCAGATTGGCGACCTGGATGTCGACGATGCGGGCGATGTCGGTGCGCTTGAGCTGCTCGAAGATCACCGTCTCGTCGATGCGGTTGATGAGCTCGGGCCGCAGGTGCTTCTTGAGGATCGTGCGGACGTGCGCCTCGATGACTTCGTGGCGCTCGCCCTTCTCGGACATCTCGAGGATCGCCTGCGAGCCGATGTTGCTCGTCATGACGATGATCGTGTTGCTGAAGTCGACGGTGCGGCCCTGGCCATCGGTCAGGCGGCCGTCGTCGAGCACCTGCAGGAGCACGTTGCTCACGTCGGGGTGTGCCTTCTCGAACTCGTCGAAGAGGACGACGCTGTACGGGCGCCGACGCACGGCTTCGGTCAGGCGGCCGCCTTCCTCGTAGCCGACATAGCCGGGGGGCGCGCCGATCAGGCGGGCCACGGAGTGCTGCTCCATGAACTCGCTCATGTCGATGCGCACCATCGCATCCTCGGTGTTGAAGAGGAGTGCGGCAAGCGTCTTGCAGAGTTCGGTCTTGCCGACGCCGGTCGGTCCGAGGAAGAGGAACGAGCCGATGGGACGGTTGGCCTCGCCCAGGCCGGCGCGGTTGCGGCGCACGGCCTCGGCCACGGCCGTCACGGCCTCGTCCTGCCCGACCACGCGGCGGTGCAGTTCCCCCTCGAGGTGCATGAGCTTCTCGCGCTCGCTCTCGACCAGGCGCGAGACGGGGATGCCCGTCCAGCGCGCGACGACCGCGGCGATCGCCTCGGGGTCGACTTCTTCGCGCACCAGCGAGCCGCCGCCGGCCATGCGTGACCGCAGCGTGCGCTCGGTCTCGGCCATGCGCTTCTCGAGCTCGGGGATCTCGCCGTACTGGATGCGGGCGGCATCGCCGAGGCGGCCGTTGCGCGTGGCGACCTCGAGTTCGGTGCGCTTGCCGTCGATCTCGCGCTTGAGGTCCTTGATCGAGTCGAGTTCCTTCTTCTCGGATTCCCAGCGGGCCGTGAGCGCGCGGTTGCGCTCCTGCTCGCCGGCGAGCTCCTGCTCGACCTCGACGAGGCGGCGCTTGCTGGCCTCATCCTTCTCGATGGTCAGTGCGGTCTTCTCGATCTCGAGCTGGGTGATGTGACGGCGGATCTCGTCGATCTCGACGGGGATGCTGTCCTGTTCGATGCGCAGCCGGCTTGCGGCTTCGTCGAGGAGGTCGATCGCCTTGTCCGGCAGGAACCGGTCGGCGATGTAGCGGTGGCTCAGGCTCGCAGCCGTGAGCAGCGCACCGTCCTGGATGCGCACGCCGTGGTGCGACTCGTACTTCTCCTTGAGGCCGCGCAGGATGGCGATCGTGTCCTCGAGCGAGGGCTCGCCCACGAAGACCGGCTGGAAGCGGCGCTCGAAGGCCGGGTCCTTCTCGACGTGCTTGCGGTACTCGCTCAGCGTGGTCGCGCCGATGCAGCGCAGCTCGCCGCGGGCCAGGGCGGGCTTGAGCAGGTTGCCCGCGCTCGGCGAGCCTTCGGTCTGTCCCGCACCGACCATTGTGTGGAGCTCGTCGATGAAGAGGATGATGCGACCCTCGGCGGTCGCGACCTCGCGCAGCACGGCCTTCAGGCGCTCCTCGAACTCGCCGCGGTACTTGGCGCCCGCGAGCAGCGCACCGACGTCGAGCGCCATGATGCGCGAACTGCGCATGGATTCCGGGCAGTCGCCGCTGACGATGCGCTGGGCGAGCCCTTCGACGATCGCGGTCTTGCCGACGCCAGGCTCACCGATGAGGACGGGGTTGTTCTTCGTGCGGCGCGAGAGCACCTGCATGCAGCGGCGCACTTCCTCGTCGCGGCCGATGACCGGGTCGAGCTTGCCCGACTGGGCGCGCTCGGTCAGGTCGATCGCGTACTTCTTCAGGGCCTCGAAGCTGCCTTCGGCCTCCTGGTCGGTCACGTTGGTCACGCCGCTGGACTTGCGGATGTCGGCCATCGCGCGCTCGAGGTGCGCACGCTGCACACCGCACGCGGCGAGCGCCTTGGCGGCCTCGCACCGCTCGCCGGCGCAGGCCAGCAGCAGATGCTCGCACGTGGCGTACTGGTCCTTCATGCGCACGGCCTCGCGGTCGGCGGCCGCGAGCACCGACATGACGTCGTTGCCGGCGGTGGGCTGCGCGCCCTGCACGGTGGGGATTCGCTTGAGCTCGGCCTCGACGACCTGCGCGATGCGCGTGGCATCGACGCCGGCCTTCGAGAGGATCGATGGCGCCGTGCCCTTGCGGTCGGCGAGCATGGCCGCCAGCAGGTGCAGCGAACTGAACTCGCTGGCGCGCTCACGCGCGGCGCGGGTCTGCGCCTCGACGATCGTCTGCTGGGCTGCGGTGGTGAATCGGTTCATGTCCATGGTGGTGGTGTCCTTGTGCCTCGGGGTACGAGGCAGCGGACCGCTACAAACGGCGTGCCAGTCATGATGGATCGGGCCAAAGGGCCGTTTTCAGCCCCTGCGGCCGCTTGTCGTGGGCGTCAGCGCCGCACGTCAGCCAGCCGACGGGCGGGAAAGCCCGGCGGCACGAGTTCCGGACGTTCGTTCAGCCATCCCACCAGCCAGCGGAAGGCATCGACCAGGCGCGGGCCCGGCCGGTTGAACATCTGGTTGCCGTCGACGAGGACGATCGCGTCGGGATCGCCCGACATGACTGCGGGCAGCAGCGGCCACCAACGCTGTGCGGTCAGTGCATCGAGTTCCTGTTCGATCCGGTCGAGCCCGAAGCCACATGGGCAGATGACGATGCGCTCCGGCGCGGCCTCGAGCAGGTCCTCGGGACTCACGCGGCGGCTCTTCGCGCCGGCTTCGTTGAGGACGTGACGTGCACCGGCAGCGTTGATGAGTGCTGGCGTCCAGTGACCACCCACGAACGGCGGGTCCATCCACTCAAGGAAGAGCGTCGGCGGACCCGGCACGAACGGATTCACGAAGTCGACCGCGGTCCAGTAGCCCTCGCGCAGTCGCACCATCGTGGCCTGCGCTTGGTCGGCCATGCCCACGGCTTCGCCCACGGCGAGCACATCATCGAGCACTTGCCAGAGCGTGGTGGGATTGAGGCTCACCACCGCTGGCTTGGGATCCATCGTGGCCGCGGCACCGCGGACCGTGGCCAGATCGATGCTGCAGACATCGCACAGGTCCTGCGTGAGGATCACGTCGGGCTTGAGCGCACGGAGGCGGTCCACATCGAGCGTGTAGAGCGACTGCCCGCTGCCGAGTGCGGCGCTGACCTGCGCATCGATCTCGGCGCTCGTGGCGGCATGCGTGCGCTGGCCGGTCAGGATCGGCAGGTGCTCGAGCCCGGCCGGGAAGTCGCACTCGTGGCTCCTGCCGACGAGCAGGTGCTGGCCGCCAATGGCGCACAGCACTTCGGTGGCGCTGGGAAGCAGGCTGACGACGCGCATGGGCCGGGAAGCGTAGTGCGCGCTCCCCGGCCGCGGCGCGCGAAGGACCCGAGAACCTTCTCCGAATCCCCATGCGGCGGTTGTCGATCGGGCGATGCCCGTCCATACTTCGTCGATGCTCGTCTACGCCTCGATCGTGTTCATCGTGTCGGCCCTCGCCGCCCAGGCTGACTTCACCGAGGTGCGTGGTGAGCGTGAGTTCTCGGGAGAGCTCATTGTGCGGCCGCTGCAGTCGCTCGATGCTTCCGGCCGTGCCGCCGCGATGAAGCGGCTCTCGGCGTGGCCGGGCCGGCGCAACGATCGGACCGACGAGTGGGTGATCGTGGTGGGTGCCGGCCCGTTGGTGCCGGGCACCGCGGAGAACGGTGTGGCTGCGGAGCTCATGTCGACCGGCCTCTTCCAGTACGTCTGCCCGAACTGGACGGTCTACCCGTGCGGCGAGCCGAACGATCCTCGCTACGTCGAGCAGTGGCACCACCCCATGATGCAGTCCGCCGCCGCATGGGACCTGCACCGGGCCGACGCAGCGGGGGGCGTGATCATCGCCGTCACGGATACCGGCATCGTCACGCACGAGGATCTTCTCAACCGCGTACCGGGCTTCAACAGCGCCAGTGATCTGGCCGAAGCCGACGGCGGCGTGCTGGACGACATCAACGGTCACGGCACGCACGTGGCAGGGTGTGCGGCTGCGGCCGGCAACAACGGCGTGGGCGTGAGCGGCATGGGCTGGAACTTCCGCATCATGCCGATCCGCGTGAGCGAGGCCCCCAACGGCGGCGCGAGCTACGAGAACCTGATGCAGGGCGTGCAGTGGGCTGCCGAGAACGGCGCGAAGGTGATCTCCACAAGCTACTCGGGCATCGGTTACGCACCGATCGAGACCACCGGCCAGTACGTGCGGTCGCTCGGGGCGAGCATGCTCTGGGCTGCGGGCAATTCCGCCACGGATCATGCAGGCTGGGACTTCCCCAACGTGCTCGTCATCGGGGCGAGCAACCAGTCCGACCAGCGCGCGAGCTTCAGCGGCTTCGGTCGAGGCGTCGACCTCTTTGCGCCGGGCGTGTCGATCCTGAGTTCGATCCGTGACGGAACCTATGGTTTCGCAAGCGGCACGAGCATGGCCACGCCGGTGGCCAATGGTGCGCTGGCCCTCATCCGTTCCGCCAACCCGCAGTTGACGGCGGAGCACGCCGAGCATGTCCTGATGAACACGTGCGATGTCTGGGGCGGCACCGTCAACGGCGAAGAGTTCGGCTGGGGCCGCATCAACTTGCTGCGCGCGGTTGAGCAGGCCCGCTCGGCGCTGCTGCCTGCTCCGCCGGTCGCTCGTGCTGATCGTGTGCGCGCGATCGCGGGCCAGCCGATCACGCTCGATGTGCTGGCGAATGACTTCGATCCCAACATGGATCCCTTGCGCATCGAGGCGTTCGATGCCGTGACCAGCACTGGTCGCGCGGTTCGGCTGGTGCCTGGCACCGGTGGCACGCGCGACGTGCTCGTGATCGATGACGTGGGCGCGGCCGCCGGCAACCAGACCCTCGTCTACACCTTGGTCGAGCCCGTGAGCGGCGCGACGAGCTCGGAACAGGTCACCATCGAGGTCGCCGTGGGTCGCCCCGCGGTGGTCGTGCAGGGTGACCAGCCGGGCCTCGATGCAGCCTGGTACGAGCTCAGTGCGCCCACGTCGCTGCCCGACTACTCCATGCTCACCCCCTACGGCACGGCGGTCGTGGAGAACATCAACTACGCCTCGACGACCGATGTCTTCGCGGGCAGCGGTCGTGCTGACGACGTCGGCGCGACCTTCAACGGCTGGATCACGATTCCCACGGCTGGGTACTGGACGCTCGGTGTGACGAGCGATGACGGTTCGCGGCTCTGGATCGGTGACGATCTGGTGGCGAACAACGACGGCCTGCACGGCATGGTGACGGTGCGTGGCACGCGCCCGCTCGCTGCCGGCAAGCACCGCCTGCGCGTGGAGTTCTTCGAGGGCGGCGGTGGCGCGGGGCTCATCATGGCCTGGTCGGGTCCGGGCACCACGACGACGGCGATCCCCGGCTCGGCGCTCACGCGCGGCGGCGGCTTCGCACCTGGCGATCTGGATGGCGACGGGCTCGTCAACGGCGGCGATCTCGGTGCGCTGCTCTCGGCATGGGGTGCGTGCGCCGGGTGCGTCGCCGACCTCAACGATGACGGCGTCGTCGATGGTGCCGACCTCGGCCTGATGCTCACGGCGTGGACGCCGTGATGCGCTGACGAGCGCCCCATCAACGACAGGCGCCTCCCGCAGGGGGAGGCGCCGTGATCGATCGAAGCTGGGGATCCTAGATTCGAACTAGGACAAACTGAGTCAGAGTCAGTTGTGCTACCGTTACACCAATCCCCAGTGACGGAGCGCCAGTATAGCGCGGCCTCCGCGGCGGGCCACCCCATGCGAGCCGCGTTCCTCATCATCGCTACGACCCTCGTGGCCCTGTGTTCGGGCTGTGTTATCCAACCGATCCAGCTTCGTGCGGTGCAGCCCGATGGCCGTCCGGTCGAGGGCGTGGACGTCTATCGGAACACGCTCGGCTGGTTCAAGGTCTTCGCGAGCGACGACGAGCCTTTCGTCTCCGATGGCGACGGCGTGGCCGGCTTCACGCTCTTCTCGCGGCGCACGAGCCTGACGGTCTTCAAGCCCGGCTACGAACCGCGCCAGGTGATCGTGATGCCGTACGACGGCGTGCGGCCGGAGCTGCGCGGCGAAGGCGAGACCACGATCGACTTCGACCTGGTCAGGGGCAAGGAGCCGATCGACTTCCCGCTCGTGCCGATCACGCGCACGCCGATCGAGGTGCGCGTGCGCGATGAGGATGGACGCCCCGTCGAAGGCGCGACGGTCTACCTCAGCACGTTCATCTACCTCAAGGAGCAGGGGGCCGAGGAGTCGCGCGGCCGGCTGCCCGTGCAGCAGGCCTCGACTGCTGCCGACGGCCTGGCGCAGGTCGAGTTCATCTCGGGCTTCATGAACCGGGTGGTCGTGCGGGCGCCGGGCCGCGTCGGCGCATCGTTTGAGCTGCGCACGCCGCGCAGCCTGGACGTGATGGCGCGCGCCCGTGAGACCCGGCAAGTGAGCTTCCGCGTCATCGATCGGCGCAGCAAGCTGCCGCTTCACGGCGCCGTCGTGAGTGCGGGGCAGGCGAGCGATGGCTTGCCGCCCGATCCCGATGCCTTCAGCGTGACCACGCCCTCCGGCGGCGTGACGGAGCCGATGGTCCTGGCGCGCCGCGTGCCCCTGTACGTGCATGTGAAGGCCCCCGCGGGCTACAAGGACACCGATATCCACCTTGAGTGGCGCAAGCTGATCGAGTCGCCTTTGCCGGTCTTCCAGGCGACGATCGGCCTCGAACGCAAGTGATTCCGTGAAATCGGGCGCGGGACTGGCCAGGCGTCTACCCTTCACGTGCAATGACCACGACCACCATGGAACGCGGCTGCATCGGCAGCGAGGCCACGACCCAGGGCATCACCGTCCGCGTGCAGCCATCATGGCTTGCGCGCGAGAGCAGCCCGGCGCATGGACGGTGGGTCTTCTCGTACCAGGTGCAGATCGTCAACGATTCAGCCACGCCGGTGCAGCTGGTGTCGCGGCGATGGACGATCGTGGATGCCGATGGTGACAGCCATGTCGTCGAGGGCGAGGGCGTGGTCGGGCAGCAGCCCCGGCTCGCGCCCGGCGAGTCGTTCCGCTACGGCAGCTACTGCCCGCTCGCGACCGAGTGGGGCACCATGGAAGGCACCTTCACGCTCAAGCGCGAGGATGGCACCCGGTTCGACGCCGAGGTGCGCCGTTTCTACCTGGTCGGCTCGACCGAGTGATCGGCGGTCGGTGACCCGGGCCGTGGTAGAACCCGGTCATGTCCCGTGACCCAGTGATCGCGATCGTCGGCGCCACCGGTGCGGTGGGCGTCGAGTTCCTTGAGCTCATCGAGCGCCGTGGCGTGCGTTGCAGCGAGCTGCGGCTCCTCGCCAGTGCGCGCAGCGCGGGAACCATCATGCGCTGCGGAGCGCGAGAGTGCACGGTGCACGAGGCGACGCCCGAGGCCTTCGAGGGCGTGGACGTGGCGCTCTTCAGCGCCGGCAAGGGCGTGAGCAAGGCGCTGGCGCCCGCGGCCGTGCGGGCCGGAGCGTGGGTCGTCGACAACTCCAGCGCGTTCCGGATGGACGAGGTCGTCCCGCTGGTCGTGCCCGAGGTCAATGCGCACGAACTCGATGCGCTCGGTGCTCCCTGCATCATCGCCAATCCCAACTGCAGCACGATCATCGCGCTCGTGGCGGTCACGCCCCTGCACCGCGCCGTGCGGATCGAGCGCATGGTGGTGAGCACGTACCAGGCAGCCAGCGGTGCCGGCGCTGCGGCCATGCGCGAGCTCGAGGGCCAGGCGCGCGAGTTCGCCGATGGTCGCGAGTACACGACCGACGTGTTCGGTCGCCAGTACCTCTTCAACGTCTTCAGCCACAACAGCGCGGTCGGCGCCGACGGATACAACGAGGAGGAGCGCAAGCTCCTGCTGGAAACCCGCAAGATCTGGGCCGACCCGAGCGTGCGTGTGACCGCGACCTGCGTGCGCGTGCCCGTGCTGCGGGCGCACTGCGAGGCAATCAACCTCACGTTCGCCGGCGACATGCCGGAGTCACGCGTGCGCGAGCTGCTCGCGGCTGCACCGGGCGTGCAGGTGGTCGATGACCGCGCGGCGAACCGGTTCCCCGAGCCGATCGATGCGGCAGGCAAGGACGACGTGCTCGTGGGCCGCATCCGCCAGGACTGGAGCCAGCCGGATCGTCGCGGCATCGATCTCTTCGTCGCCGGCGACCAGATCCGCAAGGGCGCGGCGCTCAACGCGATCCAGATCACCGAGCATCTGCTCGCTGCGGGGCGGCTCGCGCGCACGACGGTGGGGTGAACGTCAGCGCTTGGTCGCCGGCTCGCGCGGTTCGCGGCCGAGCAGCTCGGCGAGCGCGGTGCCGGGGTCGGGCTGGCGCAGCAGGTGCTCGCCCACGAGCACGATGTGGATGCCGTGCGCGCGCAGGCGCTTGAGGTCGTCCGGGGTCTTGATCCCGCTCTCGCTCACCATGACGTGCGTGTCGTTGACGAGTTCCGCCATGCGGAAGGAGTGACCGAGGTCCGTGGTCATGGTCCGCAGGTCGCGGTTGTTCACGCCCAGGAGCGCGTAGCCCGAGTGCGGGAACGACAGGTGCGGCTGCACGCGGTAGAGGTTCTCGGTGTCGTGCACCTCGACGAGTACGCTCATGCCCAGCTCGACCGCCAGGATCTTGTAGTCGATCAATTGCGCATCGCTCAGGCACTCGGCGATGAGCAGGATCGCATCGGCGCCGTAGGCCCGCGCTTCCCACACCTGGTAGCTCTCGATGATGAAGTCCTTGCGCAGGACCGGCAGCGGCACTGCATCACGGATCGCATGGATGAACTCAAGCGAGCCGCCGAAGTCGACCTCGTCGGTCAGGCAGCTGATCGCCACCGCGCCATTGGCGTGATACCGTCGGGCGATGTCGACCGGATCGAAGTCAGGCCTGATGAGCCCGCCGCTGGGGCTGCGCTGCTTGACCTCGGCGATCACGCGCGTGCCCTTCGTGCTGCCGTGGTCGACGACCGCCTGGAAGAAGTTGCGCGGTCGCCCGAGCTCGGCGATGCGCTCCTTCAGCCCCTCGACCGGCGCGGCACGCTTCTTCGCGGCAACCTCGAGCCGCTTGCGCGCGACGATCTTGTCAAGGGCGTTGGCCATGGCGTGGTTCGTGAGCGTAGCCGCGATGGGCGACTGGGCAAGCGCGGCCGATGAAGCAGCGTCGCCGATGACTGCGGCACCAGCGATCACGGAGCCGTCACCTGCCTCGGTGCCCGTCCTGCCGCTGGCGATGCTGGCCATGGCCGTCGCGCTCGTGGCGATCGCGCTCCGCCGACGCTGGCTTGCTCTCGATGGGCGCCCCGGGCTGGGTTGGCTCGTGTCTCCCATGCACCTGATGGCGATGTGCGTGGCCACATGGCTCGCCGGCGGCGTGGCCACGCTGGTCGCTGCACGTGCGCTTGGCCTTGCCGGCACCATCGACCCCGAATCGCTCACCGTGCGCGAGGCGGCGATCGTGACGGCTGCCGCAATGGGCGCGGGCATGGTCGTCGCGATCGGCCTGATCCTGTGGATGCGCCGGCTGCAGCTCGTGCCGCGTGCCGGGACCGCGCCGGTCCGGTCGATCGCGCTCGGCGTTGCCGCGCTCGTGGCGTGGTGGCCTGCCGTGGCCTCGGCAGGTTGGATCGCTGGCCAGCTGCAGCGTGCGGCAACCGGCATCGATCCGCCCGCGATCGGCCACAGCACGCTCGAGCAGATGGTGCAGGGCACGCGCGATGGATGGTGGTGGCTCATGGGGCTCAGCGCCGTCGTGCTCGCGCCGATCCTCGAGGAAGGCCTCTATCGCGGGTTCGTGCAG
Source organism: Singulisphaera sp. GP187 (assembly GCA_945888705.1). GTDB lineage: Bacteria > Planctomycetota > Phycisphaerae > Phycisphaerales > SM1A02 > SYIB01. The sequence continues at coordinate 18,986 of CAMDAQ010000016.1, forward strand.
CAGGCGCTTCGTCGCGCAGAGCTCGGTCCGTGGCCGGCGGTGCTCATCGCGTCGGCGGTCTTCACGCTCATGCACGTCGGCAGCGTGCCCGAGGGCGCGCGAGCGGCGTCGTTGACCTCGCTCGCGGTGCTCTCGTGCTGCTTCGGATGGCTCGCCGAGCGCACGGGCTCGCTCGTCGCGCCGGTCGCTGCACACGTGGCGTTCAACCTCGGGAACCTCGTCGTGGCGACGGCTTTCGCGTGATGGGCACGGCTACACTCCTTGCCCCATGAGCGACAAGCCACGGATCCTGACGGGCGACACGCCGACCGGAAGCCTGCACCTTGGCCACTGGGTGGGCAGCGTCAAGCGCCGCGTGGAGCTGCAGGATTCCCACGACTGCTACTTCATCCTGGCGAACATGCACGCGTTCACCACGCGTTCGGACAAGCCTCAGGAGATCCGGCGCGATTCGATCGAGATCGTGCGCGACTACCTCGCCATGGGCATCGATCCGGCCAAGGCCACGATCTTCCTGCAGAGCGAAGTCCCCGCGATCGCCGAGCTCTGCTTCCTGTTCGCGATGCTCTTGCCCTTCAACCGGGTCATGCGCAACCCCACGCTGAAGACCGAGATCGAGCTCAAGGGCCTCGGCGAGACCTACAGCTTCGGCTTCCCGCTTTATGCGGTCGGCCAGACCGCCGACATCCTCGCGTTCCGTCCCGTCGGCGTGCCGGTGGGCGAGGACCAGGTGCCGCACCTGGAGCTCACGCGTGAAGTCGCGCGACGATTCAACCAGATGTACTGCAAGGTCGATGAGCACGCGAAGGACGAGGAGCACGTGGCGCTTGGCGGCGTCTTCCCCGTGCCGCGCGCCGACGTCGGCAAGGTCGGCCGCCTGGTGGGCATCGATGGCGTGAACAAGATGAGCAAGAGCCTCGGCAACGCGATCTTCATCAGCGACTCGCCCAAGGACGTGCAGAAGAAGGTCAACCGCATCTTCACCGGCCGGCAGAGCCCGACGGAACCCGGCGACACCGGGAACGCGCTCTTCCAGTACGTGGATGCTTTCATGACCGACGAGTCCCGCGTGGCCGAGCTGCGCGACCGTTACTCCCGCGGCGACAACATCGGCGATGGCCACATCAAGGCCGAGGTCGCCGAGGCGATCAACGCGCTGCTCGCCCCCATGCGCGAGCGCCGGGCGCAGTACGAGGGCCGCGACGACCTGATCCTGGACATCCTGCGAGATGGCTGCGCGCGCGCCAACCGCACCGCCGAGGCCACGCTCCTAAAGGCCAAGGAGGCCGCCGGGCTCGGCTTCTGGCCGCGGACTCTCGATCTGGGCGCCGTTCGCCGATAAGGTCAGGGCGTGGAAGCCCGCCCCAGCAACCAGTGCCCGCACATCGACGCGAACGACTCGCGTTGCGCGTCGCGCTTCAGCCTGGCCGCGCTCGAGGATGCCTTCGGCATCTGCCATGGCGGCTTCCACGGCTGCGCGATCTACCACCGCATCAACCTCGAGGCATCGTTGCGTGCCAGGATCGGCCCTGAGGCCGCTGCACGCATCCTCCCACCGGGCAGGATGCCCGGACTGATGGAATCCCATGCGCAAGGCCGCGCGACCAAGCCCTCCTGAGTCCATCGCGACGGCGCGTGCTGCGCGCCCGGTGCGTGCGCGCGCCGCGGCTGCACCCGGCGCGACGGCGGCCAAGCCCGGCACACCACCGCCGCAAGGGCCCGGCGTGCGCGAGTTCCTGGCGTTCTGCCGCATCGAAGCCGGTCTGGCCAAGGCCACCATCGAGGCCTACGCGCGCGATCTGCGCGACCTGTGGCGGTTCCTCGGCGAGAAGGGCATTGCCGATCCGGGTGCCGTGACGATGGCGCACGTGACCGAGCACATCCAGCAGCTCTCGCGCGAGCGCGAGATGGAGCCCACGAGCATTTCACGCCACCTTGCCGCCATGCGCGTCTATTTCCGCTGGATGCACGCCGAGCGCAAGATCGCGAAGGACCCCGCACGGCTGATCGACCGCCCGACGAAGTGGAAGCGCGTGCCCGGCACGCTGAGCATCGGCCAGATGCGCAAGCTCGTCGAAGCGCCCAATCCCGAGACCTGCGGCACGCTGTGGTTGCGCGACCGGTGCATGCTCGAGCTCATGTATGCCGGCGGGCTGCGCGCGAGCGAGGTCGGCGCGCTCAAGATCAACGACTTCAACGAGACCCTTGGCTCGCTCGTCGTCCTCGGGAAGGGCAGCAAGCAGCGGGTGGTGCCCGTGGGGCTGCCGGCGATCCAGTGGACGCAGCGTTACCTGCGCGACCTGCGGCCTGAACTCGCGCGCTTTCCCGATGGCCGTGACCAGCATCGCCTGCTGCTCTCCTTCAGCGGCCGGCCGCTCGAGCGCGTGGCGGTCTGGCAGCTGGTGAAGAAGTACGCCGCCATGGCCGGCCTGCAGGACGTGCACCCGCACACGCTGCGCCATTCCTTCGCCACGCATCTGGTCGTGGGCGGCGCGAACCTTCGCGTGGTGCAGGAATTCCTGGGCCACGCCAACATCGCCACCACGCAGATCTACACGCACGTCGATCGCGAGCGGCTGCGCGAGGTCATCTGGCAGTTCCATCCGCGCGAGGCCGTGTCGCGCGCGGAGGCGACCCGGCGGGCCAAGCCCAAGGTGGGGTGAGCATCAGGCCTCGCCCCGGTGCTTGAAGCGCGATGCGTGACGTCCACGATTGAACCACAACGACCGCCCAGTGCGTCGATCGATGCTCACTGCAGCGGCGGACCCGCCGGCACGCGCGGTGCGCGGGAAAGCTTGATCGCCAGCTCGATCGCGGCGCGCATGCTGCGGTGGTCGGCCTTGCCCTTGCCCGCGATGTCGAACGCCGTGCCGTGGTCCGGGCTCGTGCGCACGATCGGCAGGCCGAGCGTGACGTTCACGGCATCCTCCCACCCGGTGAGCTTGACGGGAATCAATCCCTGGTCGTGGTACATCGCCACGACCAGGTCGAACTCGCCCTTGAGCGCGCGGATGAAGACGGTGTCGGCGGGGAAGGGGCCGCGGGCATCGATGCCGTTCTGCACGGCGATGTCGATCGCCGGCTGGATCAGCCTGCGCTCCTCGTCGCCGAAGAGGCCGCCTTCGCCTGCATGCGGATTGAGCCCGCACACGGCGATGCGCGGCTTGTCGATGCCGAGCGTTCGGCAGAGCCGGTGACCCAGGTCGATCGGCTCGACGATGCGGCCGATCGTGAGCGTGTCGCGCAGCTCCATCAACGGGATGTGCGTGGTGGCCAGCGTGACCTTCAGTCGCTCGCCCACGAAGCCCATGCAATGGTGCCGCGAGCGGCAGCGGTGCGCGAGCAGTTCGGTGTGGCCGGGCCATTGGTAGCCGGCCATCGACCAGCTTTCCTTGCTGATCGGCGCGGTCACCACCGCGTCGGCCCGTCGTGGATCGCCCAGCGGCCGCAGGGCATCGGTGATCGCGTCCTCGACCCAGAGCTTGCTCGCGAAGCCGCCTTCGCGCGTGCTCGCCCGCCGCGTGAGGTCGAACTCGAGCTCGGCATGGTCGATCACCACCACGTCTTGGCCGAGCGATTCCTGCGCGCGGTCGCTCCCAGCGCGAACGCGGAACCAGGTCGGCACGATCCCGCAGCGCTCTGCGACGCGCGTGAGCGTGGCGTTGTGGCCGTGCACGACGAACCGCGCCACGCCGCGCAGCGAGGCATCGGCCAGCGCCTTCAGCGTGACCTCGGGACCGATGCCCAGCGGGTCGCCCATGCTGATCGCGATCGTCGGACGCGTGTCCATGCGGGCATCCTAGGTTCCATGAACGACAGCGCCGCGCCCCACCAGGAGCGCGGCGCCATCAGGTGCCGGACGATCGTCCGCGAGTGCCGTCAGGGCACGATGACGATCGTGCTGTTGGGCTCGGTCAGGGCTTCGTAGATGACCTCGACGTCGGCATCCTTCAAGCGCACGCAGCCCATGCTCGCCTGCTTGCCGATCGACGCGGGATCGGTGGTGCCGTGAATGCCGTAGCTCATCGCCTTGCTGTTGCCCGCATCGACGCCCTGCAGGCCGATCCAGCGTTCGCCGATCGGGTTCTTCGGGTCGTCGGCCTTGAAGAACTCACCGGTGCGCGGGTTGCGCCACTCGGGGTTCACGAGCTTGCTGCCGGGCTTGAGCATGAACGCGCCGGTGGGCGTGCTGTTGTGCTCGCCCAAGCCGACGGCATAGGTCGCCACGAGCACGCGATCGGCACCCTCGCCGGCATACAGATAGAGGCGGTACTCCGACTTGTTCACGACGGCATGGAAGGTGCAGGTGGGCACCTTCAGGACCTGGCCCGCACGGATGCGGTTGGGATCCTTGATCCCATTGAGCCGCATGATCATGCGCCAGTCCGCGGCCATGCCGGCCTTGCGCGCGATCTTGCTCAGCGCATCGCCGCTCTTGATGGTGTAGGTCGTCATCAACGCATCAGCCGGGTTCACGGTCGACGAGAAGAAGAGCGAGGCGTTCACGGTCGCGATCGCGTCGATCGCCTGGCGCTTGGCATCCGGGGCGAGCGTGCCCGAATCGATCAAGCGCGTGAGCTGCAGGCGCGCAGCGATTGGATCGGTGCCGACCATGCCCAGCGCTGTCGGCAGATCGACGGTGGGCGCAGCGATCGGCGCGGCAGCGAGCGGATCGCGCGCGGGCTGGGGCGCCGGCGAGTCGGGGCCCTTGTCGCCGATCGTCTCGCCGGTGGCGGGAGCGCTCACGATGACCGGGTCGGGATTGACGTTCGTGCCGCGCGTGGCGGGCGTGAGTGCGCCTGAGGCCGTCGCTGCATCGGGCGGCTCGAGTGCATTGACTGGCTGAGTGGCCGGCGCGCTGACCGTGCTCGCGGCTGCGGCGTTCTCGGCTGCCGCGCTCGCAGCGTCAACGGTCGGTGCCGGCGTCGTGGCATCGGTCGTTGGCGTTGTGGTCGTGTCCATGACCTCGGCTGCCGAGGCTTGCGTGTCGGTGGTCGGCGAGGGCGTGGCCTGCGCGGCGTTGGGCGATGATCCCGACATCCACCACAGCACGCTCGCGACGAGGAAGAGCGTGCTTGCGCCCGCGATCACCCACGTGATGCGGCCAGGAGTCGAAGGTGTGCGGTTGCCCGATTGGGCGGAGCCAGTGAACGGCATGGCGGAATCCTTTCCGGTCGAATTGGTCGGCTGCCGCGCGACCATGCGCGGCGACGCGCGGGATCCTACATCGAGAGCGCCGAAGATCGAGGCTGAAGTCGGCCGAACCACCAGATGCGCGTGGGGGTGACGACGTACTGCAGTCGCCAGTCGTGCGGGTCGGTCGGGACCAGGTCGACGACCTGCTCGTCGAAGCACACGCCGACGGTCACGGCCTGTCGACGCAGGCGGGGGAGGAACCGGTCGTAGTAGCCGCCGCCCCGGCCGAGGCGGTGACCCATCGGGTCGAACGCCAGCCCGGGCACGACCACCAGGTCGATCGCCTCGGTGGCGACCGTCGCGCCGTCGGGCGCTCGGACGCCGCTGGCATCGAGCGAGAACGAGGCATCCTTGCGCTTGAGCAGGACCGGGGCGATTCCGGAGCCGGCCGCCACGCGGGGGGCCATCAGGGGCCGATCCGCCGCCATCCAGGGGTTGTGCAGGAGCGTCATGTCGGGCTCGCTGCGCATGTTGAGGTAGCTCATGACCCCGCTGGCCCGCCACGCGGTGGCGATCAGGTAGACCGACTCGGCAATCTTGGTGCTTCCCTCGGCCCGTTGGGCGTCGGTCATGCCTCGCAGCAGGGTCTGATTGCGTTCACGAAGCCACTTCTTCGCGTGGATCGTGCTGGTGGCTTCGCCTTCCATGGATTCGTTTCGTAGGCTACCCCGACCGGGCCAGGGCCCGGCCAAAGGACCAACCACCCATGTGCGGCATCGTGGCATACATCGGGCGCCGGCAGGCGCTTCCCATCCTGCTCGAAGGACTCAAGCGCCTGGAGTACCGCGGCTACGACAGCGCGGGCGCCGGCACGCTCAGCGGTCCCGGCCTGCAGGTGGTCAAGTGCATCGGCCGCGTGGCGGCGCTTGAGGAAGCCATCGAGCGCAAGGGCGGGCTCGAGGGTTCGGTCGGCATCGCCCACACCCGCTGGGCGACCCATGGCGGCGTGACTGATTTCAACGCGCACCCCCATCGCGACGATGCCAAGCAGGGCCACGGCATCGCCATCATCCACAACGGCATCATCGAGAACTACGCCGCGCTCAAGACCTGGCTGCTCGAGAAGGGCCATGTCTTCGAGAGCGAGACCGACACCGAGGTGCTCGCGCACCTGATCGGCGAGCTCTACGAGGGCGACCTCGAGAAGGCCGTTCAGTCGGCCTTGCGCGAGGTGACGGGCGCCTACGCGATCGCCGCGATGTGCGCCAAGGAGCCCGACGTGCTCGTGGTCGCGCGCAAGGGCAGTCCGCTCATGGTCGGCGTGGGCAACGGCGAATACGTCGTCGCCAGCGATGCGAGCGCGATCGTCAGCCACACCACGCAGGCGTTCACCCTGGCCGACTACACCGTCGCACGCCTGACGCGCGAGTCGTTCCGCACCACGACCGTCGACAACTTGCCGATCACGGCCGAGGTCCGCGAGCTCGAGATCGACCTGCAGGAGATCGAGCTCGGCGGCTACGACCACTTCATGCTCAAGGAGATCCACGAGCAGCCTCGCGCCCTGCGCACGTCGCTCAAGGGCCGCATCGACCTGCGCATCGGCGACGTCAAGCTCGGCGGCGTCGGCGACATCGCGCGCCAGCTCGCGCGTGCGCGCCGCGTGGTCTTCGTCGGCCAGGGCACGGCGCTGCACGCGTGCATGGTCGGCACCTACCTGATGGAGGAACTGGCCAAGATTCCCAGCGATTTCGACTTCGCGAGCGAGTTCCGCTACCGCAACCCGATCGTTGAGGAAGGCACCGTCGTGGTGGCCGTGAGCCAGTCGGGCGAGACCGCCGACACGCTCGCCGCGCTGCAGGAAGCCAAGAGCCGCGGCGCCACCGCGCTGGGCATCGTGAACGTGGTCGGCTCGAGCATCTCGCGCGAGACCGATGCCGGCGTCTACCTGCGCGTGGGTCCCGAGATCGGCGTGGCGAGCACGAAGGCCTTCACCGGCCAGGTCATGGTGGCCGCGATGCTGGCGACCTTCATCGGTCGCCGCCGCTTCCTCAGCCCGGACATGGTCGGGCATCTCCTGCGCGAGATGGAAGCGATCCCCGAGAAGATCGAGCGCGTCCTGGCGCTCAACGACCACATCCGCACCGCGACGGCCAAGTACATCGAGCGCGAGAACTGGCTCTTCCTCGGCCGCGGCGTGAACTACCCGGTCGCCCTCGAGGGCGCGCTCAAGCTCAAGGAAATCTCCTACATCCACGCCGAGGGCATGCCCGCGGCCGAGATGAAGCACGGCCCGATCGCGCTGATCGACAGCGGCATGCCGGTCGTGTTCGTGGCCACGAAGAACAGCCAGTACGAGAAGGTCCTCTCGAACATCGCCGAGGTGCGCAGCCGCGGCGGCCACGTCATCGCGGTCGCGACCGAGGGCGACGAGCACATCCGCACGGTGGCCGAAGATGTCTTCTACGTCCCCGACGTCACGGAAATGCTCCAGCCGCTGGTCACCGTGGTGCCGCTGCAGCTGCTCGCGTACCACGCCGCAGTCATGCGCGGCAAGGACGTGGATAAGCCGCGCAACCTGGCCAAGAGCGTGACCGTCGAGTGAGGCGCCGGTCGGGGGCACCCCGGCGGCAGCGCGGCGAGGAACGGTCGTGGGCTGGTCCGGCCCCCCGGCGGGATGGAGCCCGGGGTGCATCTAGCGGTGCCCCGGCGGCGAACGCGGCAGCATGCTGAACACCATCCGCCATGCCGTCGTCACCGGAGCCCTCATGATCGCGGGCGCCGCCTGTGCGGTCGATGCGCCGCAGTCACCGGAGCTCTCGGCCAAGTGGTCGGGCCGTACGGTGCTCGACCTGAAGGTCAAGGACATCGACGGCAAGGAGGTCTCGCTCGCCGACTGGAAGGGCAAGGTCCTCGTGATCGTGAACGTGGCCAGCCGCTGCGGCTACACACCGCAGTACGAAGGCCTGCAGAAGCTCGCCGACTCGATGAAGGACAAGGGCGTGATCGTGCTCGGCTTCCCGTGCAACGACTTCGGTGGGCAGGAGCCCGGCACCGAGGCCCAGGTCAAGGAGTTCTGCTCGAGCAAGTACGGCGTGAGCTTCCCCATGTTCTCCAAGGTGCAGACTAAGGCGGGCGCGGGGCAGAGCGAACTCTACGAGTGCCTCGGCACGCAGACCGGAAAGCTGCCGGGCTGGAACTTCTCCAAGTACGTCATCGGCAAGGATGGTAAGCCGATCGGGTTCTTCGGCAGCAGCGTCAAGCCTGACTCGAAGGAACTGCTCGACGCGATCGAGTCGGCGCTGAAGGGCTGAGTGGGGCAGGTGGGTTGAGCGGGGCGAGCACCGCGCCACTCGGCTGAGCCGGTGCGATCAAGGCGCTGCACGCGCACACGCACCATCACGCGTCGTCATCGGCTGCGCGCAGCGATCCTGCGGCGGCAAACCGCAGCGTGCCTGTGATGTCCAGGTAGAGCGCTCCCAGCACCAGCATCACGATGCCCCAAGCCGGGATCGTCGTGGTCGACGCCAGAATCGCTGCGAATCCAAGCTGTGCCACGGTTGCGCCCTGCGCGGCGAGTGCCGTGCGCGAGGGCGAGCCTCCATCGAGCGCGCCCGAACTTCGCGCGCCGATCCATGCGCCGAGCCATCGGCCATCGCTGGCGCCAAGCGCGACCAAGCCCGTGGTGATCCAGTGCGCGTGCGTGCGCAGGTCGATCGACACGATCAGCAGCGCTGACAGGGCTGGAACGATGGCAGCGTTCGATGCTCGTTGCAGCCATCGTCCGCCCGTGCCGTGCACGAACAGGCCCACGAGGCACGCTGCCGCGGCCACCCAACTCGCTCGCTGCGCATCGACCGCACCGTGCGCGGCCACGCACAACCCGATGATCAGCGGCGCGAGCGCCAGCACCGTGGCAAAGCGCGCGGCCTGCGCGAGCGGGCCGGTCGTCTCTTCGCGGTGCACAAGGGCTCGATCGGTGCCGGCCGCGACGGCGGCGCACGCGGTGCATGCCGCGAGCGCGAAGGCGATCGCCGTGCCGCGCTCGGTCTCAAGGAATGCCAGGCAGAGGAGCGTGGCGCTCATCGGCACGGCCGCGAGCCACGCTCCCTTCGCGAACGCCGGCGGCTGCCAGAGCGACTGACGCGGTCCCGGATCGGCCATCGCAGCGAGGATCGCCAACGCGGCCAAACCCAGCACGACCATGCGGCGTGGCGCCGCGAAGTCGAGCTGCGCTTGCGCCACGGCAGCGCGGCAGCGCTCGACGGCGTCGAGTTCCGCGGCGGCGGAAGGGTCGCTCGTCGTCGGTGCGCGCCCTGCATGCAGCATGGCTGCCCGTCGGGCCTGGACCAGTCGCTCTGCATCGCGAAGCGCCATCCGCTCATCAGCGCCGCCATCGATCCAGCGCACGAAGGCCGCGGGCGCGGTTGGCGCCAGCACCATCGGGCCGAGCATGATGCCGGTCACGACGCCCGCCAAGACGGCGGCGTGGCGAAGCCCGGTCCGGCGCAGGAGCCACGCCAAGCCCACGGCCACCGCTGTCACGACCGCTGCACCGAGCAGCGCATCGATCGTTCCGTCGTGGAGCGAGTCATGGGCCTGAACCGCCATCGCGGTCGTACAGTAGCCCCGTCATGCCCATGCCACATGCTGCGTCGAGCCTCCCGTCGTTGGTCCTTGCGCTGCTGGCTGCCGCGCCGTGCGCCGCCGGCAATGCCGAAGCAGCGCTCGCGCACGTGCCGCCGCAGGCGATCAGCTTCGTCGTCATTCCGGATCTGGCGCGCGCCGGTGCCGATCTCTCGGAAACGCTGGCGCGCATGAATCGTCCCGAGACGAGCGTGCTCGGCAAGCCCGTCGAGCAGCTCAAGGGTTGGCTTGGCGTGGGCGAGGGCTTCGATGAACGAGGCTCGATCGTCGCGTACAGCACCGCGATCGCCGATGCGAAGGTCGACGAGTCGCAGGCGGCCTGGACGCTCCTGCTTCCGGCGAGCGATCCGAAGGCGCTGGCGACCTCGCTCGGCATGGGTGCCGATGGCGCGTTGACCTTCATGGGCGAGCCGGCATTCGCATCACTCGGTGCATCGCACGTGATCGTGAGCCAGACGGCTGCGCTGGCCACCGGCCATGATGCCAAGGGCGGCAGTGCGGCCTCGTTCATGAAGCTCGTCGGCGATGACTTGCGTGTGCGCGTCGACGAAGCGGAGGTGCTGGCGTGGGCCGGCCCCGTCGCGCTTGGCCATGCCAAGACGATGGGTGAGCAGGCGGCCACGATCGCGCAAGCCCGAGCGGCCGAGCAGGGCATGCCGACCGATGGCTTCGCCGGTCGGAGCGAGGATCTGCAGCGCCTCTCCAGCGCATTCGTGGGTTCGATCGAGCACGGCATCGTGCTCGTCGACATCGATGCGCTGGGCCTGGCACTGCGGCCGATCGCGGTGCTCGCGCCGGAGGGCGCGCTGGCCAAGGCGCTGACCTCGGGCGAGGCAGGGCCTGCGCCGTTCTCGCTCCTGCCCAAGGCGGCGCTCTACGGCGCACTCTCGATCGATGTGCGTGCCGTGGGCGGTGGCGCTGCGCTGAAGGCGCTCGCCGCGGCGATCGATCCGACGGGTGCTGTGCTTCCGGCATGGCTCCTTGATGCGGCGGACCTCGTCGATGGTGTGCAGCTCGGCGCGTACCCGAGCAAACTCGGCGTGATGGCCGGCGGCCTGCTCAACGACAGCAGCCTCGTGGTGGTGACCAAGGATCCCGCCGCCGTCGCGGGGATCTTCAAGGATCGCTTGATGCAGATGGGCGGCGTGGCGGGTGGTCTCAAGCTCACCCCGAGCTGGGAGGATGCTCGCACGCTGAAGGACGGCACCACGGCCGCGGCGTTCGAACTCAAGCCTGAACCGGTCGCTGACGATGGCCAGGCTCGCGAAGCCGCCGCAGGTGCCATGCAGATGCTGGCAACGCAGGCGATCTTCGGCAATCGTGGCATGCACGGCTTCGCGCGTGCGGGCAGCGGCGGGCTCGTCGTCACCTACAGCCAACGACCCGATGTGCTGACGCGAGCCACCGATGCACAGGCCGGCCGTGGTGCGACGCTTGCCGACGATGCAGTCGTGAAGTCGATGATGCAGTGGATGGTGGCGAAGCCCGATGTCGTCGGGTTCCTCGGCATCGGCCAAGTGTTCAAGGCCGCGCGTCAGATCGCTGGTTCCTTCGGCGGCGGCACCGACATGCTGCCGCCGGTGCCCAGCCGTGCAGAACCGATCGGCGTGGCGCTCGATGTTCGCGGTGGCCGCATCGAGGGTGCCGTCGTGGTGCCGACCGCGGTGCTCGCCGCGATGGCCGAGTACGCGGCCGATCGAGGCCCCGCGGCCGATGGCGACGCCGGCGCGCCGACGCCCGCCGATGGCGAGTCTGCTCCGTGAGCGAATCGATGGCTCACGCGAGTCCCCGTCGCGCGTCCGCGAAGTCGTGGCGCGTGCGCGGTGGTGAACTGCAGTTCGAGGCCGGTCCGCTGCTCATGGCGGTCCTCAACTGCACACCCGATTCCTTCAGCGACGGCGGGCTCTGGAGCGGCGATCGCGCCGTTGAGCATGCGCAGGCGTGCGTGCGTGCGGGGGCGATGATCATCGATGTCGGTGGCGAGAGCACGCGGCCCGGCGCTGAGCGCATCGATGCGCCCGAGCAGATTCGACGGACGCAGGGCGTGATCCGTGCGCTGGCGACATGGCTTCGCGCCGAGGGTCGCAGCGATGTGGCGATCTCGATCGA
>CAMDAQ010000017.1 GCA_945888705.1 Singulisphaera sp. GP187
GGCCACGCGACGGCGCTCGCCGTGCGTGCGGCCGTCATCGCCGAGGCGCAGCGACGCGGCGTGACGCTGGCTGTGCTCGGCGGCGGCCATGACACCGATGGCCCCGCGGCGATCGCCATCGATCCACCGGTGCTGCTGGCGGCGGGTGAGTCGGTTGATGCAGCATGCGCCCGCGCGGGCTCGCGCTTGGCCGGCCTTCGACTGGTCGATCTCCTGCGCAGCGGTCATCGCGGTCCGGTCCTGCAGCCGGGCGATGCACGCCTCGATGCGTTGGCCTTGGCTGCCACGCTCGCCACGATCGGCTTCAGGGCGCACCCCGTGATCGATGCGCGCGGTTGGGGCGAAGCTTCGACCGGCATCCGTTCCACGCTCGATCGCTGGCTCGATCGCCCCGTGGCTGCGCGAGGAGCCGCGCATGCATGAGGTGATCGGGATCGGCATTGACCTCGTGGATTGCGCGCGCATCGAGCGCATGCTGGGCGATCACGAGCAAGCGTTCTTGGACCGCGTCTACACCGCGGCGGAGCAGGCCTATTGCGCTCGCTCGCGCAACCGCATCGAGCGGCTTGCCGCCCGCTACGCCGCCAAGGAGGCCGTGCTCAAGGCGCTTGGGACCGGCATGCGGGATGGCATGAGTTGGACCGAGATCGAGGTCAGCCATGATGCGCTCGGTGCGCCCAGGGTCAGCCTGACGGGCGCTGTGGCTCGAACGGCTTCGGAACGGGGCGTGGAGCGCCTGCACCTGTCGCTCACGCACGCCGGCGGGGTGGCCATGGCGCAGGTCATGGCGATGGGCCTCGTCAGACCCGCCTGAATCGCTACGATCCGCACCATGCAGCGCCGTCGCAAAGCGACTCTGTATGAACTCATGCGCAAGGGCGTAGGCGATCCCTCGCCCAGCCGTCCGTCGGGGGCGGGGTTCTCGCTCGGCAGCGGTGCCATCGAACCTCGCCGTCCGTGGAAGGCGTGGGCGATCCTCGGCGTGCTGGTCGCGGTCGCGGTCGTCGTGGTGGGCATCGTGCTCTTGCGCGACGGGGCATCGAAGGATGGCGGGTCAGGCGCGCGGCCCACGCCGGCACCAGGCACGACGGTGCCACCCGGTCCTGCAGCGAACGGCGCACCCGCGTCCACGCCTGCGTTATCTCAAGCAAAGCCAGCGCTTCCTGCAGCTGCAGGCGGCGATCCTCGCAAGGCAGGACTCAATTATCTGGTGGTCATGACCGGCGCAGCCACGCCGGCGGCGGAGCTCACCGCGTTCCTGCGCAGCAAGGGGCTTGATGCGTGGCAGGTTTCCGGCAATAATGCCGGACTCTCCAAAGTGATCGTCCTTCCCGCGTCCACGACCGGGTCGGACCAAGCCGCGGAGGCGCTGAAGAACGAGGTCAAGGCCGTCGGTCGCCTGTGGAAGGCAGCCAAGGCGGGCAACCCGGACTTGAGCGACTGCTACTTCGAGAAGTCCAAGGGCTGAGTCCCGCGCACGAACGACTGAAGGAACACGACCATGAGCATCCACCCGAGCCTCAAGACCAAGTCCGGCGCCCTCGCGCAGCACCGCAACGTGCTCACGCGCACCGAGCGCATCGCCAAGCTCAGCGCTGAAGAGCGCTTCAGCATGGAGAAGAACAGCGCGCTCGGCCTGGTCAAGGTCCGCAGCATCAAGGCCGCCGCCGGCAAGAAGAAGGCCAAGGAAGGCGATGCAGCTGCCGCCGATCCGAAGGCCAAGGGCGGCAAGGCCGCGCCGGCTGCCAAGGCTGCTCCGGCCGCCAAGAAGAAGTGAGCGCCGGCTCCCATCGCTAGACTCCTCGCGCCCCCGGCATCCACCGGGGGCGCTTCATTTCGGAGACCCCATGAGCCACCCCCTCGAACACCTGATCTCTGACCGCGCCCGCGGCATGCAGCCCAGCGGCATCCGACGCATCCTCGAGTCGGGCCTGAAGCTCCAGAACCCGATCAACCTCAGCATCGGCCAGCCGGATTTCCCGGTGCCCGAGCCGATGAAGCAGGCCGCGATCGATGCCATCCGCAACGACCGCAACGGCTACTCGCTGACCGTCGGCGTGCCGGAACTCCTTGAGGCTGCATGGGCGCACGTGGGCCGGGACATCGGTTGGCACAACGATGGCTCGCTTGGGCTTTTCATCAACTCGGGCACGAGCGGCGCGCTGCTGCTAGTGGCGATGGCCTTGCTCGACCCGGGCGATGAGTTCGTGATGCCCGATCCCTTCTTCCTGCACTACCCGCAGCTGTGCCACATGACCAACAGCGTGCCGGTGTACTGCGATACGTACCCAGACTTCCGCATGACGGCCGACCGCATCGAGCGGTGCCTGACGCCACGCACGAAGGCCGTCCTCATCTGCAGCCCGAGCAATCCGTGCGGCACCGTGCTCAACGAGGCCGAGCTGCGTGACATCGTCGACCTGTGCAGGGGCCGGAACCTGCAGCTGGTGAGCGACGAGATCTACGACGAGTTCGTCTTCGGCATGCCTGAAGCGCCGAGCCCCGCGCGGTTCTCGAAGGATGTGCTCGTGATCCGTGGTTTCGGCAAGACCTACGGCTGCACGGGCTGGCGCCTGGGCTACTCGGCCGGGCCGATCCACCTGATCCAGCAGATGACGAAGCTCCAGCAGTACACCTACGTGTGCGCACCGACGCCGCTGCAGGTGGCGGCTGCGCACGCCTACCGGTGCGACCTGTCGGGCGCGCTCCTGGCGTACGAGCGTCGGCGCGACATGGTGCTCAAGGCGTTCGATGGCGTCGTCGACCTGCCCAGGCCTGAGGGCGCGTTCTACGCCTTCGTGCCCGTGCCGGAACGGCTCGGCATGACCGGCACGCGGTTCTGCGAGAAGGCGCTCGAGCGGCGCGTGCTCGTGGTGCCCGGCGGCGTCTTCAGCGCACGCGACACGCACTTCCGCATCTCGTATGCGGTGAACGATGCCCAGCTCGCCGAAGGCCTGCAGATTCTGCGCGACCTGATGCTGGGGAACTGATCGAGCGCGCTGCCGTGCGCACGGTGGCCGGCCGCACGAAGCACCCATGAACGACGACGCCCCGGCGCGAGGCCGGGGCGTTGCCGTTGGTTGGACTGTCGTTCGAAGGCCCGATTGACCGGGCGATCGATCAGTTCTTCTTCGGGGGCTCGACGCCCGCCGCGCCGCTGCTCGACTGGAGCTTGCGGTTGGCGTTGAAGGCATCGTCAGGCGCCTGGACCTGGGCCGCAGGCGGCTTGCGCTTCTGGTCTTCGCGGACTGCGGTGCTCGACGATCCGCCGCCGCCGCACGCGGTCAGCATGGATGCGCCGAGGATGCTGCACAGGATGAGGGTCTTCTTCATCGGTGGACTCCTTGGTTGGGTGGAACGATAGCAGAAAGACGACGCGGAGTCAGCGCTGGTTCACGCCAAGGGTCGCCGGAAGATCGCTCGGCGACAACCACCTCCACTGGGTGTGGAAGGTGTCGTCGTTGTCGGCCACGCCGATGTTGATGCCACTGACTCCCTTGAGGAGCTCGGGGGAGATCGTGCACCGTGCCGACCAGCCATCGGTCGAGGGCACGCGCTCGAACGTCGGTCCATTGGGCGCACCGAGCACCGAGGCGGTCGAGGGTTCCCAGGTCCACGCGGCTGGTTCGCCCGCCCCATGCAGACGGATCGCCATGGCATCGACCAGGGGATTCGTGGCCCGATCGCGGCGCTTGGTGGCTGCGGGGAACGACTCGGCGATCCGATCGTCGGGCACCCGCACGGTCAGAACGAGCGACTCGCCCGATCGCTCGGCCGTGACGGTCGGCGGTGCGTCATCGGTGGCGTAGGGGGTCCACTCCCACTCTTCGAGCGGCATGGGAACGCCCGGCATGAGCGTGCGCGCGATCGGCAGGCGGCGCCGCACGGCAACCGGAACGGTGCGTCCCTTGGAGTCGGTGAAACTCAGCTCGACCACGGCCTCGGGAGCACGAAGCGGTGCGGCAAGGGCCGGGCAGTCCACCGCCAGTGGGATGGAGACCTTGGCGCGCGGTGCGATCGTGGTCGGCGTGATTGGATCGATCGTGACTGGACTGTCGAGGTCGGTCACCGCTGGGTTGAGGGTGTCGCGAGGCGTGCGGCTGACGGCCGGCTCTCCGGGCACGATCCACTCCTCGCCGTTGCCATCGCGCAACCTCACCGACGCCGTGATTGGCTGATCGATCGGATTGCTGATGGCGACGGTGAGCGGGGCGTCGTCAAGCCCACCGCTCCCGGGCTCAGGCAGGGAACCCGAGATCGTCACGGTCTTCTCGTCGCGCTTGAGCTTGAAGGCGCGCTCTTGGTCCTCGGCCACGATGAAATCGCCCGGCAGCGTGGCACCGGCGAACTGGTGCCAGACCTCGGCCGCACCGTCCTTGAGGTCAAGCATCGAGATGTGCTGGAGCTGGCCCGTGAGCGGGTGCTGGTCGATCGCGCCGCCGCAGGTCCCGAGGATGTGGTACTGCACCCCGTCCCGATCTGGGTCGCGCTGCATGCTGTGGAAGTGGCCCGCGATCACGGCGACCGTTCCCGCCGGGGCAAGCAGCGGGTGCACGCGTTCGTCCCATCCGACCTCGCGATAGCGCCAGAGCGGGCGGTGCATGAGCAGGATCGATGGCACGCCACGCGCCTTCGCCCGCTCGAGTTGTCCCTTCAGCCAGGCGAACTGCTCGTCACCAAGCGTGATCGAGCGGTCATCGAGGTTCTCGTCGGAGTAGACGATGATCGCGGTCAGCCGATCAAGATCAACCGCGTACCACAATGGGCCGACTTCACGGCGGTAGAGCTCGGCAAAGCGGCGGTCGCCCGGATCGCGCGTGCCGGCAATGACGTCGTGGTTACCGGCGGTCGGGTACCACGGCATGTCGAGTGCCTTCACGCGCTTGAGGTAGGCGTTCATCTGCGACTGCCACACTTCGGGTCGGCGCGTGTAGCCCTGGATCAGGTCGCCGACGCAGAACACGGCATCAGGCTTGAGGCGATTGAGGTCCTCGACGGCGGCATCGAGGTAGGGAAGGCCCCAGTCGCGGCCGGTGGTGCGATCGGGCAGGATCGCAATGCGCAGGTCGCGCTTGGGTGCCGGTGATTCCACCACCTGGCCCTCGCGTGCGCCGCCATCGGGGGCATCGGTGAAGGGAGGGACGACGACTAGGGCCAAGAGGAGCGCAAGCATGCGTGGATGATCCGTGCAGGGACTCGGGTCGGCAACTCGGTGCGCCAACGAAAAACTCCGCTGACCCAACGGATCGGGTCAGCGGAGCGGAGGGGAGAAAGATGCTTGGTTGAGCAGCTCACGTCCCTGCTG
This sequence comes from Singulisphaera sp. GP187, assembly GCA_945888705.1. GTDB lineage: Bacteria > Planctomycetota > Phycisphaerae > Phycisphaerales > SM1A02 > SYIB01. The sequence continues at coordinate 5,306 of CAMDAQ010000017.1, forward strand.
CACCGTGTTATTCGTCAGGCCCTGCTCCGGACCTTCAATTTTGCGCGACGTGATTCCGCGATTGGCTCAGTTCGTTGCGGCCGCACCGGCGATTGAGCGCAGCGCAACCGGGCGGCGCGTGGCCAGATCCACCAGCGCCCACGCCGTAAGTGCCTTCAGCACAATCTGTTCCGGTGTACGCCAGATCGCCGTACGCCGCCACGCTCGAGCGCCATCAATGCGTTCGATCCAGGTCGCCGCGTGCAGGCGATCACCCGCGAAGCACTCCGCGCGGTAGTCGAGTTCATGTCGGGCCACGAACCACATGCGGCCTGCCTCGAGCATCGCGGGGCGCCCGTGGCCGAGCTCGTGCGCGTGCAGCGCGGCGAGTTCATCAACCCATCGCACGTACTCGACGTTGTTCACGTGCGCGACGCCCGAACTCAGTCGCACGCCATCAACCGTGGCGTGCGCCGTGCACGCACCCGCGGGCAGCGCGAGTCGGCTCGGGCGCGGCAGCGCTGGGTCAAGGATCCACTCCATCAGCCGTTCGATCCTTCGGGATCGAGGCTCCGCAGGTACCGCCACGAATAGATGCCCGTGTCGTGGCCATCGCTAAAGCGGATGCGCAACGCGTAGTTGCCCACGAGCTCGATCGACTCCGCGCGGATGGGTGCATCGAAGGTCCGCGACGGGAGCACGGTGAGCGGGTTCGAGGCCATCTCCTCGCGCAGCTGGCGCTGGTCGGCGCTGGGCGACATGCGCCGAAGCAGCGCCACCGGCAGCCGGCTCGCGTGGCCGTCGTCCCACGTGATCGACAGTGCTTCGTCGCGCACCAAGTCAAGGTGAACGGGACGCGGATCCATGGCGTTCATCGCGCGGCTGCCTGATCCATCAGCCCAGCCTGCTCGGCGACGAGTGCGGCGCAGCGTCGGCGCAGGTCGATCGCGGGCGAGGTGCCCGCAGGCCACAGACCAGCGTCCTTCCACTCGCCCTTGAGCCAGCCGGCACGCAGCGCGGACAGATTGGCGGGATCCCACAGCGCCTTGGTGGCTCCGTCGGGGGCGGGCAGGATCGGCATGGCATCGAAGGCCGTCAGCAGGGCCTTGAGTTCAGGGTCGCTGACCTCGTCCGCACGAACGAGCTCGGCGTGCTCGCCGACCTTGGGCTTGGGATAGGCGGGGTGATCGATGATCCGCTTCCACATCGCTCGCAGCGCCTTGTGGTGATCGATGCACAGGCCGCTGAAGAGCGGCGCGATGAAGCTGCGCATGTTCGAATCCTTCGAGAGCGGCGCGGCAACGGCGAAAGGATCGATGCCATCGATCGTCTCGGTCACGAAGCGGCCGATGAAGCGGCGCGTCGCCGGCAGGCGACGGAGCTCGTACTGCTCCGGGCCCTCGATGCGGCCTGCGTAGCCGCGCGGAAGTTGCCACAGGGCCTGCGCCTCGTCGCTGATGCAGAACTCGATGAAGCGGCGCGAGAGTTCCGGGTTCGGCGCACCGCGCAGCATGGCCACGGGGTCGGCATCGATCGCGGTCTCGCCGACCGGATCCACGAAGGCCAGCCGGCCATCGGGCTCCTTGCCGGCAAGGCGCGCATCGTCGATCAAGGCCTGGGCTTCGAAGCGACCGTAGAAGTCGATGCAGACGCCGACCGCGGCTTCGCCATCGGCGACGTCGACCGGGATCCGGCTGCTCGACGCAGCGATGGTGCGCGCGTTGGCGGCCGCTCGGCGCAGGATGCGCCAGCCATCCTGCCAGCCGCACCGGCGCAGGATCGTCTCGAAGGCCGTGGCCACCGAACCCGACTGCGCGGGATTCACCATCGCGACCCAGCCGGCCAGGCGCGGATCGGCCAGGTCCTGCCATCGAGCAGGAGCCGGTACGCCGAGCGGCTCGAGCAGCCGCCCGTTGTAGACCATGCCGAAGCTCGACAGCGCAGCGCCGTACCACGCACCATCCGGCGCATAGAGCCGGTTGCCGGCGATGTCGTTGTCGCCGTAGGCCATATTGAGGAAGCCCTCGGGAAGCACCACGGGTTCAAGCACGGTCGCCGAGCGCTGCTCGCCATCCACGGTGACGCTGATGGGCTTCGACAAGAGATCGAACTCGTAGCTGCCGCCGCCGAACAGGAGGTCGGCATCGCCGCCCACAGGCTTACCTGCGAGCAAGTCGCTCTCGACGCTGGCCACGAGCATGCGGCGGATCTCGCTGGTGCCGCCGGGCGTGCTCCACACGACGGCAGCCGGCGTTCCATGCACGCGTTCGTGCCAGCGCGCGAACGCTCGGCCGAACTCATGGCGGATCTGCTCGTTGTGCGGGGTGATGACCACGATGCTCGGCACACCCTTGGCCACGCCGGGCGCACTGCGTCGCAGCGCCAGCGGCAGCGAGACCAGCACCACGATGAAGACGCCGATCAGGAGCCGGGGAAGGTTCATGCGCGAAGCCCTTCAGCGAGTTCGCGGTGCGTGGACTCGGCGGCGCGACGGATGGAGCCTGCCCAGTCATCGTCATCGCTCGAGAAGGCGTAGATGATGCTTCGGCTGGCGGTGATGATCGCACCGCGTCCGTCGGCGTTGAAGCAGGGCTTGATGTCCGCGATGCCGCCACCCTGTGCGCCGTAGCCCGGCACCAGGAACAGCGTGTGCGGCATGCGACCGCGCAGCCGCGCGGCATCGGCGGGCTTGGTGGCGCCCACGACGGCGCCGAGCGAGCTGTAGCCCGCTCCGCCGAGCGTGGCCTTGCCTGCATCAGCGACGAGGTCGGCCACCGCCTCGGCTACCGAGCGGCCGTCGCTTAAGCGCAACGACTGCAGCGCATCGCCGCCGGGATTGCTCGTGCGCACGAGCGCGAACGCCCCATGGTCGTGCTTCACGAAGGGGGCCAGGCCATCGGCACCCAGATAGGCATTGACCGTGACCCAGTCGGCGTGCGCGGCCTCGAACGCCGCCGCCGCGTAGTGCTCGGCACTGATGCCGATGTCGCCGCGCTTGGCATCGAGGATCACCTCGTACCCATGCTCGCGCGCCGACTCGAGCGTGGCGGTGAGCGCCTTCATGCCATCGACGCCGTAGCGTTCGTAGCAGGCGCTTTGGATCTTGACGACGGGTGCCACGCGAACGCAGGCTGCGAGCACCGAGAGCGAGAACGACTCGATGGCCGAGGCGGGCTTGGTCGCTCCCAAGGTCTGCAGCGCCGCGGGCAGCTTGCCCACGACCGGGTCGAGCCCAACGCACAACGGTGCGCCGCAACGCTGGACGGCGGAGAGCAAGCGATCGGCCACATGCATCATGGTGCGAAGTGTACGGAGCCTCGGCACGCATGGGCGATTGCGCCCTACGCTTGCCGCATGGCCAAGGCTGCCATCCTCTCCGTTGGTGACGAGCTCTCGCTCGGCCAGTCGCTCGACACGCACGCGCAGTGGCTCTCGCAGCGGCTGGTGGAGCTCGGCGTGGTCCCGATCCTGCACGCCACGGTGGGCGACGATGAGCAGGGGCTCGTCGATGCGCTCGCGGGTGCCATGCCGCGCGTCGAGGTGATCATCATCACGGGCGGGCTCGGACCGACGGCTGACGATCTCACGCGCGAGGCCCTCGCTGCGTTGGCCGGCCCCGGACTCGTGCACGAACCTGAAGCCGAAGTCGCGCTGCGCGCGCGCTTCGAGGCCCGTGGCCGCCGACTGCCCGAGAGCAACTTGAAGCAGGCGCTGCGTCCCTCGTGGATGCGCATGATTCCCAATCCGCTCGGGACCGCGCCGGGTTTGATGGGCACGCTCGACGGTGTGCTGGTGGCCAGCCTGCCGGGCCCGCCGGACGAGATGCACCCGATGTGGCGCGATCATGTGGCGGCTGCCGTGCGGGCGCACGTCGGTCAGGCACCGGTGCGGTGCGAGACGGTGCTCGCGTGCGGTCTGCCCGAGAGCGTGGCGGCCGAGCGGCTCGGTGCGCTCATGGACCGAGGCCGCAACCCGATGGTCGGGATCACCGTGAGCGGCACGACGCTTGCCGCGCGCATCCGTGCAACCGGTGATGCCTGCACCGATGGCTCGGTCGAGTCGACCATCGCCGCGGTCGAGGAGGCGTGGGGGCCGCTCTGCTTCGGACGCGATGCCGACACCCTCGCGGGTTCGATCGGTGCGCTGCTCGTGGCGCAGCGTGCCTGGGTCGCCACGTGCGAGAGCTGCACCGGTGGTGGCGTGGCGCGGGCGCTGACCGCCGTCTCCGGCTCGAGCGCGTGGTTCGGATCCGGTTGGATCACCTACGCCAATGAAGCCAAGGTGCGCGTGGGCGTGGATCCAACGTTGATCGAGCGCCATGGCGCCGTCTCGCCCGAGGTCGCCGAAGCGATGGCACGTTCGGCAGCGCACGCTGCGGGCGCGCGATTCGGCGTCGCCACGACGGGCGTGGCCGGTCCGACCGGCGGCAGCGAGGCGAAGCCGGTGGGTACGGTTTGGATCCACGTGCACGATGAGCTCGCCGCGTTGCGACCGCGTCGCTTCCTCATCACGGGCGATCGGACGATGGTTCGTGATCGCGCCACCGCGCTCGCGCAGGTCATGCTCCGGCTGGCGATCCTCGGTCGTGATGAGCGCAAGTTGCTGTGGGAGGTCGGATGACCCAGACCATCGCGTGCATCGCCTTGGGCAGCAACCTCGACCTGCCCGAGGGCGACAGCGCGTGGATCCTCGACGAGGCGGTTCGACGCCTGCATGCGGTGCAGGGGGTTCGTGTCATCGCCGCGAGCTCGATCCATCGCACGGTGCCCGTGGGTGGCCCAGCAGGACAGCGTGACTACCTGAACGCCGTCGTGGCGGTCACGACATTTATGGCGCCGCGCACGCTCCTGGAGCTGCTGCTGGCGATCGAGTCCGGGCTGGGCCGGGTGCGTGACGCCGCGGTGCGCAACGGTCCGCGCACCCTCGATCTGGACCTGGTGCTCTTTGGCGATGCGGTGATCGACGAGCCGGGGCTGCACGTGCCGCACCCGCGGCTCGAGGGGCGCTCGTTCGTGCTGCGTCCGCTGCTTGAGGTACACCCCGGTGCCGTCAACCCGCGCACGGGAAGGGCGTTAGCATCTGCGCTCCGATCATGTTCGCCCGAGGCAGTGTCGGTGTGCGGCAACCTTGGCGTTCCCCCTTGAGCGGCCGCGCGCCGCGATGGAGCCTCAGATGATGTTGACCACTGCCCGTGCAGCTGCCACGGTCCTTGCCCTTGGCCTGGCCATGCCGTGCCTCGCGCAGGACGGCGCACCCGATCCCAACGCCCCGATGGCCGATCCGCTCGGCGCACTCGCTGGGCAGATGCCCGCCAACAACGCTTCTGGCTTCAAGGACGGCGAGAAGGATGCAGCCTCGGTGGCCAAGGGTCAGGCTGCGTTCGACGCGATGGTCAAGGCCTTCCGCGATGCGGCGTGGATGACCGACACCTTCTCGTACACCGTCAAGACCCCGATGGGCGAGCAGAAGGACTCGTTCGATGTCGTCGTCGGACCCGAGGGTTCGATGCAGATCAAGAACGAGCAAATGGAATTCTATGCCGTCGACGGCAAGCTCAACATGGTCGTCCCGACCAACGAGAAGAAGTACCTCTCGCAGCCGATTGACGGCTCGGTCGCGAAGACCCTCTCGAGCATGGGCCTCGAACTGCCGATGCCGCACATCAAGTTGCGCGACGCGTCGGTGCCCCCAATGAGCGCCATGAAGCTCATGGTGCTCGAGGAGCCCAAGGTCGCTGGCTTCCGCTCGGGCGCAGCCGGCAACGAGATCCTGCTCACCGATGCGCGCGGCGACGTGCTGCTCGTGACCGATGCCAAGACCAACCTGCCGAGCTCGATGAAGCTCGTCTTCTCGCCCGAGGGCGCGCCTCCGGGCTTCACGGTCGGCATCGACTTCGCCATGGCTCCCAAGGCGGTCGAGAAGGGCGCCATCGCCTTCAACGCAGGCGCGCGCAAGGCCGTGGCGAGCATGGGCGAGCTCGAGACGCTCATCGGGCCCGGCGACGTCGCCCCGGCGTTCTCGCTCAAGGACCTCGAGGGCAAGTCCGTCGAGTTGGCTTCGTTCAAGGGTCGCGTGGTCGTGCTCGACTTCTGGGCGACCTGGTGCGGCCCATGCCGCAAGGGCCTGCCGCTGCTGGACAAGGTGGCCAAGTGGGCTGCCGAGAAGAAGCTCCCAGTGACGGTGCTCGGCATCAACACCTGGGAAGAGCAGGGCCCTGAAGATGCCGAGGAAGCGGTGCTCGCCAAGGCCAAGGACTTCTGGACGAAGCAGGCGTTCACCTTCCCGTCGCTGCGCGACATGGGCGGCGCCTACATCAAGCAGTACGGTTTCAACGGCATCCCCGCGACCGTCGTGATCGCCGCCGATGGCACGATCGCGAAGATCCACTCGGGCTTCGCTCCGACGCTGGATGCTGACCTGCAGAAGGAGATCGAGGCGCTGCTCGCCAAGAAGTGAGCGCATCGATCGCATGACCAAAGCGGGCGGTCTAGACTCCGGTCTGGGCCGCCCGTTTTCGTTGGAGGAATCACCATGCTTGCCGCCATCGCCGCATCGATCGTCGCCGTGTTCGCCCCGCCCGCGATGAACGCCGAGGGCTGGGACGCCTCGGCCCGCACCCCCGAATCGATCGCCGCCGCCTCGAAGGCCATCGAACGTGCAGAATCCGCGTGCCGCGCACTCGGCGATGCCGTCATCACCGAGACCAACGCCGCTCGCGAAGGCAGCGACACGGTGCGTTGGGAGTCGCGCGCTGCCGCACGCGCGTGGACCTTCCGCGCGGAGCGTGGCATCGAGGTCGTCGGCCTCGATGACACGGCGTTCGTGACGGTCGATGCGCTCCCCGGGCAGATGGCGCTCGTCGAGTGCGCCAAGGGGTGCCGCGAGTCGTTCGCCGAGGCTGGGATCGTGCTGCCCGTCATGGCCTCGGTTCGCCTGGGCAGTCCGCTGGCGGACGCGCTCTGCAAGGATGAGCTGCCCGATGCCGTGGTGGCCGGATCACGAACCACCGAGGCGGGCGCCGAGGTCCTGCTCATCGATGCCGCTGGCGGCGGCGACGTGCTCGTGCAGTTCGACGGCGCGACCGGCCTGCCGGTTCGAGTTCGCGTGGCGCGACGGCTCCCCGAGGGGATCTCGCATCCGGCGCTGAAGGCATCGCCGGTCATCGAGTGGACGTGGACCGGCAAGGTTCGCCCCGTCGAGGCCAAGCCCGTGCCCATCACGAAGCCCAATCGCACGATGGCTGCGTCGCTCAAGGCGCTCCTTGATCAACTCGATCCCGCGCCGCGCCGGCTCCCGACCGAGCTGGAACCCAAGCCGTGACCGCGGTCCCCGCGTCGCTCACGATCGGTGGTGAGCCTGCGCTCCCGCATGCCGAATCGTTGCAGCTGCTCGCCGGGCAGGTGTCGGACATCGAGGTGCTGACGTCGCGTCACGATCGCATGCTCTATGCGACGGATGCGAGCATCTACCAGGTCGAACCGCTCGGGGTGGTGCTGCCTCGCACGCCGGAGGCCGGAGCCGAGGCCGCCTGCTGGCTCCTCGAGCGCGGGATTCCCGTGCTGCCTCGCGGCGGTGGCACGGCACTTGCCGGGCAGACCGTGAATCGTGCGGTGGTGATCGACTTCAGCAAGCACTGCCGCACCATCGAGTCGATCGATGTCGAGGCCCGGCGTGCGATCGTGCAGCCCGGCGTGGTGCTCGACCAGCTCAATGCAACGCTGGCTCCGCGGGGGCTCATGTTCGGCCCCGATGTCGCCACGTCGAGCCACGCCACGATCGGTGGCATGGTCGGCAACAACTCGGCGGGGGCCAACAGCATCCTGTACGGCCGCACCGTCGAGAACCTGATCGCGCTGCAGGTGGCCTTGCCTGATGGCAGCGTGACGTGGCTGCGCGAAGGTGGTGCCGTGGAGGATCCGGTCCAGGCGGAGCTCGCTGCGCAACTCTGGTCGATCATCGAGCCGCTCGCAGCCGAGGTCGATGCGCGCATCCCGACGATCTTGCGCCATGTCGATGGCTACAACCTCGACGTCTTCCTGAAGCAGGTCCGCGCCAGCACGCCGGGCACCTTCGATCGGGTGAACCTGGCGCACCTCGTGTGCGGCGCCGAGGGCACGCTGGGCACGGTCCTGCGCGCTGAGCTCGCGCTCGTGCCGCGACCGGCGCATCGCGGCCTGGCGATCCTGGGATTCGCGTCCATCGATGATGCGCTGGCGAGCCTCGGCGCTTTGCTCGCCACCGGGCCATCGGCCGTCGAACTCGTCGACGATGTCATCATCAGCATGGCCCTGCGCAACCGCGAGTACGCCGGCTACGTGCACGTGATGCCGCAGCCTGTCTCGGGCCAGCTCGGCGCCGTGCTCTACGTGCAGTACTTCGGCGACGATCCGGACACGATCCGCGCGCGGTGCGACGCGGTGGCCGCCCTCGTGCCCACGGCAGCACACCGGACGTGCGTCGATGCCGCCTCGATGGAGCAGGCGTGGAAGCTCCGCAAGGCGGGCGAACCGCTGCTGCATGCCGTGCCGGGCGCGCGCAAACCGGTCACGTTCGTGGAAGACACGGCGGTCGACCCTTCGCGCCTGCCGGCGTTCGTCAAGGAATTCAGGGCGATCGTCGAGCGGCATGGCACCACAGCGGCGTACTACGCCCACGCCTCGGTCGGGTGCCTGCACATCCGGCCGCTCATCGCGCTCGATGATGAACGGGATCTTGCGGTCATGCGTGCGATCGCCGTCGAGATCGCCGAGCTGGTGGCACGTCACCACGGAGCGCTCAGTGGTGAGCACGGCGACGGCCGGGTGCGCACGCCGCTGCTCCGGATCGTGCTGGGCGAGGCGTTGTGCGCGGCGCTCGGCCGCGTGAAGGCCGTCTTCGACCCAGCCGGCCTGATGAACCCCGGCAACCTCGTCGACCACGACGACCCCGCCCGCATGACCGAGCACCTTCGGGTGCGTCCGCACGGCGCATTCGTCGCGGTCGAGCCTCGTGCCACCTTCTTCCGATTCGGACCCGAGGAGGGACTCGAGCACGCCGCATCGCAATGCAACGGGGCCGGCATCTGTCGGCGCACGGCTCCCGGCGGCACGATGTGCCCGTCGTACCGCGTGCTGCTGGACGAGCGCCACACCACGCGTGGTCGTGGCAATGCGCTGCGCCTGGCGATCACGGGGCAGCTCGATGGTGGGCGCGCCTCGTGGTCCGATCCGGCGACGCAAGAGACGCTCTCCCTCTGCCTGTCGTGCAAGGCGTGCGCGAGCGAATGTCCAAGCAACGTGGATCTGGCCAAGATCAAGGCCGAGTACACCGCGCAGGGCTTCGCCGAGCGTGGCCGCGTCCCGTGGCGGGTGCGCGTGCGCGGGCGGGTGCGCGGGCTGCAACGGCTTGGCAGCCGCGTGGCGCCCTTGGCCAACGCGCTGGCCAGCGTCGTAGCGCTGCGAAAGCTGCTGCAGTCGATCCTTGGGCTGGCGACCGATCGGCCGCTGCCGGCCTTTGGCAAGGATGCGGCGCTGCGCATGCGCAGCGTGCCGCAACCGGTGGATGCACCGACTGTCCTGCTCTTCGGCGATTGCTTCACGCAGTATGGCGAGAGCGATGTGGCGATGGATGCCGTCGCCGTGCTCAACGCCTTCGGCTATCGCGTGGCCTTTGCGGATGCCGGGTGCTGCGCCCGGTCGCTCATCTCGACCGGCATGCTCGCCGAAGCACTCGTGACCGTTCCGCGCACGGCGCAGGCGCTCCGCGCATCGATCGATCGCGAACGAGCCGTCGCCGTGCTGATGCTCGAACCATCGTGCATGAGCGCCATCGTCGATGATTGGCAGGACCTGTCGCTGTCGCCGACCGCCTCCGACGATGCACGCGCCGTCGCTGCACTCGTCGACTCGGTCGAGGGCTTCCTCGAGCGCCGATGGAACGAGCACCCGCAGCGACCGCTGCCTGCACCGGGCATCGATGAGGCCATCGCCGTGCACCTGCACTGCCATCAGAAGGCGCTGTGGGGCGGAACCACGACGATGGGGCTGCTGCGCCGCTTCTATCCCCGCGCGGAGCAGCTCGCCACCGGTTGCTGCGGCATGGCGGGGGCATTCGGGTACGACGCGCTCACGGCGGACCTGTCGGTGCGCATCGCCAAGCACGACGTGCTTCCGGCCTTGGCGGCGCGCCCCGACCACATCGTGTGCGCGCCCGGCACCAGCTGCCGCCATCAGGTGCAGGACCTTGCCGGCCGCTCCGCGCTCCATCCGATCAGCCTCTTGCGCCGGGCGTTGCGCTAGGATCGCCGCATGGCTTCCGAAGGATCCGACGCACTCGACCTCGGCCTCGACCCCTCCGGTGCGGGGGTGGACCTGGCTGCCGGCAAGGTGCTCATCGTCGACGACAACCAGCAGAACCTCGAGTTGATCCAGGCCTACATGGAGTCCTTGCCATGCCGCCTCGAGGTCGCCACCGACGGGGCCGAGGCCATGGCCTCGATCGCACGCGAGCAGCCCGACCTGGTGCTGCTCGACGTCATGATGCCGCGCATGTCGGGCTTCGAAGTCTGCCAGAAGCTCAAGGGCAATCCGACGACCCGCGACATCGTGATCATCATGGTCACGGCGCTCCACGAAGTCTCGGACATGGAGCGCGCGGTCGAGTGCGGCTGCGACGACTTCGTGAGCAAGCCCGTCAACAAGGTCGAGCTGCTCGCCCGCGTGAAGGGGCTGCTGGCGCTCCGTCTGCTGAAGAAGCGCCTGGCCGACTACATGCGCGACCAGCGCGCCTGACGCCGCGCGGCGGCCGACATCCTCGGGACGCCATCCGCCGAATGCCCATCCACCCAAGAACAGCGGCCCGCCATGATGGCGGGCCGCGTCGCTTGCTGGATGATGTTGGTTCAGGCGGCGATGCGCATGACGACCGGGGGGGTGTCGCCTTCGCGATGCCAGACGCTGTCGGCTCCGCGGGGCGCACAGGCATGGTGCAGGTGGTCGAGGTAGCGCCGAAGGTCTTCGGCGTCGAAGAGCTCGAGCCAGTCGCGGCCGGCGCTCGGGTTCAGGCTGGTGATCTCGTCGATGAGGTGGTCCTTGTCGAGCATGGTGCCTCCTGTGGCGTGCAGGATGCATCGGCCGCGCAAAACGGCGGCGTTGAAAAAACGACGCGGTCCACAGGTATTCCTGCGCAACCGCGTCGATCGATGGGTGCCCTCGGGCGCGCACCCACTACAGGTTGTGGTCAGCCGTTGGCAGCCTCGGGATGGCTGGCTGCAGGCAGCACGTCGCGGTAGCGGTAGAAGCGACTGGCCACCATGAAGACCAGCGTCGCGCCGAGCATGAGGGCCGTGAAGAACCAGTAGTAGCTTGCGCCCACCAGCGTGCTGTTGCCGTCCGCGTCCTGCGTGAACCGGTTGACGAGTGCGGTGAGCACGTTGCCGGCCGAGACCGAGAGCAGCCACAGGCTCATCACGATTGACTTCATGGATGCAGGCGACTGCGTGTAGCTGAACTCGAGGCCCGTGATCGAGACCATGACTTCCGCAGCGGTCAGCACGAGGTACGCCAGGAGCTGCCAGGCGATGCTCGGCCACTGCGCCTCGAGTTTCGTGCCGTCGGCTGCGATCGCGATCCCGCCGAGGGCGATCGTGTCGGCGACCTTGCCGTCCCGCTCGGTGCTTGCTGCGGTAGTCCGCAGCGCGTCCAGCTCGGCGGCCGGGGCATTGCGCTCGAGGGCTCGCAGGGCTTCGGCGGTCTTCGCCAGGTCGATGCCCTCGGCAGCCACGATCGGGGCGATCTTGGCGCGGAAGGCCGCCTGCTCGTCATCGATCAGCCGCTGGGCGTGGGCTGAGATCGCGAAGGCCACCACCGTGAGCACGAAGCCCATGCCGATCTTGCGCAGCGGCGTGAGCTTGATGAGCTTGCCCATCGCGGGATAGATCACGTAGGCGAAGAGCGGCACGTAGATCAGGATCAGGAGGGGATTCACCGCCTGGACCTGGCTCTCGAGCCACTGGATGCCCAGGAAGTTGCAGTCCATCTGGCCCGCCTGCAGCACCCATGCGCTGCCAGTTTGGTCATAGAGCGACCAGAACACCGCGACGAAGGCATAGACCATCACAAGCCGGAGGATCGCCGAGCGGCCCTCGGGCGCCGTGGCCTCGCGCAGGAACGCGAACCCCTGCGGCGGCAGGTGCGCGTAGCGCTTTCGACCGAGCCAGAAGACGAAGGTGGCGATCGCCATGAGGACCCCGGGAACGCCGAAAGCCCAGCCCGGTCCGTGCGTCTTCAGCAGCCACGGAGTCAGGAGCGTGCTGAAGAACGAGCCGAAGTTGATGGAGAAGTAGAACCATCCGAAAACCCGGCTCATCAGATGGCCGTTTCGACGGCAGAACTGGTCGCCCACGTGGGCCGACACGCAGGGCTTGATCCCGCCCGAGCCGCACGCGATCAGGAACAGGCCTGCCATGAGCCAGCTGCGCGGGTCAAGCGAGGCCTGAAGTGCCGCCGAAGGCAGGTCGATGCACGCGAGCGCGGCGTGGCCGAGGCAGTACACCATCGACAGGATCATGATCGTCAGGTACTTGCCCAGCAGAGCATCCGCGATGAGCGCACCCAGCACCGGGAAGAAGTAGGCGCTGGCCACGAACCATGCGACCCACTCCGTGGCCTCGGTGCGCGTCATGTAGTCGGGCGTTCCCGTCGCGCTGAGCATGTACTGCGTCATGAAGACCGCAAGGATGGTCTTCATGCCGTAGAAGCTGAAGCGCTCGGCAGCCTCGTTGCCGATGATGAACGGGATGCCCGGCGGCATTCGGTCCGTGTCGAGCGGGGCGGTTCGGAAGGCGCCGGCAGCGGCCGACGCAGGTCGATTCGACAGACTCGTCATTCCCGCAGCGTAGCGGGATCAGGGCTGCGCGTCGGTGGCGGCAAGCTCGACGCCCGTGGGCAGGCCGGCGCCCGCATCGACCCATCGGATGGCGCCGAGCGCGTTGGTCACGCGCTGCGTCGCGGCGCGGCGCATGCGACGGGCCTGGCCCTCGTTGCGATCGACGGAGAATTCGCCGAGGAGCTCAGCAGGGGTGAGCCGATCGACGAAGCCCTTCGTGCGAGCAATCAGGCGCAGGTCGGAACCCTCGACCTCCAGCGACATCGAGCCGGCCTCCGGGCTGCCAGAGACCGAGGCGAATCCACCGCCCCCGTACAGCCCGGCTTCGCCCGCGCTCAGCACCAGGAGCCGCAGCGAGACGTTGGTGCTCGTGGGGTCGATGGCGGTTCGACCGGGCAGGGGATTCCACAGGAAGCCCACGTGAAGCACCTGTCCGCTGACGGCTTCGTCGGACTCAAGCCGTGCTGGATCGATGTCCGTGAGCACGATTGAAGCACCGGCTTCCTCGATGCTGAACGACGCCGCGACCGGGGAGAGGCCGAGGACTTCCTCGGCATCGCCGCGGCGGGTGACTTCGATGGGCGCTGCGGTTCCGCAGCCGGCGACGACGAGCGCGATCCAGCCGAGGTGCTTCATCGGGCTGCTCCCGGGGTTCGGCCGAGGAATCCGAAGCGCGCATCGGCGGGACGACGGATCAGGGACGCTGGTTCGGGGATGCCCAGCGCTCCATACGTGTCGCGCTCCACGATCGCACGCAGGACCTTGAGTTGAATGCGGGGCAGTGGCGTGGCGAGCGCGAAGGAGCCGAGCCCGTACACCGCCTCGGCCGCCGTCTTGGGGTTGGCGTACGGCCAGCCCGAGGCAAACAGCACGTGATCGGCCACACCGTGCTGCACCGCGCCGAGCATGGCGTTGTAGAGCGCCCATGGCTGGCTCACGATGCCGCTCGTGTCGGTCCACGCGTTCTCGAAGGCCGTCATCATGGCGATGCACTCGTCGATCCATGGCCAACCCATGCCGGAGAAGACGACCTTGAGCCGTGGCAGCTGACGCATGGTTTCGGTCCACGACGTCGGACGATCGTTACCGATGGCTGCGTTGCGCGTGTATGGAGCGGGCCGGCTGACGAACACCGGGAACCCATCGGCCGCGCACTGCGCGAAGAGCCGCATGGCCGGTTCATCGCTTGGAAGGAAGCCCTGCAGCGCTGGACTCACGCAGATGCCGTACAGGCCGAGATCGGTGCACCGACGAAACTCATCCCAAGCGTCGTCACTGGTCGGGTCGATCCCAGCGATGCCGACGTAGCGGCCATTGCCCTGTCGGACGGCATCGAGGATCGCGTCGTTGGGGATGTTTGCACCCACGCGGTCGGCTCGGAAGCCATGCAGGATGGCGCCGGCGAGTGGCTCCGTGGCGCGCTCGAGGGCAGCCGGTGAAGCATCCATGGGCAGTGAACCCGCCACCTTCCGCACGGTGGCCCTCAGTTCATTGCCGAGGTTGTCGAGGCCAGGCCAGGTGCGCGTGTGCGCGTCGATGATCATCGCGGGGCGATTGTACGGACGGCCGAGCCGGCCTGCGCACCGCTGGCGGTTGATTCCGCCCGGCGCGGGGCGCCGCAACCCAGCGAGTCGATCAAGGCGCGGACCGTGCGAGCGATGCTGGCACTGTCGATGCCCGCGTCCACCATCTGCTCGGCGCGCTCGCCGTGGCCGATCCAGGCGTCCGGAAGCCCCATGCGCACAATGCGCGAGGTGTCCAGGCCCATCTCGTTACACGCCTCGAGCACGCACGAGCCGAAGCCACCGCGTACCGAGTGATCCTCGATGGTCACGATCGGGGTGCCCGCCTCGATCAGACGACGCAGGAGCCCGGCATCGACCGGTTTCGCGAAGCGGGCGTCGTAGACGGCCACGCGGTATTCAGGCAGCATCGGAAGCGCGTCGAGGGCATCAAACGCCACCGTTCCGTACGCGATGATGGCCACGTCGGCGCCGGCCGGCTCGGCCAGCGGACGGGCCACGCCGAGCTGGAAGGCCGGGCAGGGGTCGCTGGCCAGGCGCGTGTCGACGTTGGCGCGCGGGTAGCGCATGGCCGAGAGACCTTGCTCGTAGCCGGCCATGAACTCGATGGCCGCCTTCATGCTGGCTTCATCGATCGGGGCAAGCAGCGCCGCCTTGGGCAGCGTGGCCAGCAGCGACACGTCGCAGAAGCCGTGGTGCACCGCACCGTCGCCGCCGACAAGACCCGCGCGATCGAGGCACAGGCGCACGGCCAGGCCCTGCAGCGCGACTTCCTGGAACGCCTGGTCGTACGCGCGCTGCAAGAATGTGCTGTAGACGGCGAAGAAGGGCTTCCAGCCGGTCTTGGCCAGGCCGGCCATCATGTCGAGCGCGTGGCTCTCGCAGATGCCCGTGTCCCATGTGCGCTCGGGGAACCGCGCGAGGGGCTTCGAGATGCCGGTGCCATCAGGCATGGCGGCTGTGGCGGCGCAGACCTTGGAGTCGCGTGCCATCAGGTCGACCATGGCCTCGCCGAAGACGGCAGTGAACGACCGTCCGCCCTTCTTGATCTCGACGCGGCAGCCCTCGTTCTCCAGATCGCCTTCCGCGACCGTGAACGGGCTCGGCGAGTGGAACGTGCACGAATCCTGTTCCGC
This sequence comes from Singulisphaera sp. GP187, assembly GCA_945888705.1. Lineage (GTDB taxonomy): Bacteria > Planctomycetota > Phycisphaerae > Phycisphaerales > SM1A02 > SYIB01. The sequence goes on from CAMDAQ010000017.1 coordinate 20,808, forward strand.
GAAGCGGAAGCCCTTGCCCTTGACGGTCTTCACGTGCAGCACGATCGGACGGTCGGTGTGCTTGGCTTCGTTCAGGAACTCGATCAGCGTGGGCAGGTCGTGGCCATCGATCGGGCCGACGGTGAGCAGGCCGAAGTGCTCGAACCACGCATCGTCGCTGATGAAACTCTTGCTGCTCTCGCCGACGCGGTGGTAGAGATCGCGCGCCAGGCGCCCGCCGGGGATGTTGTCGGTGATCTGCTTCGCGGCCTTCTTGAACTCGCCATACGTGTGCGACAGGCGCACTCGGTCGAAATACTGCGCCACCGCGCCCTGCGGCTTGGCGATGCTCATGCCGTTGTCGTTGAGCACGACCAGGAACTGCCGGTGCAGGGTGCCCGCGCCGTTCAGGCCTTCCATCGCAAGGCCGTTGACGATCGACGCATCGCCGATCACGCTCACGACCCGACGTCCGGTGGGGTTCTCGTGCGACCAGCCCTCGCCGTTGAGCGAATCGCCGCGCGCCATGCCCACGGCGGTGCTGATGGCCGTACCGGCATGGCCCACGCTGAAGAGGTCATACGGACTCTCGACTGGGGCGGGGAAGCCCGCCATGCCGCCGCGCTGACGCAGCTTGGGCAGGAGGTGCTGGCGACCCGTGAGCAACTTGTGCGTGTAGCACTGGTGGCCGACGTCAAACAGCAGCCGATCGTGGCCGAAGTCGAACACGTAGTGCATGGCCACGGTCAGTTCGACCACGCCGAGGTTCGGTGCAAGGTGGCCACCGCTGCGCGACACCTGGTCGCAGATCGCAGCGCGGATCTCGGCGCAGAGTTCCTGCAGTTGGGCGATGCTCAGGCGTCGGAGGTCGGCGGGGGATTGGATGGTCGGCAGGTGGGCCATGGTCGTTTCTCGGGAACTTGGCAAGTCTAGTCGGCTTCGACGCTTGGGCGCCGTTGGATTGAGTCGTGCGGGGCGATTCCCTGGCTCAGCGCGTGCGGCCGGCGAGGTAGTCGGTCAGCCGACCGAGCGGTTCGCCCGCCGGGCCGAGGGGGGCGATGGTCGAAAGAGCCTCGCTCCGCAGGCGCTCGATCTCGCTGCGCGTGCGCTCAAGGCCATGCACGATCGGGTAGGTGAGCTTGCCCGCATCGCGGTCCTTGCCGACCGCCTTGCCGGCGTGCTCGGCCGTCTGCGTCTCGTCGATCAGGTCGTCCACGGCCTGGAACATCACGCCGTTCAGCGTGCCCCACTCGGTCAGCCTGACCAGCAGCGGCTCGGGTGCACCGGCACTGAGCGCGCCCATGCGGCACGAGCAGACCAGCAGCGCACCGGTCTTGTTGGCGTGGATCCGCTCAAGGCGGTCCACGGCGCTCATGCCTTCGGGGAAGCCACCGAGCGTGTCATGGACCTGGCCGGTGATCATGGCGTTGGTCGCGCGGCTGAGTTCCATCACGATGCGAAGCGCACCGCGCGGCGACGCTGACGCGGCCCGGAAGGCGAGCGCCAAGAGCGCGTCGCCGGCGAGGATCGCCATCGCCTCGCCCATGGCCCGGTGCAACGTCGGGCGGCCGCGCCTGAGGTCGTCGTTGTCGAGCGCGGGAAGGTCATCGTGCACGAGGCTGAAGGCATGGACCATCTCGATCGCGGCGGCGGCATCGAGCGCATCGTCGATCGAACCACCGGCCGCGCGGGCGCACGCCAGGACCAAGGTCGGGCGCAGCCGCTTGCCGCCGCCCAGAAGCGCGTATTCGACGGCGCTGCGCAGGTTCGGCGCGTACTCGGCATGGGCCACGTGATGGGCCAGCCGCGCCTCGATCGCGGCAAGGTCCTCTTGGTCGAACACATCCGGCTGCGTGGTCATGGTCACGGTTCGAGTGTAACGCGACCGTGTCCCTATGATGCCACGCTCCATGGGACCTGCTGCGCACTTCCTGAAGTTCATGAATCACGGCGGCTTCGTCATGTGGCCGCTGCTCGTGCTGAGCATCATCAGCGTGACCGCCACCGTGGAGCGCACGCTCTTCTGGATCAGGCTGCACGGGCCCCGGGGCATGCGCGACTACGACACCGTTGTCACGCGACTGCGCAACGCCGACGAGGAGGGCGTGCGCAGCATGGACCGCGCGAGCGACAACCTCTACGCCGATGTAGCGGGGGGCCTCCTCGACGAGGGGACGGACGACGCCCACGCGCTGGCGGTCGTCGAGAACCAGCGCCCGCGGCTCGAGCGCTTCAGCGTGCTGATGAGCGCGATCATCACGGGTGCGCCGATGTTCGGCATCCTGGGGACCGTGCTCGGCATCATCGACAGCTTCGGCGTGCTCGGCGGCGAGGACACGCTTGCGGATCCGCGCTTGGTCAGCAACGGCATCTCGGAAGCGTTGATCGCCACGGCGACCGGGCTGGTCGTCGCGCTCGTCACGCTCTTCCCGTACATGGCGTTCAAGGCGCAGTCCGACCGCGCGATGGGACGCCTCGAAGCCTTGATCGCCGCGGCGAAGACGGGCTTCCCCACGCGCCGCGCTCGCACCGCGCGCCCGACCGAGGTGTCCTCGCAGGCCTTCAGCGCATGAGCGGCAGCATGGCCACGATCGGTGCGACTCCCCGGGTGGCCCTCCGCGCGATGCTCATTGCTGGCGCGATGATGTCGTGGTTCGGAACGCCCGTCCGCGCTGACGATGTGGCGACCTCCAAGCCCGAGAGGGATGACCAGTCCTGGACCGCCTCTCGCACCGAGGCCGACGGGCGGGTCGCGCTCGAGACGGCGACCAGGACGTTCACGCGCGAGGGCGCACCGTCGATCACGCTGGTCGGCGTCGCGCACATCGGTACCGCTGACTACTACAAGGGCTTGCAGGCGATCCTCGATGCACATGACCTCGTGCTGTACGAGTCGGTCTATCCGACCGGAGCCGCAGCGCCCGGCGGCAGCGATGCGGCGGCTCGCGTTGCGTCCACGCGGGCCAGCATGCTCTGGCTGCGCGACCGCATCGATGCGACCTGGCGAGCCGATGGTGCCGTCCCCACGATCGATCGCGTCGCGCAGCATGCGGGCATCGATGATTCGCGCGCACCGGCGTGGATCAAGGCAGTCTCGATCGATGCCTGGGGACAGCCGCTCACGATCATCGCGCTCAACGATGGGTTCTCGCTCGTCTCCCTGGGGGCCGATGGTCGCATCGGGGGCAGCGACGAGGATGCCGACCTGCGGCTCCTGCAGCGGTCACGCAAGCCCAAGGCCGATGGCGATGGGCTGCAGCGCGAGCTTGCCCGCATGCTGGGCCTGGAGTTCCAGCTCGATCGCATCGACTACGCGCAGCCCGGCTGGGTCGTGAGCGACATGACGTTCTTGCAGCTCGAGCAGGCGTTCGAGCGTCGCGGCGTGACCGACGGCATGGTGCAGGGCAGCCTGCGCGGTGGCGGCCTCAGCGGCGATGCCATCGGCACGGTCATGGCCATCATGAAGTTCATGGACGTCGCCTCGGGCGGCAGCGCGAGCGAAGCGGTCAAGCTGCTCATGGTGCAGGTGCTCGGATCGAAGACCGCGACGCAGGGAGACATGCTCGGCGAGGAAGGCAAGGTGATCCTTGACGATCGCAACGAGGTCGTCTGGGCCGACCTGCAGCGGCGACTCGGCTCGGCACCTCCGCAGCGCATCGCGGTCTTCTACGGTGCCGCACACATGGCGGATTTCGCCCGCAGGCTGAACGAATCGGGCTACACCGCGGGCGACGCCACGTGGTCCACCACGCTTGCCGCCGATCCTCGGCGAGCAGGCATCGACGAAGCCACGATGAAGCGTCTGCGCGAGGCGATGGAGCGAGCCGGTCGGCAAGGATCGACGAAGCCCAAGCCCACCGCGCCCGAACCGGGAACGCCGGCTGATTCGGCCCCCGCAGCACCCGCTCCCGCCGCCGCCCCATGAGTTCCGGGGAGCTCCAGCTCCGCGTGCTCTCCGGCCTTCCCGTGGGGACGGCGCCGCTTGTGCTCGATCCCCAGTCGGGTGCCGTCCTTGGTCGCGGCAGCGATTGCTCGCTCGTCATCGATCACCCGGCGGTCTCTCGCCGGCACGCACGCATCGAGGCGGTGGCCGGCACCTGGACGGTTCGCGATCTCAGCAGCCGCCATGGCACCAAGGTCGATGGCGCGGTGCTCGCGCCAAACGAGCCGGTCCAGCTGCGGCCGGGCTCGCGCATCGATCTCGGCCCCGTGGCGTTGCGTGTCGAGCGAAGCGGTGCAACGTCGGCATCGTCGATTAGCTCGACTCTCCTCGATGGTGCAGGCCACGCGCGCGCGCGCGTCGTTCAGGGCGGTGGTGCCATGGCGGCACGCCGGCTCGATGCGCTCATCGCCATCGTGGGCATGCTGCAGCGTGCAGGAACCGAGGACGCCGTTGTCGCCGCCGTGCTGCCTGAGCTCGTCAAGGCCACCGGATTCGCGCGTTGCGTGTTCGTGCGTGGCATCGACGCCTCGGGCTCCGCCGATGTGCGCGCGGCGCATCCTGAAGGTTCTGCATCGAAGCCGCTGAGCCGCACGCTGCTCAACGCCGCAGCAGGTGGGCAGACCGTCGAACTTGCCGAGCAACCCGACCTGGCTGGGGCCGTGAGCCTGATCATGGCCGAGGTCGTCGGCGCCGTCTGTGCGCCGGTGGTCATCGATGGCGTCGCCGAGTCGTTCCTGTACCTCGATGCATCGGGGGAGCAGGCTCCTGCCTCGGACGCTGGCCCGTTCTGCCGTGCCATCGCCGAGATCGTGTCGATGTGCGTTTCCAACATCCGGCGCGAGGCCGCGGAGGCGGAGCGTCGTGCGCTGGTCGAAGACCTCGGTGCAGCGCGGAGCGCGCAGGAACGCCTCATGCCGGCCGTCGAGGGCGAGGTCGGCGGCTTCCGCTACCGGCTTGCCAGCGTGCCCGGGCGGTTCGTCGCCGGTGACATCGTCGGCCTGCATGGTTCCGATGAACGCCTCACGGCGTACCTCGGCGACGTCAGCGGCAAGGGCGCCGGCGCGGCCATGCTCATGAGCGCCATCCAGGCGCATGTCGCGGCCCAGCTCTCGTGCGGGCGCGCGCTGCAGGAGTCGGTCAACGGTCTCGGTGACTTCGTCAGTGTGCACGCCGGCGCAGGGCGATTCGCCACCATGCTCTTTGCCTCCTTCGAGGCGTCATCCGGGATCGCGACGGTGATCGATGCCGGTCACGGCTACGCGGTGCTGGTCGATCCCGTGGATGGACCGAAGGCGTTGTCGTGCGACGGCGGGCCTCCGATCGGTGCCGTCGCGGGCTGGTCCTACGATCGCAGCGACGTGATGTGGCCCATCGGTGCGCGATTGGTCGTCTTCTCCGATGGTGTAGCAGAGCAGCTCGATGCCGATGGCCAGCAGCTCGGCATGGATCGCATCGTCGACGTGCTGTCGCGCAGCGAGACCGTCGAAGGCGACGTGTCGGGAATCCTGGCGACGCTCGAGGCACACGCAGGCGGAACGCAGTACGCCGACGACGTCACGGTGCTCAGCATCGAGCGCGTGCGCTGAAGTGGCGGGAGCCTGCCGCCTGCACGGTGCGGTGCGCCGTCGCACGTCACGCAGGTCGACGAGCACGCCGATCCGCGATCGAAGCAGAACGGGATTCAGTCGCCATGCGACCAGTTCGGGGTCGTCGCACCGTTGGCCCAGCGGCGCATGTCCATCAGGTCGCGCAGGTTGACCAAGCCGGTGCTGCCGTCGGCGTTGGAGATGGTCGCATTGGCGCCGTAGCGCAGGAGCGGCGCGGCTTCCTGCACGAGGATCTCGAGCCCACCCGCCTGCATCGGCACAGGTGCGGGAGCGGGGGCAGGCGATGGCGAAAGCACCGCCGAGAGCGCATCGTGCTCGCCGAACAGCGCAAGGTCGACGCCTTGCAGGTTGCCGCCACCCATGCGCCAGATCTCGGTGGCGCCCAGGCGCGGCGGCACGGACCATGCGGCGCCCGGGTAGGTGTCGCTGTCCTCGATGTACAGGCCCGCTGGCCGCAGCGCGGAGCTTGAGAAGACGATCATCTCGCTGCTGCGCGCGATCTGTCCGATCGAGCGCGCGACGATCTTGCCCCGAACGTTGGCACCGTTGTCCTGGTAGATCGAATCACGGAAGCGGTAGGCCGGGATGCCGATCGCCGGATCCACGTTCCACCAACCACCGAGGTAGTAGGCGTTGTAGCCAAAGCCGGGCTGCAGCGAGAGGCCCGCGCCCGCAAGGCCAGTGACACCCGAGAACGCAGCCGGCAGCGTCGGCTCGTACTCCATGTCGGAGTAGTAGAGCGATTCATCGAGGTTCGTTTCCGCGGTGTCGCGGTAGCCGAGGAAGGGGTCGTACTCGTAGCCCAGGAATGCTGCCAGCCGCCAGCCGTAGGTCTGCGCGAGCTCAGGCGCGAGCGGGTTGCCGTTCTGGTTCTGGTACTTGACCTTCCATGCGGTCTGCACCGCGGGGCTCAGGTAGCCCGGCAGGCATTGGTCGCCGTTGTTGTTGCCGTACTGCTGCCACGCCACGATGAGTTGACGCGCACGCGACTGGTCCTTCGAGGCCTTGCCGGTCTCGATGGCCTTCTGGATGCCCACGGTGAGCAGGCTGATCAGGATCCCGATGATCGAGATGACGACGAGGATCTCGACGAGCGTGAAGGCGCGACCATTGGTGCGGCGGTTCATGCCGGCAGCCTACGCCAAACTTGTTCGCGCGCGACAACCGAAGTCGCAACCCGGTGCACACGGCATGACGGTTGCTCGTCAGAGCTGCGTCTGCGGCGAGGAATCCGCAAACTCCCGCTGGGGAAGCGGGGTGACGCGCTCAGCCGGTCTGCCCGACGGAGACCTGCGCGACCTGGCCTGCGGCGATCTTGGCGGCACCGCTGCCGAGCTCGCCAATCGGATCGGGCGGCTTGATCTCGACGAGCTTCTCGCCCAGGCGCGCCTCGCCCGCCTTGACCTTGGCCTCGAAGGCCTTGCATTCCTGCAGGAGTCGCGGAAGGATCTCGTCCTCGGTCACGTTGGCGACCTTCTGTCCCTGCACGTAGATGATGCCGCGACGATCGCCGGCGAAGACGGCCACGTCGGCCCCCTCGGCTTCGCCGGGGCCGTTCACGATGCAGCCCATCACCGCGACCTTCACGGGCAGTTCGAGCTCGGGCATGAGGACCTTCTCGACCTCCTTCACCAGCGTGAAGAGGTCGACCTGGATGCGCCCGCAGGTCGGGCAGGCGATCAGCTCGACACCCTTGCGCTCGCGCATCCCCAGGCAGCAGAGCATCTCGATCGCATCCTTGACCTCGTCGATGTGATCGCTGGCGTACGAGATGCGCACGGTGTCGCCGATGCCGTTGGCGAGCAGCGTGCTCAGGGCCGAGATCGAACGGATGCAGCCTGAGTCGCGCGTTCCGGCATGGGTCACGCCCAGGTGCAGCGGATAGTCGAAACGCTTGGAGATCTCGGTGTAGATGTCGATCACGAGCGCAGCGTCCATGCTCTTGGCGCTGATGCAGACATCGTGGAAGTCGCGCTCGGCGAAGATGTCGAGGTACTCCTCGAGCTTGGCGATCATGAGCGCGAGGAGATGGCCCGACTTGTGGCCTGCGAAGAACTTGCCCAGTTCCTCGGCCCGACGCGCCTTGTCCCGGCGCTCGATGATCGATCCCTCGTTCACGCCGATGCGGATCGGGATGCCGCGCTCCTTGCACGCATCGATCACCTTGTTGACCTGGTCGCGGTCGCTGATGTTGCCCGGGTTGAGGCGGATCTTGTGGACCCCGGCCTCGACGGCCTCGAGCGCGCGCTGGTAGTGGAAGTGCACGTCGGCCACAACCGGCACATTGACCTGGCGCATCACCTCTTTCAGTGCCTCGGTGTCCTTGCGCTCCGGCACGGCCACGCGCACGATGTCGGCACCAGCCTTGGCGTAGCGGTTGATCTCGGCGACGCAGGCATCGATGTCATGCGTGTAGCCGGCGTTCATGGTCTGCACGACGACGGGTGCGCCGCCACCGATGCGCACGCGGCCGACGCGGTCGTCGCCGACGATGACCTGACGGGTGATCTTGCGGGGAGTCATGGGCCGCAGAGTGTAGCCCCGCGCCACGCCCTGGTTCCATAACCGCTATCTTCGCGCGCTCAGGAGAACCAGCATGACCACCTCAGCGAACGGCTCGGCCAACGGACGGCTCTCGATCATGATGTTCCTGCAGTACGCCATCTGGGGCGCGTGGCTGCCTCTGCTGTGGCCGTACCTGTCCAACCACCTGAAGTTCTCCGGTGCCGACATCGGCAACGCCTTCGCGCTGGGGGCACTGGGCGCCATCTTCGCGCCCTGGATCGCCGGCCAGATCGCCGACCGCTACTTCAACACCGAGCGGTTCCTCGGCCTGGCCCACATCGCCGGTGGCGTCCTGGTCTGGATGCTCGCCTCGATCGAGACCGTGGACCAGTTCCTCTGGTTCAGCTTCTTCTACAGCATCGTGTACTCGCCGACGCTGCCGCTGACCAACTCCCTCGCGCTGAGCCACTGCGACCGTGATCGTGACTTCGGGAAGGTTCGCCTCTGGGGCACCGTGGGCTGGATCGTGGTCGGCATCGCCATCGGCCAATGGCTGCTTCGCATGCACACCCCCGGAGCCGAGGCACTGGCCGGGCTCGACGCCGCTGCCGCCAAGGCCAAGACCGATGCCGCGCACTACGCGGGCATGGCCGATGCGTTCAAGCTCTCGGGGATCCTCGGGGTGGCCATGGGCCTGTACTGCCTGTTGGCACTGCCGAGCACGCCGCCGCAGCCCGGTCGCCAGAAGAGTGCGATCCGCGAGGCCATCCAGCAGGTCCGACTGGCGCCGCTCGTCACGCTGTTCATGCTCGCGGTGCCCGTGAGCTGCATCCACCAGTTCTACTTCGTGCACACCAGCGGTTTCGTCGGCGGCTTGCAGGGCGATACCGAGGATGGCTTCAGCAAGGTCGTGAACTCGATCTTCGGTGTTGGTGGCGGTGGCCTGATGACGATCGGCCAAATGAGCGAGATCGCCGTGTTGGCCTTCATTCCCGTGCTCGCAGCGACCTACAGCCGCAAGACGCTCTTGATGATCGGCTTGGCCGCCTACGCAGCCCGCATGTTCCTGTTCGCCTACGGCCCCGGCATGGCGGCCGGTGCAGGCATGAGCCCGCTGGCCTTCGTGATCCCGGGCGTGGCGCTGCATGGCCTCTGCTTCGGCTGCTTCATCTTCGTGGCCTTCATGATCGTCGACGAAGAGACGAGCGGCGACGTGCGCGCGAGCGCCCAGAGCCTCTTCAACCTCGTCATCATCGGGATCGGCATCATCGTCGGCAGCAAGATCGCGAGCGCCGTGTCGGACATCACCAAGGTCGACGGCGTGCAGGACTTCAAGGCGATGTTCAGCGTGCCGATGTGGGGCGCGCTGTTCTGCCTCGTGATGCTGCTGATGTTCTATCTGCCCAAGAGCCCGCGCCAAGCGACCGCCGCGAACTGACCGCGCGGACGCGCGATGGCGTCCCGTTGATCGGCCCCGATTCCTTCCGCTCGTCCTCCCGCGACCTCGGGTCCCGGCTGCGCGGACGCGCGCGCTGCACCCGGCTCCGCGCGCGCTCCTCCTGCGTCGCTCGGCGGGGCTGGCACCCGCCTCCGATGGTCGCACACCGTGCCGCCTTCGCGACTCCGCAGGCCGCGCAGCTCGGAACCGCTCGGTCGCTCCGGACGAGCGC
>CAMDAQ010000018.1 GCA_945888705.1 Singulisphaera sp. GP187
TGGTTCATGACGCCCGGCGTGCTGACGTGGCCGCGCCTGACGCTCGAGCAGGATGGCGAGGTCTTCGCGCCCATCGTGCAGCTTGCCGTGGCGGCGAACGATGACGATGCGCTCGAGCAGGCGAATGCCTCGCGCTTCGGCCTGGCAGCGAGCGTGTTCACCGCAAGCCGCTCGCGGTGGGAGGCCCTCTGCCCGCGCCTTGAGGCAGGCTGCGTCAACTGGAACGTGGGCACGGCCGGTGCGAGCAGCGCGCTCCCGTTCGGTGGTCTGGGCCTGAGCGGCAACCACCGCCCGGCTGCTGCGTTCAGCGTCGACAGCTGCGCGGCCCCGATCGCGCACCTTGAAGAATCAAGCGATGGTGCTGCGGTGCCCGATGGCGCCCTGTGGGACGACACCTGGCTGGGTTGATGCCCGGCCGCTGACCAGGAGCACGACATGCCAACCGACCTGCCCAGTGGACGCGAGCGACCGAGGTTCAGCGGGCTGCCGACGTTCATGCGCCTGCCTGAGCTGGATCGCGTGCGCGCCGAGCACCAGCCGGTCGAGTGGTGCATCTACGGCGTTCCCTTCGATGGCGGGACGACCTACCACCCGGGCGCGCGCTTCGGTCCGCGTGCGGTGCGTGATGCGAGCCAGTACGTGAAGCCCTGCAGCCCTGAGCTGGGCATCGATCTGGCGCAGCGCTTCAGCATGGCCGACGCAGGCGACAGCCCGGTGGCGCCGTACTCGTGCGCCGACAACGTGGGGCTGGTGCAGGACTTTGCGACGGGGCTGGGTGATCCAGACCTCACGCGGCTCTTGGCGATCGGGGGCGACCACTCGGTTGCGCTGGCGAACCTGCGCGTGGCCTGGCAGCGCGCGGGCCGGCCATCGAGCGGGCTGCCGCTCATCCACATCGATGCGCACCTCGACACCGTCGATGTCGTCTGGGGCGAGCGTTACGGCCACGGGAGCTTCCTGATCCGTGCCATCGAGGAAGGGGTGGTCGATCCGAAGCGCACGCTGTCGCTGGGCGTGCGAGGTCCCTTGAACACGCTCAAGGACCTCGACTTCGGCCGCGAGGCCGGGATCACCGTCGTGGGCATGTCGCGCTGGGTCGAGGACCGTGCATCGGTCGCGTCGATCATCCAGGAGTTCCGGGCGCGGCTCGGCGACGACGAGTGCTACCTGACGCTGGACATCGATGCGTGCGATCCATCGTGCGCGCCCGGCACCGGCACTCCGGTGAGCGGTGGGTTCAGTGCGGCGGAACTCTTCCTCGCGCTGCGCTGGCTGGCGGGCATCCGGCTCGCCGGAGCCGACGTGGTCGAGGTCTGCCCATCACGCGATCCCCAGGGGATCACCGCGTTGCTTGCGGCGCAGGCTGCCTTCCAGATCCTGTGCATCGACGCTGCGGCGCATCCGGACTGATGGTCCGGATGCCGGCAGGAACGCGCTGAGCGCTCAGGCCGTGCCGAGCCGCTCGTCGAGCCAGGTTGGGACCTGGTCGATCGCCACGCGCTCCTGCTGCAGCGTGTCGCGGTGGCGCACGGTCACCGAGCCGGTGGAGGCCGTGTCGCCGTCGATCGTGAAGCAGAACGGGGTGCCGGCCTCGTCCATGCGGGCGTAGCGCTTGCCGATCGATTGCTTCTCGTCGAACTCGATCGTGTGCTTGCGCCGGAGCTCGCGATAGAGCTTCTCGGCGATCTCGGGCTGGCCGTCCTTGGCGGTCAGGGGATAGACCGCCGCCTTGATCGGTGCCATGCGCGGGTGGAACCGCATGACGACGCCGCTGGGTCGAGCGGGATCCGGCGTGTACGCCTCGCACAGCAGGGCAAGCGCGCCGCGGTCGGCGCCGGCGCTCGGCTCGACGACGTGCGGGAAGTAGCGCTCGTTGCGGGCCTGGTCGAAGTAGCGCATCTTCTCGCCCTTGCCGCAGTGGTTGGCGTGCTGCGTGAGGTCGAAGTCGGAGCGGTGCGCCACACCCTCGAGCTCGCCGTAGCCGGGCGAGGTGAAGGGGAAGCGATACTCGATGTCGCTCGTGCCGGCGCCGTTCTTGGCGTAGTGCGCGAGTTCGTCGCGGTCGTGCTCGCGCAGTTGCAGGTTGGCGCTGGTCAGCCCGATCGATTGCCACCATCCGAAGCGCCAGTCGCGCCACCAGCGGTACCACTCGACGGCGCTCGAGGGATGGATGAAGAACTCGATCTCCATCTGCTCGAACTCGCGGCTTCGGAACGTGAAGTTGCGCGGGGTGACTTCGTTGCGGAACGCCTTGCCGACCTGCGCGATGCCGAAGGGGATCTTCACGCGGCTCGTATCGACCACGTTCCAGAAGTTCGCGAAGATGCCCTGCGCGGTCTCGGGCCGCAGGTAGGCCATCGAGTCGTCATCCTGCAGCGCGCCGCAGTGGGTCTTGAACATCAGGTTGAACTGCCGGGGCTCGGTGAGGGAGCCGGGCTCGCTCGCGGCTGGACCGAGGCAGCGGGCACGCTCATCGGTGGAGATCGCCGTGAACGGGCGCAGCACATGGTCGGCGCCGGGAGCATCGATGCGCTCGTACTTGCACAGTGCCTTGGTCGCGCGGGTGCGGGCATCGTCGTCGCCCTCCACGAACGCCCAGAGGCGGGCATCGCCAGCCATGCGGCCGAGCACCACCAGGTGGTCGGCCCGGTAGCGCTGCTTCGATTCGCGGCAGTCGACCATGGGGTCGTTGAACCCGCCCGCGTGGCCGGAGGCGACCCACGTCTTGGGGTTCATGATGATCGTGCAGTCCACGCCGACGATGTCGATGGGCTCGCCATCGGGGCCCAGGAGCTCGCGCTCGACGACGTCGCTCCACCAGGCGTTCTTCAGGTTGCGCTTGAGGGCCGTGCCGAGCGGGCCGTAATCCCAGAAACCGTTGATCCCGCCGTAGATCTCGCTCGACTGGAAGATGAAGCCGCGGCGCCGGCAGAGGGCCACGATGTCGTCCATTGTCTTGGGGCTGTCGCTCATGGAACGCGGGATGCTAACGGCACGACCCGCCCCGGGATGGCCGTGGCACGCTTGCGGGCGCGTCGTGGACCGACGCGGTCAACGATCCGGCCGCGGCAGCTCGATGAGCTTCAGGAACTCCGCGCGCGTGGCAGCACTCTCGAGGAACTCGCCGAAGAGCTTGCTGGTCGTGGTCCATGCGCTGGGCTGGTGCACGCCGCGGTAGCACATGCAGAAGTGCCGTGCCTGCACGACGACTGCGACGCCGCGGGGCTTCAGGTGCTCCTCGAGCGCGTTGGCGATCTGTGCGGTGAGCTTCTCCTGGACCTGCAGACGCTTGGAGTAGATCTCCACGAGCTTCGCGAGCTTGGAGAGCCCGACCACCTTGCCATCGGGGATGTAGGCCACGTGCGCCTTGCCGATGAAGGGCACCATGTGGTGCTCGCAGTGGCTGTGCACGTCGATGTCCGAGAGCAGCACCATCTGGTCGTAGCCCTCGATCTCGGTGAAGGTCTTGGAGAGCACGTCCTCCGGCCGCATCGAGTACCCCTGGAAGTGCTCGTGCATGGCCTTGACGACGCGCTTGGGGGTCTCGAGCAGGCCCTCACGCTCTGGGTCATCGCCGATGAAACCGAGGAGGGCCTTGACATGGGCCATGGCGTCCTTGACGCGGGGATCGTTGAGGTCCGGGTCCTTCATGGGAGGGCGATCATAGGCGGCCACCGTCGCGGTCGCGTGGTAGCGTTGCGGCATGATTGGAATCGCAGGTCGGTTCGCGCGTTGGGGCATCGTGATCGTGGTCCTGGTCGCCGTCGCGGGCGTGTGTGCCGTGGTGGCGCTCGATTCGATCGTGGTCGCGGCCGTGCGTGCCGTGGGGCCTCGACTGCTGGGCGTCGAGGTCGCGCTGTCGTCGGCCTCGATCGGCATCATCCGCTCGAGCACGAGCCTGGACGGACTCGAGGTGGGCAACCCCGCAGGCTTTTCGCCCGAGCCGTGCTTGGCGCTGAAGCGACTGGACATCGAAGTGGGTGCGCTCGCGGCGCTCAGCAAGGACATCGTGATTCCCACGATGCTGATCGATGGGTTGGTGCTGAGGCTCGAGAAGAAGGACGGCATCATCAACGTGCAGCAGGTGGTCGACAACGCCTCGAAGGCGATGGGCGGCGGCGACTCGTCCACGGCAGCGAAGCCGGCTTCAGGCCCCGGCACCAAGGTCACGATCCGTCAGCTCACGCTGCGCAACGTGCGGCTGATCGCCAGCGGTGACGTGGCGAAGGTGCCCACGGGGCTCGACGTCACGCTTGGCGAGCTTGTGCTGCGTGACGTGAGTTCGGACAACCCCACCGGCAACCTGGGCGATCAGTTGATCACCATCATCCTCGACGATGTCGTGGCTGCGGTCCTTGAGAAGGGCGCGTCGCAACTCGCCGAGGGTGCCGTGAAGGCGCTCGATGGTGCGCTCTCCGGGCTGGGCGACGGTGCGGGCTTGGCCAAGGAACTGATGGGCAACATCGGTGAGCACGGCGGCAAGGCCCTCGAGGGTGCAGGAAAGTCCGTGATCGATGGTGCGGGCAAGGCGCTCGACGGATTGCTCGGCGGCTCCAAGGAGAAGAAGTGATGCCGTGGCGTCCGGCAGCAGCCGATGCATGGTCCGGTCGCGATGACGGCAACGACCCGCGAGCGCGCCGTTGGCACCAGGCGGTCGAGCCTTGGGAGTGGGACTGCCGTGATGCGGCGCCGGGCACCGTGGTCATCATCGGCTACGCCGTGGATGCCGGCGTGCGTCGCAACAAGGGTCGTACTGGTGCAGCCGAGGCTCCGACGGCGCTTCGTCGTGCATGCTCGAACCTGCCATGCCCGGGTGCGCCCATCGCGCTCGCTGACGGCGGGGACGTGATCGCCGAGGGTGACGACGTGCTTGGAGCGCAGCAGGAACTTGCGCGTCGCGTGGCGCGCGCGCAGTCACGGGGCGCGCGAACGCTCGTGTTCGGCGGCGGTCACGATGTGGCGTTCGGCCACTGGCTCGGCCTTGCCACGAGCGATGGGGCCACGGCGCGCGATGGCGTCACCGCGAGCGTGAATCTCGATGCGCACCTCGACAATCGGCCTGTGCCCCCTGAAGGCCCCAACAGCGGCACGAGCTATTCGCAGATGCAGGCTTGGTGTGCAGAGCAAGCTCGACCCTTTGCCGCGCTGGCACTCGGCATCCAGCGCGCCAGCAACACGGCCGCGCTCTTCGCGCGCGCTCAGGAGCAGGGGTATGCGTGGCAGGGCCCCGGGTCGCTTGCTCCCGATCGGATCGATGCCTCGCTCGCGGCGATCACGCGCCACGAGCGCGTGCACCTGACGGTCGACTTGGATTGCTTTGCTGCGGCCTATGCGCCCGGCGTGAGCGCTCCGACGCCGCTGGGGGTCGGCCCCGAGGCGGCGGAGAGCATCCGTCGATGCATCGCATCGTGCCGCGTCCGCGGTGCCGACCTTGCTGAGCTCGCGCCGGCGCTCGATCCCGATGGCCGCACGGCGCGGCTCGCGGCGGTGCTCGCCTTCGAGATCGTGGATGCCTGGTCGGCGCTGCGCTGAGTGGGCGCGCGTGGCTTCGGGCCACCGATCGGGTCACTGCTCGGGATCGGTCTTCGGTGCGCGTCGCTTGCCCGGATCAGGCAAGGCCGGCGGCGGTGCGGGCGCGCGCTGGGCTTCGGGGATCGTTCCATCCTGAAGCCACCGTGCCGGCGGCAACGCCTGGCTCCATCGTTCGTGGCGCTCGCGAAGCATGGTGTACGCATCCACCGAATCCTCGGCGCCGTTGATCGACTCGTTGGGATCCTGGTCGATGCGGTAGATGGATGGCGCGCCATCGAGCGGAATGACGTACTTGAGCCCGGAGAACATCGTGGCCGCGCTCTGCCCGGCTTGCCAGTGCAGTTCAGCGTGCGGGAGCCCCGAGGAAGCGCCCGCGATGAACGGCAGCAGGTCGACACCATCGATCGGTGTTGGTGATGCATGACCGAGCGCGGCTGCCACCGTCGGCAGGACGTCGGCTCCGGTGACAGGATGGGGATAGGTCGACCCCGGCGTGATGCGTCCGGGCAGCGCCATGATCATCGGTACGCGAAGGCCTCCCTCGAAGCACGTGCCGAAGTCGCCGTGCAGCGTGCCATTGGAGGATCCCCACGCGGTCGAGCCACCCGTGTCGCCGATCACGACGACCATGGTGCGCGCGGTCTGGCCCGTGGTCTCGACGGCGGTGAGCATGGCGCCGATCGATCGGTCCAGTGCGCGGAGCGATGCGGCCATCTCGCGCCGGCGCCCTTCGAGCTGGGGGAACGGTGCGAGATCCTCGTTCGAGGGCGAGAGCGGAGGCGAGAGACCCGGCAGCGCGACGACCAGCAGCCAAGGCTTCGATCGCTCGCGCTCGATGAAGCCGGTTGCGCACGCGGCCATGGCATCCTCGAGCCGTTCGAAGTCCTCGTTCACGGCACCGAGGCTGCGCAGCGAGAATCCGTCGTCCTTGCCGGGACGCGGCTTGCGCGTGCGCGTGGCGTGGGCGACGAAGCAATCGAACCCAAAGCCCATCAACATCGGTGCCTGCTCGGCCGTTACGCCCATCTGCCAGGAGCCGACGAACCCCGTGGTCCATCCGCCCGCTGCGAGCTGCGATCCGATCGTGGGGGTTCCCGGCAGCAGGCCACGCGCTGCGGCGGCGGGAGCGTTGGCTTCTTCGCCCATGGGCATCGCGAACTCAAAGCCCAAGGCGTTGGGCCAGCGACCGGTGAGGATCGCCGCGCGTGCCGGCGAAGGCTGCGGCGACGCCGCGTAGGCGCGCTGGAGCACCACGCCGCGCGCGGCGAGCGCATCGAGATTCGGCGTCGCGCCGAGCGTTGACCCGAGGAACCCGACATCGCCCGTGCCGACCCGGTCGAGCACGATGACGAGGGCGTTGGGGCGCTCAGCACCAGGCGCCGCAGGAGCTTGCGCGATCGCCGCGTGCTGGAGCAGCAGCGCTGCAGCCGCGAGGATGCAGCGACGGAAGCGAAGCATCAGCCGCCTGCGAGGGCCTTGCGGGCCGAGGAGAAGAGCAGCACGGCGACGGCACCGATGACAGCGCCGACGATCGCGATGATCGCGGTGCCACCCTCGGACTCGGGCTGCTCGGCGGTCTTCATGCCGTCGGCGACCTTGATGGCCTCGTCGCGCTCGAACGTGGCGCGGTCGCGCTGTTCGCGCGCCGCCACGGCATCCTTGCGAGCCTGGTCAAGGTCAGCATCGAGCTTCGTGCGTTCTGCGACGGCCGTGTCGCTGGCGCCCTTGGCCTTGGAGAGTTCGGACGTGACCTCGTCGACGCGCTTGAGCGCAGCATCACGCTGGTCCTTGGCAGCGTTGGCATCGGCGACGGCGGTCGCGGCCCGACGGTCCGCATCGGCAGCCGCACGCTTGGCTTCCTCGGCATCGCCCTGCGACTTCACGGCGATGGCCTTGGATTCCTCGGCAGCGGCGCGGGCTTCGGTCACGGTGCGGTTCGCCTCGGTCAGCGCCTTGTCGCGTTCGGCCAGCTGCACCGTCATGCGCTCGATCGAACGGCGCGACTCGGAGTTCTCGCCGCGCAGGGCATCCACCTCGGTGACGAGCTCGCGGTTGCGGGCCTCGAGTTCACGGGTGCAGGCAGGCAGCGTGGCCAGGCAGGCGACGACGAGGGCAGCGGAGATGCAGCGCATGCCGTGAATCGTAGCGATCCGGCTCACGCCACGGCAGCCGCCAACCGGGCGGGATCGACCATCGACAGATCGATGCTCGGGCGGCGTCCATCGATCAGGTCGGCCACGAGCTCGCCGGTCACCGGGCCGAGCGTCATGCCCAGCATGGCGTGGCCCGTGGCCAGCAGAAGGCCGTCGGCGCCCGGGACCCAACCGATTGCGGGCATGCCATCGGCCAGGCAGGGCCGCCAGCCCGACCAATGCTCGCTCGCACGCGACTCGTGGATACCCCGCAGGTACGCCCTCGCGCCGTCGGCGAGCATGGCCAGCCGACGCTGCATCGGTGGTGCATCGAGGGGGCTGATCTCGAGCGTCCCTGCCAGGCGCAGGCGACCGCCCATGGGGGTGACGGCGATGAACGTCTCATGCAGCACGCACGCGGTGGCCGGTACGCCCGGCATGCCATCAAGCTGCACGTGGTAGCCGCGAGCGCCCTGCATGGGCAGGTCGAGGCCCACCGCCGTGGCAAGGCCGGTGCTCCACACGCCGGCGGCGAGCACGACGCTCGCACCGCTCACCACGGTGCCGTTGGCGCAGAGGACGCCGATCACGCGACCGGTTCCGTCGCGCTCGAGGCCGGTCGCTTCCCACGCGGGACCCGTCAGCACGCGCGCGCCGCGTTGTTCGAGCGCGCGAGCCAGGCCCTTGGTGTAGGCGCGAGGGTCGATGTTGGCGCTGTCCTTGTGGAGCACGGCGCCGGCAACCTCGTCGGTGAAGCAGGGACTCATCGCGCGCAGCGCCGCGCCGTCAAGGCGCTCGTGCGTGAAGCCGTGGGGCGCGAGCATGGCGGCCTCGGCCTCGGCGGCATTCATGTTCTCCTCGTGCAGGACGACGTCGAGCCAGCCCGTGCGCCGGTAGCCGCAGTCGATCGATTCCGCATCGATCGTGCGCTCGAAGCGATCGAGCGAGCGCCAGCCCATCTCGCACAGCGTGACCATGCAGCGGTTGAGGTGGCCCTGGTTGCAGTGCTGGTGGAAGTTCCACAGCCACGAGATCAAGCCCGGATCGAGCCGCGGCCGGATGTAGAGCGGGCTCGTCGGATCGAGCATCCACTTCAGTCCGCGCACGCTCACGCCCGGACGCGTGAGCGGGGGATGGCCGATCGACAGCATGCCCGCGTTCCCGCACGAGGCGCTGTCATGGATCATCTCGCGATCGAGCACGACGACGTCGTGGCCGCGTTCGCTGAGTTCGTACGCAGTCGAGAGGCCGACGATGCCGCCTCCGACGATCACGATGGGCTGCTTGCTCATGGTCGGGCTATTCTAGGTCCGCGCCTCCTCACGGAGCGTGCAAGGAGCGACCATGGCCTTCGGCATCGGCATCATCGGCTGCGGCGGGATCGGCGGCGTGCACGCGCAGGCAGCGACCCGCGCGGGCCTTTCCATCGTGGCGGTCTGGGACATCAAGCCCGAGCGGGGCGAGCAGTTCGCGGCCGCCCACGGAGCGCGCGCGTGCGCGAGCATCGATGACCTGCTGGCCATCAAGGAGATCGCCGCCGTTGCGGTCTGCGTACCCAACGACCAGCACCATCCCTGCGCGATGAAGGCCTTGGCCGCCGGCAAGCACGTGCTGCTGGAGAAGCCCATGGCGATGGACGTGGCGCAGTGTGATGAGATCGCCGCCGCGGCCGCGCGCGCGCGGACCACGCTCCAGATCGGCTTCGTCTGCCGAGGGAGCCCCGCAGCCCGTTGCGTCAAGGCGTTCATCGATGCCGGTCGGTTCGGCAGGATCGAGCACATCAAGTGCGCGCTCTATCGCCGCCGAGGCATCCCCGGGCTCGGTGGCTGGTTCACGACCAAGGTTCGCTCGGGCGGAGGGCCGCTGATCGACCTTGGCGTGCACATGCTTGACCTGTCGCTCTGGCTGGCGGGGTCGCCCCGACCGCTGCGGGCGAGTGGTGCGACCAGCCGCGGGCTCGGCGCGGCGATGCAGGGCTACACCTACACGTGGATGTGGGCGGGCCCGCCGAAGTACGACGGCGTGTGCGACGTCGAGGACAGCGCGACCGCCCTCGTGCGGTGCGATGGCGGCCTGACGATCGAGATGAACGTGACGTGGGCCGCCAACCTTCCCGACGGTCACCTGAAGGACGGCCTCTGCGTGATCGGGTCCAAGGCCGGTGCGGCGTTCCAGGTCTTCGGCAAGGAGGTGTCGATCGCCACGGAGGAGGAGGGCCACGTGGTCGACCTCAAACCTCACTTCGTCGCCGAGGATCCTGAGCGGCAGATGTGGGACGAGCAGTACCGGCAGTTCATCGATGCCGTGGAAGGTCGCGCCACGCCCCATGCCGATGCCGCGGCGGGGCGCCGCGTGCAGGCGCTCGTTGAGGCGATCTACCGCAGTGCGGATGAGTCGCGTGAGGTCGAGGTCGCGGGCTGAGGACGCGGGTACCGGACACTCATCCGCGCTCGGCGGCGTTCCGTCCGCAGCAGCAAGCGCGTTCCTGCACCACGCCGCCACACAGCAACGAAGCCCGGCGCGAGGCCGGGCTTCGTCATGCGTTCAAGTGGTAGGGGCTTCCCTGTGCTGCTTACTTGCCCTTCTTATAGGTCTCGAGCGTCTCTTGCATTTCCTTGGCCATCGGCGTGTCCTTGGACAGGCTCACGGCCTTCTCCTGGAGCTCGATCGCCTTGGCGTTCTCGCCGCGTTCCCAGTGCACGCGGGCGAGCGTGTCGAGGATCGCCCCGTCCTCGCCCTTGGTCGCCTCGTTGGCAGCCTGTGCAGCCTTGAGGCAGAAGTCGAGGTTGCGCTTCATGACCGAGTCGTCCTGCACGGCGAACCACGCGATCGCGTTGAGCAGCTGCGCATCGCCCTTGCCGTCGGCGACGAGCTGGTTGCCGAGCTCGTAGCCCGGCTCGGGCATGTTCGCCTCGCCGATGAGCGTCTGGAACTTCATCATGCGGAACTGCAGCTGGTTCGGTGTGCCCTTGGTCGACTCGATCAGTTCGTCGATGGTCTTCGACCAGCCCGACCAATCGCCGGAGTCGCGCGCGGCCACGCGGGACTTCAGCAGGTCACGCGAGGCCTTCTGCAGGGCGCGCTGCGCCTCGCCCGCCTTCGACTCGGCTTCGGCGAGCTTCCGGGCCTCATTGGAGTTCCACTCGCCGGCAACGACCTTCTCGAGCACCGGATCCATCTGCATCGGGTGGCCGAGCCACGCGACCATGCCCTTCTGATCGACGATGAAGGCGCACGGGATGCCGGTGCGGCCGGCGGCCCCCATCCAAGCCTTGTCGGTCTTCGCGTCGGGACCGTCGTAGGCGACGGTGTAGGCCATCTTGTCGCCCTGCTTCTCGACCATGTCCTTCACCTTGGTGAGCGTGGTGTCGTCGTAGGGACGTTCCCAGACGTTGACGCCGATGATGGTCACCTTGTCGCCGTACTGCTTCTGGAGTTCCGAAAGGTGGGGGAAGGCGCGTACGCACGGGCCGCACCACGTTGCCCAGAACTCGACGATGTAGACCTGGCCGGCCTTGAAGCCATCGACCGCGCTGCCCTTGATGAACTCCTTCACGGCGAGCTTGGGTGCAGCCATGCCGGGCATCAAGCGCTCTGGCTTGGCATCGGCCTTGGCGGCGGGCTTCGCGGCATCCTGGGCGGGCATCATCGGTGCGGCCGGCAGGGTGAGGACGAACGAGGCAAGCAGGGTGGTCAGCATGTCATGGCTCCTTGGAGCGTGGAGCCTAGCAGGCGAGGCGCGCCCGACCGCATCGTGGTCGGGTCGCTAGATTCCGGTGCATGAGCGCTCGACCCATCGATGGCAGGGACCTGTCGGCCCGCGTCAAGGCAGACCTGCGCGACCGCATCGAGCGCGCAGGGCGCCCGGTCCGGCTCGATGCCGTGCTCGCCAGCCCCGACAAGGGTGCCGCGCTCTACGCGCACAACCAGGCCAAGACCTGCGCCGAGGTCGGCATCGAGTACCACCTGCACGAGCTCTCGGCCGACGCGACGTACGAGGATGTGGCCGGTCGCGTGCTGCTGATGAACACCGAGGAATCGGTCCGGGCCATCATGGTGCACATGCCGTTGCCGCCGGCGGTCGATGCCGAGCGCGTGCAGTCGCTCATCGCGCCCGAGAAGGACGTGGAGGGCGTCAACCCGGCCAACATCGGCAACGTGGTCTATGGGCGCAGGAGCCTCGTGCCGTGCACGGCGCTCGCGGCGCTCGAGATGATCGAGCACACCGGCATCGAGCTGCGCGGAGCGCGCGCGGTCGTGGTCGGCGCGAGCAACATCGTCGGCAAGCCGATCGCGGTGCTGCTCATGCGCGCCGAAGCCACGGTCGTGAGCGCAAACAAGTTCACGCAGGGGCTTCCTGCGCTCTGCCGTGATGCAGACATCGTGGTCGCCGCGGCCGGTGTGGCAGGCCTCGTGAAGCCCGAGTGGATCAAGCCCGGGTCAGTGGTCGTGGACGTCGGGATCAACCGCATCAAGGGCGCGGATGGTCGAACGACGACGGTGGGCGATGTCGACCCCGCAGTGGCCAGTGTGGCGGGGTGGCTCAGCCCGGTGCCCGGCGGCGTCGGGCCGATGACCGTGGCGATGCTGCTGCGCAACGTCGTCGAGGCCGCGCTGCGCTGACTCAGCGGGCTGCGGGATCCGGCGCCAGTTCGCTGGCGCGAGCGATGAGCGCGTCTTGCAAGGTGACCTTGAGTGACGCGTAACGAACGATCTCGCGTGTGGACGGTGTGCTGAGTCGACCTTCCGACAGTGCCGCTTCGGCGCGTGCGCGCTCGGCGGCGATCCACGCTGCATCCACGCGCTCGGGCAGTTCCGGAGCAGCGAACCAGACCAAATCGACGGAGGGATCCCCGGGGCGTTCGGCGCCGTCATCGGTGCGCTCGGTCCACGCCGGCACGATCGCCACGATCAAGCCCTTCGCGGGATCGCTCCAGAGTCGTTCGGCGGTCTGCGAACCGATGCAGAGCACCGGCTCCGCCACTTGGCGCGGCTGCACGAAGCCGGCGTCGGCACGGAGCACGAGCAGATGCCCGCTCGTGAACTCGGTGCCGTCCTTGCGGAAGCGATGGCGGTAGGGCTGCGCGATGGTGAAGGGCTGCACGGCGACGATCGCGATCGGCGACGCAGGCGTGGACGGGACGGGGACCAGGTCGGAGGGAGCCTGCACAGGGGGAACCTGCGCGGGGCGCTCCTTGGCTGGTGCCGGGATGGGCGGGGGCACGATCGTAAGGGCGAGGACAGCAAGCAGCGTGGTCATGGTTCAGTTCTCGAGGATGAGGTCGTCGATCAGGAGGCGGCCTTGCGCGGAGCCATCAGCCCCTCCGACGCGGAACTGCACCGTGGCGATCGAGGTCAGGTCGAACGATCCGCCGCCGGAAAGGAGATCGCTGAGCAGTATGCGCACGGTCTCGAACTCTGCCTGCCAACCGACAGCGCCGGTACCAAAGCCCGAGCGCTGGTAGGGCTCTTCGATGCCGCCGCCGAGCGTGCCGATGCGCATCGAGCGCTCCTGCCCGTTCGTGTCACGGAGCGTGACGGTGAGGTCGAGGTCCCCGAGCGCGGCGACCGTGTTGGGGTGCCGAGTGCCTTGAGCCGCGCGGAACGAGAGGGCGCGAGCCTTGGTGAAATCCGCGAGCGACGCCGGCACGCTCCAGGTGATCGATCCTGCAGCGGTCCAGTCGAACACGCCGGCCCGCGAGGAGTCGGTGGTGCGATTGCGGACGGAGCCGTTCCATGGGTCGGTGGTCACCCACGTGAACGTCGTGTTGTTGTCGTTGGCCAGTGCTTCGATCAGGTTCGTGATGCCCGCGGCGTTCACGGCGCCGCCGCTCGTCGAGACCGTGGTGGCGGTGTTGGCCTGGAAGTCGTCGATCGGCGACGCCGCACCCGGCGCGGGCTTGAACTCGCGCACGACCGTCACGGTCGACGACTGGCCGATCGCGCGCAGCGATTCGTTCTGGCGCCAGAGGAACTCCTCCATCGCGCGATCGTCGAACATCGACCTGCGGATCATGGCGAGGATCGATGCCTTGGCCACGCCTTGGGCGAGCGTGCTGCCGATCGCGGTACCCGACGGCCCGGCGAAGTCGTTGATGCCGCAGCAATTGAAGTCATTGTGGTCGGCACCGTGCACGTAGGTCGAATGCCGCAGGCCGGTGGCGCGCTCGTAGAGGTTGAAGCTGTCGGCGATGTCGCTGTCGGGGCACCCGCAGACGTCGCCATCGGCTGCCCCGTAGAGCAGCATGTAGGGGACGGCGTGCGGGTTGGCGCTGGCCGTGCCGAGGAAGTCAGTCGGTGCGATGGCGATCACGCACTTGATGTCCGCAAGGCCGTAGGACGGCGAGGTGAACGTGCCGTCGAAGAGCCGGTCGTAGCCGTAGGTCACGCTCTCGCCGCCGCGCGAGTGGCCGATCCACGCGATGCGATCGATGTCCACCTTGCCCGCCAGCACCCCGCCGCCCATCGTGGCGTGCTGGTCGATGAAGCTCTCGGTGTGCTCGACCGTCGTCACGGTCGCCGACGTGATGCCGGGGATCGTGTCGTTCTGGTGGCTCATGACGACGAAGCCCCAGCTCGCCAGGTGATTGCCGAGGTAGTCGTACCAGGCGTAGTTGTGGCCATTGCCGTGGGAGATCGCCACGATCGGCCGCAGGCCCGGTGCGTTGGTGGGGTAGTAGACGCGCTCGAGTTCCATCGAATCGATGATGTCGGCATCGTTCACGTCATGCGAGGCGATCTGCGCGGTGGTGTAAGGACCCAGTGCCGCCAGATCGCGGGTCCACCAGAAGCCGGCTCCGCCATCGCGACCATCGACGAGGTCCCCCGGCGACAGCGTGCCGTCCTGGTCCATGTCGAGCACGAGGTCGTAGCCGCGCGCGGGTGCATCACCGCTGCCGGCGACCAGCCCCATCACGTTCAAAGCAATGACGTTTCCTTGAATCGTTCCCGGCGGACAGGTGATCGACTGAGGTCCCGCGGGCCGGGCATCGCTGAGCGCGGAGCTCGCAGCCCACTGCGCAGGTGAACGATCCTCGACGACCCAGAGCAGGGCGGCGCGGCCCGCAAGATCTGGATGCTGGGCGGGGTCGATGGCGATCCCGACGCTGCCGTTGGAGTTGTACGTGTCGACCCAGCTCGCCCAAGGCCAAGCCGAGAGCGCGACGGCTGCGAGCGGTGCTTCGGCCGCCGGCGTCGAGGGCGGGCATGCACCCCACGCCGCGAGCATCAAGCCCAGGTCGGTGCCATCGACGAGCGCGTCCTGGCTGAGGTCGCCCGGACACGCGCCGGTGCAGCCCCATGCGCCAAGCAGCACGGCCAAGTCGGCGCCGTCGACGAAGCCACTGGCATCAAGATCGCCCGGGCACTGGGCGATCGCAGGAAGCGCGGACAGGAGCGCTGCGGCGATGGCGCCGCCAGCACGGGCTTGGGTCAACCTCATGGTCGGTGAAAGGTAGCCCGTCACGGGCCTCGAGCCACACGATTGGGGCATTTCTGCACCGATCGGCAGCGGCCAAGGATCAGGCCAGAATGCGAGCGATCTCGCGGTAGCGGTCCAAGGTGAGCTCGATGACCGACTCCGGGAGGCGCGGCCCGGGAGCCTCCTTGTTCCAGCGACCCGCGGCCACCTCGTCGAGCAGCCAGTTGCGCAAGACCTGCTTGTCGAAGCTCGGTTGATCGCGCCCGGGCTCGTATCGATCGGCCGGCCAATAGCGGCTCGAATCCGGCGTGAGGACTTCGTCCACGATCAACAGTTCGTCGGTCGGTTCGCCGCGCTCATCCAGCGCGAGCCCGAACTCGAACTTCGTGTCGGCCAGGATCACGCCGCGCGAACGCGCGTGGTCGGCCGCACGGGCGTACAGCTCGATCGTGACGCGTTCGAGCCGCTTGGCAAGGTCGCGACCACCGAAGCGCGACCAGAGCGGATCGCGCTCAAGCGCATCCTGTGCCTGGGAGGGCGAGATGTTCTCGTCGTGGCCCTCTTCGGCCTTGGTCGCCGGCGTGAAGATGGGCTCGGGCAACTGCTCGCACTGACGAAGCCCCTTCGGCAGCGTGATGCCGCAGGCGGTACCGTGGCGCTGGTACTCGGCCCAGCCGCTGCCTGCGAGGTAACCGCGGGCCACGCACTCGATGGGGATGACGCGCGCAGCGCGGCACTGCATCACGCGGCCGGCAAGGGACGCTGCCAAGGTCGTGTCATGAAGGCACTCGGCGGGCACCTCCGTCGAGAGCACATGGTCGGCGATCAGTCGCTGGTCGCGCAGCCAGCTGAACCAGCCCATGCTGACCTGTGTCAGCAGTCGACCCTTGCCCGGCATCGGCGTGGGCATGACGACATCGAACGCGCTCACGCGATCCGTCGCGACGACCAGCAGCGCAGGGGGCGTGCGCCCAGGGAGCGTGTAGACGTCCCGGACCTTGCCTTGGCGACGGCCCGGCAGCGGCAGGTCGGTGGAGAAGACGGCGTCGGCGGCCAGCATCATCGATTCGAGTGTAGTGCGGTTCTTCGGCCACTCGTTCCGTGGGTGGGTGCACCGATACACTCACGCTCCCGATGCTTCGCTTTGCCGTCGATCCCGCGACCAGCGCCAAGGCCGTGCAGCCCACGCTGTCGCTGGCGTACACGCTCGGGCAGGATGAGACCCCGCTCCCGGCCACGGTGGCCATGGCCGATGGCGAGCTGCGTTGTGACGTAGAACACCAGCGGTCTGCGGGGGTCTGCCTGGGTTTCGATTCCGGCGCGGGCACCTCGATGGTCGCCACGTGCCTCCTGCAGTTGCGTGCGCAGCCGTACCGATTGGTGCTCGAACTCGCCCGCAACCAGATCCGGCTGTGCCTGGCCAAGTGCGATGACTGGCTCTTCGCCGATCACCCGCTCGCCCAGCCGGCGTTGAAGCGCCTCGACCGCGCACGATCGCTCTTCACCGAGGCCATGGTCGAGCGTGACTTCATGCGAGCCGAGCAAGCCAGCCGTCAGGCACTTGCCGAGGCGATCGCCGCCAGCGAGCTGCTGGCACTCGCCCATGCGCAGGCGCTCCTGCGGGTGCGCTATGCCTCGAAGGGCGCGTCGAAGTCAGCCGTCGGCGTCCGCGTCGACCTCGCCATGGATCCCTTGCGGCTCGCGCCGGTGCTGGCCGACATCGATCTGCTGATCATTCCCACGCCGTGGCGCGAGCTCGAGCCCCAGCGGGACGCCCTTGAGCTGTCCAGCCTCGATCGATGGATCCAGTACGCCGCCAAGGCCGGCAAGCGCATCGTGCTCGGGCCGCTGCTCGACCTCTCGGAAGAGGCGCTCCCGATCTGGATGATTCCCAAGCGCCATGACGAGGTGGCGCTGCGGGATCGTCACGCTCAGTTCTGCACGGCCATCATCCGCCGATACGGCGCAGCGGTCGGCATGTGGATCACGGCGGTGGGTCTCAACGAGTGCCGCTTCGTGCAGCTGCGGCCCGAGAGCATGGTGGACCTGACTCGCCGGGTCGCGGTGGCCATCCGCCAGCCGTTGCCCAAGGCCAAGCTCATGGTCGAGCTTGCGCACCCTTGGGGTGAGGATGTCGCCGCGAGCAAGGGCGCCGTACCGCCGCTGCGCTGGGTGCAGATGCTCATCGACGAGGGCGTCCGCTTCGATGCCGTGGGCGTGCGATTGCTGC
The DNA here is from genome assembly GCA_945888705.1 of Singulisphaera sp. GP187. Taxonomy (GTDB): domain Bacteria; phylum Planctomycetota; class Phycisphaerae; order Phycisphaerales; family SM1A02; genus SYIB01. The sequence goes on from CAMDAQ010000018.1 coordinate 17,315, forward strand.
AGGGCGTCGAGGATCGCGGCGGCATGGTGCGGGATCTGCTGCAGGTCAGCGCCATGCTCGAGCGGTTCATGCACCTGAAGGTGCCCATCATGCTCACCGCGGTCGGGCTGCCGAGCTCGGGCAAGGTTGGGCTTGCGGGTTCGTGGCGCGGCGCACCCAGCCCGGAACTGCAGGCGCGGTGGCTCACGGCCATCATCACCATGGGGCTCAGCAAGCGCTTCATTGAAACGGTCTGCTGGGGTCAGCTGGTCGATGGCGATCCGTCGCAGCCTGCCATGGGCCTGCTCACCGCTGCTGGCAAGGCCAAGCCTTCGTGGGACCAGTTCTGCTCGATCCGCAAGCGACTCAAGGAGCCGCTCGGCACTGGCTCCGCCGCGCCGGCATGAGCCACGCGAGCCTCGATCGCCGCCCGGGCCGAACGGTCGCGCTGCTGCTCGCGTCCTTGGCGTGCGTGGTCTTCCTGCAGTGGGGCGTTTCGCAGGGCGCGTCGATGCCGGTCGGCTGGCGGATCGATCCCTCCACCGCGTCGCAGGCTGAACTCTCGATGCTGCCCGGCGTGGGGCCATCGCTCGCACGCGCGATCATCGCCGAGCGCACTGCGCGCGGTCCGTTCCGGTCGATCGATGACCTCACGCGCGTCAAGGGCATCGGTCCCGCGCGGCTGGCGGCGCTCCGACCGTGGCTGCGGATCGAAGGTGCTCCGTGACGCCCCAGTGGTCGGCATCGATCTTCACCTCGCCGGTCGTCGAATCCATGGCCGCAACCATGGCGCGAGGTGGATCGCTGCACGTGGCGGGCATGCAGGGGTCGAGCCCATCGGTGCTCGCTTGGGCCGCGCACCAGCGCAGCGGTCGGTCGATGCTCGTGTTGGTGGCGCACGTCGATGAAGCTGACGAGGTCGCAGCCGAGTGGGAGTCGCTGGGTTCGCGCGCGCTGGTGCTCGCGCCGCTCGAACTGGGTGCGCGCGATGCCGCGGCGCTTGCGGAATCGATGCTTGCTCGCCTGCATCTGGCGCAGTCGGTGCTTGGGGCGCAGGGCGAGCCGATCGTCGTCGTGGCCTCGATTGCTGCGGCGATGCAGGCGTTGCCGACACCCGAGGCACTCGATGGCGTCGTGCGGACCGTGCGTGCAGGTGAGCGCGTCGGGCAGGCTGCGCTCCTGGCATGGCTCGGTCAGGCCGGGTACGCGCGCGTGGCGGTCGCCGAACAGCCGGGCGAGTTCGCCGTGCGCGGCGGGCTGCTCGATGTCTTCGGATTCGGCTGCACCGTGCCGGTGCGGCTGGATTTCTTCGGCGACGACCTCGAACGCCTGCACGAGATCGATGTGGCTACGCAGGCCACCGATCGATCGGTCGCGTCGGCCTCGTTCCTTGCGGCCGAGCGTGCCGCGTCATCGCTCGCCGCCGGCGTGACGATCGCGTCGATCATGCCCGCTGGGTGGGGCGCGATCCTGGTCGAACTGGGTGAACTCGCCGAGCAGGGGCGGGCGTTCGCCGATCGCATGGCCGACGGTCGCGGGCTGGTGCCGTTGAACGACCTCCTTCGCGAGGTCGCCGCCAAGGCCACGGCCACGATCTCGCTCGGGGCCTTCAGCACAAGCGCCCGCGCAGAGCAGTCGATCGAGTCGCCCGTCGGCGCACTGGGCGTCTTCCCCGACGAGGCCGCTGCGGCGTTCGTCATGCTTGCCGACGAGGCCCGCCATGCCAGCGTGTGGCTCGTCTCGGACAGCGAGGGCGAGCAGCAGCGCGCCCGCGAGCTGCTCGCGGCGACCGACGGGGGCGACCGCGTGCATCTGGCGATCGGCCACCTGCATCGCGGTTTCGCGTTCGGCGACGGCCCGGGGCGGTTGGTGCTGGTCCCCCAATCGGAATTGATGCACCGCTTCGGTGCGCGGCGACGCGGATCGCGGCCGAGCATGCCCACGCGCACGCGCGAGGCCTTCCTGCACCTGGAGCCCGGCGATTACGTGGTCCATCGTGATCATGGGATCGCGCGGTACGAAGGCCTGGCCCCGCTCAAGGACGGCCGTCGCGATGGTGGCGACGTCGAGTTCCTGGCGCTGCACTTCGATGGTGGCTCGGTGCTGCACGTGCCCATCAGCAAGGTCGCGCTGGTGCAGAAGTACGTGGGCGCCGGCGCGCGCAAGCCGCCGCTCTCGGCCATCGGCGGCAAGCGCTGGAAGAGCCAGGTCGCCGATGCGCAGGACTCGGTCCGGGATCTCGCTGCCGAGATGCTGCGCGTGCAGGCCGTGCGCGATGCCACGCCCGGGATCGCGTTCCCTGCCGACAGCGACTGGCAGCGGGAGTTCGAGGCGGAGTTCCCCTGGGAAGAGACCGAAGACCAGCTCAGCGCGATCGAGGCCACCAAGCGCGACATGCAGCGTGCTCGGCCGATGGATCGCCTCGTCTGCGGCGACGTGGGCTTCGGCAAGACCGAGGTGGCGATCCGTGCTGCCTTCAAGGCGGTCGATGCCGGCCGTCAGGTCGCGGTGCTCGTGCCCACGACGGTGCTCAGCGAGCAGCATGAGCGGACCTTCCGCGACCGCTTCCGCGCGTACCCGTTCCGCATCGAGAGCCTCAGCCGCTTCAAGAGCGATGCCGAGGCGCGCGCGATCCTCGCGGCCGTCAAGGCAGGCGAGGTCGACATCGTCATCGGCACGCACCGGCTGCTCTCGAAGGACGTGGCGTTCCGCGACCTGGGCCTGGTCGTCGTCGACGAGGAGCAGCGGTTCGGCGTGGAGCACAAGCAGCGCCTGCTCGAGTTCCGCCTGACGGCCGACGTGCTCACGCTCAGCGCCACGCCGATCCCGCGCACGCTGCACATGGCCATGCTCGGCCTGCGCGACATCAGCAGCCTGACCACGCCGCCGCCGGATCGGCGCGCGATCGTGACCGAGGTGATGCCCTTCAGCGAGAAGCGCCTGGGCCTGGCCATCACGCGCGAGCTCGCGCGCGGCGGCCAGGTCTTCTGGGTGCACAACCGCATCCACGACATGGCGGATGCCCTCGAGCAGGTCCGGCGCATTGCGCCCCAGGCCCGCATCGTCGTCGGCCACGGCCAGATGGCGCCGCACGACCTCGAGGAGGTCATGGTGACCTTCATGCGCCGCCAGGCCGACATCCTGCTGTCGACCACGATCATCGAGAGCGGCATCGACATCCCCACCGCGAACACGATGATCATCGATGATGCCGGGAACTTCGGGCTGTCGGAGCTGCACCAGCTCCGCGGCCGCGTCGGGCGGTCGCGGCACCGCGCCTACTGCTACCTGCTCCTGCCGAAGAACCGACCGCCCACGCCCGAGGCGATGAAGCGGCTCCACGCGCTCGAGGAACACAGCATGCTCGGTGCGGGATTCCGCATCGCGGTGCGCGACCTGGAGATGCGCGGCGCCGGCAACCTGCTCGGTGCCGAGCAATCAGGACACATCACGGCCGTGGGCTACGAGATGTACTGCGACATGCTCGAGCGCACCGTGGGCGACCTCAAGCAGGCGCCGCGGGTGGAGACACTCGACACGATCGTCGAGATCGGGCTGCATGGGCACCTGCCGAAGGCATGGATTCCCAGCGATCGTCGCCGCATGGAGGCCTATCGCCGCATCAGCGGGGCGCGATCGATGGCCGAGCTCGAGGCCGTCGGCCAGGATCTGGCCGGTGCATACGGCGAGGCGCCCCCGGTCGCGGCCACGTGCCTTCGCTTTGCCCAGGTCAGGCTGGCGGCGGCGCTGCAGGGGATCCGCAGCATCATTGTGCGCGAGCCCGATGTGGTCTTCCGCTCGTCGCGGCCGCGCGAGCTCATGGTGGTCATGCACGGCGTGCAGGGCAGCGTGAAGGCCATCGGCACGCCGGATGCCGGCGGCGTGCAGGATGTGTACTGGCGCCCACCGAAGCCCTTCCTAGAGCCGGGTTCGTTGGCGACGGTGCTGATTCGCCGACTTGCTCCACAGCACGCCGCAACGGGCGTGGTTGCGGGTCAACGGCCTGCTTGACCCGGGCCGGGCGGCAGGCCGCATTCAGCCGTGATCGGGATGTCGTGGGCGGTTCAGCCCGCGGCGCGCGCGCCGCAGTAGTTCACCTCGAGGTAGCGCGCCACGTAGTCGAGGATGCTGCTCGCCTCAGGGATCTCGGGGTTGTTCGTGGGGCCGCTGGGCTCGAAGTGCATGCCGCGGAAGCGGTCGCAGGCATCGCGGACCGTGAGGCCGTGCTGCAGCGCCAGGCTGAAGGCGCGGCAGAAGCCCTGCACGAGCCCCGAGAGCGTCGAACCTTCCTTGCTCATCTTGATGAAGACCTCGCCCGGGCGGCCATCGTCGAAGAGGCCGACGGTGAGGTAGCCCTCGAAGTGGTTGATCGAGAACTTGTGGGTGACCGACTTGCGGGTCGACGGAAGGCTTTCGCGACGATTGATGGTGGCCGTCATGGCAATGCTCCCAGGGTCTCCGTCCGGACGCCGGTGGGCGCCGGTCGCAGGGGTGTGCCGGCATCCTGCCGAGGCACCACGCTGCGCATCGCGGTCATCGACCTTCCGGGGTGGCGGCCTGCACAATTGGGTGGCGGTCGTCTGTTAGCGTTCGCCCATGCACAAGGCTCGAGCGATGATGTCCACGCACGGCGCGAGTGAGCACCGCGTGGTGGGCACCATCGGTGCCACAGGCATGATCGTGGCGGCCATGGTCGGCAGCGGGATCTTCGCGTTGACGGGCCAGTTCGGTGCATCGGTCGGTTCACCCAGCGGGGTGCTCGTGCCGTGGATCATCGGGGGCGTGCTCGCGTTGTGCGGCGGCTTGTCGCTGGCCGAGCTCGCCTCGATGCTGCCGTGCTCAGGCGGGAGCATCGAGGGCGCGCGACGCGCGTATGGGCCGACGGTCGGTTACCTCGTGGCGACGGTCACGATCCTCGCCGGCTACTTGCTCTCCAACGCCGTGATCGCGCTCTTCCTTGCCGAGTACGTCGATCGGCTGATCCCGGCCGATGCGCCCGATGTGACCCTCGCGGCCGGGGCGATCCTGCTGGCGCTCGTCTCGCAGCTGCCTGGACTGCGCGCGGGCTTCGCGGCCAACACCCTGCTCGCGGTCGTGAAGGTGGGTGTCATCGCAGCGTTCGTGATCGGCGGCCTGTCGGTCGACGTGTCGGACCGAATGGTGGCGGTGGCCGCGGAGCCTGCGCCGTCGCTGCTGTCGCCGCAGGTGGCGACGGCGGTCCTTCTGGTGAGCTTCGCCTACCTCGGCTGGTCGACCGGTGCCGACATCGCCGGGGACCTGCGCGACCCGGGGCGCACGCTCCCGAGGGCCATGATCGCGTCGATCCTGGTGGTTGCGGCGCTCTACCTTGGGGTGAACGCGGCGTACCTGCGCGTGATCGATCCCGGCGCCATGGTCGAGGCCGATGGCTCAGGCATGAGAGCGATCGGATCGGTGGCCGCGGGGCTGCTCTTCGGACCCACGATCGGCACGGCCATGACCGCTGCCATTGCGCTGCTGCTCCTGTCGACGGTCGTCTCCGGCGTCATCACCGGCGCGCGGATCCTCGAGTCGATGGCTCGAGCGGGGGAGGCACCGGCGTGGCTCGGTGTGCGACGCGCTGACGGCGTACCGCAGCGAGCGCTCCTGGTGGTGGCGGGGCTTTCGGCGGCGGCCCTGGCCATCGGCTCGCTCGGCGAGCTGCTCGATCTGCTGACGGTGCTCGTGAACGTGTTCAGCGCGTTGACGGTGGCGGCGCTGTTCGTGCTGCGCCGGACGATGCCTGATGCCCCGCGCCCCTTCAAGGTGCCGCTCTATCCGTGGGTGCCCTTGATCTACCTAGCGCTTGCCGGCTGGACGGTCCTGTCGAGCATCATGACAGGAGGCGCACGTGCCGCGTGGGCCTCGTGCGCCTCCGTGATCATCCTGCTGGCGCTGCGACCGCTGGTGCGATGGCGCCCAGCGAGCGCAGCGTGACGGCTGCGTCGACCCGCAAGGGCCGACGCTCGCACTCACTCAGCGTCGGCCTTCTTGCCCTTCTTGCCCTTGGCCTTGGGGGCATCGCCCTCGGCGGCGGGTTCCTCGGCGGCGGGCGCCGGGGCTTCCTCGGTGGTTTCGGGCTTGCGGTCGATTTCGAGGACGCGATCGCTCTTGACCATGACATCGATGTCGGCCTTGAGGTCGCGGTCGAACTGGATGGTCACCGAGCCCGCACCGACGCGGCGGAACGGCTGGCTGAGGCGCACGGCGCGGGTATCGACGCCGAAGCCCATCTTGATGAGCTCGTCGCTGATATCGCGCTGCGTGACCGCGCCATAGAGCAGGCCCTGGTCGTTGGTCGAGCGGATGAGCGTGACGGTGACGCCGGCAAGGCGCTCGATGAGAGCGGCGCGCTCAGCACGCTGCTTGGCCACTTCGGCCTCGGCGCGCGCGCGGGCTTCCTTCAGCGATTCGATCTTCTCCTGCGTGGGGTGCTCAGCGAGCAGCATGGGCAGCAGGTAGTTGCGCGCGTAGCCGGCGCGCACCTTGACCACCTCGCCAACCAGGCCGAGGTTCTCGACGGTGTCCAGCAGAAGCAGTTCGATGTGAGATGCCATGGGTCGTTGTCCTTTCGTGAACGAGAGTTAGGAGCCCGCCCAGCCCCAGCGTGAATGTGCAGACGATGCACAGGCGGAGAAATGAGATGTGAGTCACGCAGTATGGCATGGCAGACGCGCTGCGGCAAGCGGTTCGCCCATGCTTGGCATGACGATGGGCGGATCACGACCGCTTCAAGGCCAGGTCCGTGATCGACGGCCTGCCACCATGCGTTCTCGCGTGGAATAACAGGGGGTGGACCAAGCGCTCCGACACGCTCGGTCCACCCCCGGAAGCCATCAGAACGGGATGTCGTCGCTCGGGAGCGGCACGTGATCGCCACCGCCGCTGCCGCCACCACCGCCTGACGATCCGCGGCCGGCGCGCGCGAAGCCGCCGCCACCACCGCCAGTGCCGGTGCCCTCGCCGCGGCTGCCGACGAACTGGAAGTTCTCGATTACCACGCGGAGCTTGGAGCGCTTCTCGCCTTCCTTGCTCTCCCACTGGTCGAGCTTGAGGCGACCTTCGATGAAGATCGGGCTGCCCTTGGTGAGGTACTGCTTGAGCACCTCGGCAGTGCGGCCCCACGCTTCGCAATCGACGAAGGTGACCTCTTCGCGCTCTTCGTTGTCCTTGGTGCGGTAGCGACGGTTGACGGCGAGGCCGAGTTCGGCGACCGCCTGGTTGCCGGCGACGTGCTTGAGCTCGGGATCACGGGTGAGGTTGCCGAGCAGGATGACCTTGTTGAATGATGCCATGTGGTGTTTCTCCTTGAATGAACGGGCATCCTAGTCAGCCGTGACGTCACCCTCGCGAAACCGCGGTAATTTCGGTGGATCGCCAACAAAAAGGGCCGCGCCCGAAGGCGCGGCCCGTGTCGATCAACGTGGCGCGACGTGGTCGCCCCGGGCGGCCGCGCGCGCGACCGCTCGGACGCCATCACTCACTCGGCCGCGGGGGCGGGAGCCGCCATGGCTTCGACCGCTTCGTCACCATCGGGGCGGCGGAGCTTCATTTCCATGGCGAGCTTGGCCTGACCCTCGGCGTCGTGCATCTGCTCGGTGGTCAGGTGGTCGGCGCGCGTCACGAGCGAACGCAGCAGGCGCTCGTTCAGGTTGCAGTCGCGCTCGATCTCCTTGAGCATCGCCGTCGGGGCGGTGAAGTAGGCGAGGATGTACAGGCCGCGCTTGTTGCCTGCGATGTCGTAGGCAAGCCGGCGCTCGTCCCACTTGGTGATGCTGCAGATCGTGGCGCCGCGCGCCGTGAGCATCTGCTTCACGGTCTCGACGGTGCCCTGCAGGTCGGCGACGGCGGACTGGGGGAACAGGAACATGCCCTCGTACTGGGCGGTGCGGGTCTCGGTCATGGTGATTACCTCGTAGTGGTTGGGGTTCTGATGCGCCGTCACGATGACGGCGCGCTGTCGGTCTGTGGTCCTGCACCGTGCGGACCGGGAGTTGGTGCAGGCACCTTGGTGTTGAACGCGTTCATCGCAGCGGCGGCGCCGCGATCGAGCCAGGCCAGGACGGCCTCGGAGGCGGAAGCGATGGATGCATCGACGGAAGGACGTTCCTCGTCGGTGAAGCGCCCGAGCACGTGCGCGACTTGCGACATGCGCGCAGCAGGCTTGCCGATTCCGACGCGCAGGCGTGCCCAGTTTCCGCTGGACAGCTTGAGCGCGATGTCGGCGAGCCCGTTGTGGCCACCGCTGCCGCCATCCTGGCGAAGGCGGATGTGCCCGACCGGCAGGGCAAGGTCGTCGGCGACGACCAGCAGGTCGCGCGCCGCGTCGAGCTTGTGGAACCGCGTGGCTTGAGCCACCGGATCGCCCGAGAGGTTCATGAAGGTCAGTGGCTTCATGAACAGCACCTTGTCCTGCGTGCCGTCGACACGGAGCTCGGCTTCCCAGCAGATCGCGCCGAAGCGCTCCCGCCCCGCGTCGCGCGCATGGCGCTTGACGAGGGCATCGACCACCTCGAACCCGGCGTTGTGCCGGGTGCCGCGGTAGTCGTTGCCTGGGTTGCCGAGTCCGACGACAAGCTTCATGGTCCTTCAGTCGATGGATGGGCTCACTTCTTAGGCGCAGCGGCCTTCGCTGCGTCGCCGTCGCCATCCTTCTTCGCGTCGGCTGCAGCAGCGGCTTCGCCAGCAGCGGGCGCTGCAGCTTCACCGGCGGCTTCCTCGGCGATGGTGATCACGCGGGCCACGGGGGCGTGGGGATCGATCGCGAGCGTGATGCCGGCGGGAAGCTTGAGGTCGCTCGCGCTGAGCATTTCGCCCTGCATGGCCGAAAGGTCGGCACGCACGGACTCGGGGATGTCGCGCACCTTGCAGTTGATCGCGAGCTCGGCCATGTCATGGGTGAGCACGGCGCCGGGCTTCTTGGCGGCCGCGCACTCGCCGAAGAACTCGATGCGCACGTTCACGCGCACGATCTCGTCCAGGTTCACGCGCGCGAAGTCGGCGTGGATCACGTCGTCGCCGAGGTAGCCGAACTGCAGGTCCTTGACCAGGCAGGTCTGGCTCGCGCCGTCAAGCGCCACGGTGATGACGTGGCTGCCGTGGCGCAGGTGGCCCAGCAGTTCCTTGGCGTTGACCGCCGCGGACACGGGCTTCTCGCCGTGGCCGTAGATCACGACCGGGAGCAGGCCCTGCGCGCGGAGGCGACGGGTGTAGCGGGTGCCAAGCCGCTCACGCAGGGTGGCGGCGACGGTAGGGGTGGTGGATGCCATGGTTGTGGACTCCTGTGTTGGTTCGGGGTGAGTGAGGACTCAGCGCTTGGCCCCGAGGCCGTGCTTGAAGAGCGCGCTGATGGACTGGTCGTTGTGGATGCGTCGGATGGCTTCGCCGAGCAAGGGAGCCACCGACAGCATGGTGAACTTGTGGGCGATCGGCTCGAAGCGCGGCCCGTTGGGGATGGTGTCGCAGCCGACGACGCCGTCGATGATGGGCTCGCCGAGCCGCTGCAACGCCAAGCCCACCATGAGCGGGTGCGTGCAGGCCGCATAGACCGCGCGCGCACCGTGCTCGCGGACGACCTTGGCCGCCTCGCAGATCGTGCCGGCGGTCGAGATCATGTCGTCGAACATCAGCACAGTGCGGCCTTCGACGTCGCCGATCAGGTTCTTGACCGTGACCGAGGAGCCGGAGTTCCGGCGCTTGTCGATGATCGCCAGGTCCGCGTGCAGCAGGTTGGCGTACATGTTCGCCACCTTCACGTTGCCCACGTCGGGGCTGACGACGCAGAGCTCGCCCAGCGACGGCTTGAGGCGCAGGAAGTGGTCGGCGATCACCGGCGAGGCGCTCAGGTGGTCGACCGGGAGGTCGAAGAAGCCCTGGATCTGCGCCGCGTGCAGATCCATGCAGAGCACCCGGTCGGCTCCGGCCTTGGTGATCAGGTTCGCGACGAGCTTGGCGGTGATCGGCACGCGCCCCTCGTCCTTGCGGTCCTGGCGCGCGTAGCCAAAGTAGGGGATCACGGTCGTGATCCGCTTGGCGCTCGCACGTCGCAGGCAGTCGATGAAGATGAGCAGCTCCATCACGCTGCTGTTGACCGGCTCGCACGTGGAGATGACCACGAACACGTCGCGGCCGCGCACGTCTTCCTCGAGCTTCACGATCAGCTCGCCGTCGGGGAAGACGGTGGTCGTCGCCTGGCCGAGCGGCAGCTCGAGGTGCGCGCACATCGACTGCGCGAGCGCCCGGCCGGTGCTGCCGGCGAAGATCTTCAGGCCGTCGCGGTCGGT
>CAMDAQ010000019.1 GCA_945888705.1 Singulisphaera sp. GP187
CGCGCGCTCGAGGCACCTGCCTGCGAGAGCGCCTCGCCGAAGATCTCGCTCTTGGCAACCTCGCCGTCCGCCATCAGTGCACCGATGCCCTCGGCAAGTTCGTCCTGCGCGAGTGCGAGGCGGCGACCCTCCACGAGCCGACGTCGAGCATCGGCTTGCTCGCCGAGTTCCGTGGCGCCTTGCACGATGGTGGTCTCTTGGGCCACGAGCGCCTTGCACTGGTCGGCCAATCGCCGCTGGGCCTGGCGTTGTTCATCCTGCTTCGCCTCATTGGCGGCGGCCTGCGTCGCTTCGAGCGCGCGGCGCAGGTCCTGTTGTGCGGCCTCGATGGCCTGGTTCACGTCGGCTCGACCGGCGAGTTCCTGGAGCGCTGCAAGACGAACCAGTGCCTGCTCCTCGTGACCGATCGCAGGCGTGATCAGCCGGATCACTGCATCGAGCCGTCGCTCCATGCGCATGGCTTCGTCGAGCGCGGCATTGGTGTTGCGGCGCAAGCGTTCGACCTCACCGGTGATCGCCTGTGGCGGCAGGAGGTCATCTTCCCCAAGATCGTCGACCGACTGCATCGAGGCTTCGGCATCGGCAATGAGTTGCTTGAGTCGGTCCGCAAGTTCCTCAGCGATGCGCTTGAGCACGGTCGACTCGAGCTGTTGGGCTGCATCGAGGTCCTCTTGCATGCGTGCAAGCGACTCGAGGGCCTGCTCGGCCGATCGCTGTGCCTGCTGCATGGCGTTGTCGCGCGTCTCTTCGCCTGACTGCTCCACCTTTCCGACCACGCCCTCCTCTTGGGCACGGCCCGCGGCCTGCTGCATCGCCGCGGCCTGCGCCGGGTCTGATTGCTCGAGCTCATCGCCTTGTGCCTTGATCGATTCGGCAGCCTCGCGCAAGGCCTGCGCCGTCTCGGCATCGCGTTGTGCGATCCGATCGAGCGCTGCACGTTGACCCGGGGTCAATTCATCACGCGACTTGCCCTGCACTTGTTCCGCCAGCGCCTTGCGCTCGGCTTGGCTGGCCTGGATCGCCTCGGCTGCGCGTGCCAGCGACTGCGATGCCTCCCAGCTCTTGGTGTCGCGATCGAGCAGTCGCGCTGCTGCTTCCAAGGTGGCTTGTGCCGCTTCCTGTTGCTCGGCGAGTTTGGGTGTGCGCCAGTCCGTTGGGTCGCTCGCGGTCGCCGTCTCGCTGGCGGACGATGCTTCAGACCGGGCTTCGTCGAGCAAGTTGGCAGCCTCATCAAGGAGACGCGAGGTCGGCGTGTCGCGATCCTCGTTCATGCGCACGCGATCAGCGAGTGCACGCGCCTGCCTGGAGCTCGTGGCAGTTCGTGAGGCGATCTCGGCCTGGTCGCGCTGGACCGCCTGCCGATCCGTCGACTGCATCGCACCAGCCTGTCGTTCCTCGAGCCGGAGCACGCCCTGGCGGAGCGCCGCCGTGGCCGAGGCGATCTCCTCGCTGAAGTCGCTGCTTGAGATCACGCGCAAGCGTCGCGGAGTGCTTCGGGATGTCTCGCGCCGAGCGCCGTCGCGCTCGTACGCGTCTTCAGCAAGCGCGCTCACCACCACCACGTCGCCGGGAGCTGCCTCAAGTTCGGCAAGATCGATGATCGTCGTCAGATCCTGGGCAAGCGACCGATCGGCCATCTCCACAAGCAGCCGCTCTGGTGCGGCCTCCACACCAGCGATGCGTTGGGCCGCGATCGCCGCCCGCACCAAGCCGAAGTCATCCTCGGCATGGGACGCGGTAGGGACCTTTGCGGTCGGCAACACCGTCTGGTCTGTTGCTGGTTGGATCAGCTGCGCAATGGGGGGTTGGTCACGGAGCGCGACCAACCGCAGCGCGAACGGCTCGATCATCGCCACGCTGTCCTCGTCGCTGGCCGTGATGGAGATCGCTCGATCCTCGACCAGATCCATCGATGCAGTCCATGAAGACGGTGTGGTCGTGATCGAGCATGCCTCGCATGGTGCATTGAGTCCAAGCGCCGTGGCGATGTCTGGCGATCCACCCTCCTTGGTTGGCCCCATGACCGGCCGCGAGAAGGCAAGTTCAAGCTCGATGGTGCTGCCTTCGACGCACTCGTGGAATCGCACCGGCGACGATCCTGCGGGAAGCAGATCGATCGTCGATGGCCCACGACCTGTCAGGTAGGTCGGAGGCGTGATGCGAAGGTTCGCACGGACGACGGTCGGTGCCTGGACACACCGGATGGAGGCCGTGGTGGTGGCTGCATCGGACGTCGTGAATCGGTACTCGATCTCCCGTGCGTCAACAGGGACATCCTGCATGCGATCGAACGCTGATCCGTCTGACTTGCCCAGCCAGCCGGACTGCCATGATCCCCATGACCCTGTCTTGATCCTGAACTCGACCTTCACGCGTTCGCGCGATGGATCCCCGCGGACGAGCTCGGCCTTCCATGGGAAGGATGTTCCCGTGGCCACCACCGATCGATCCGTGCGATCCGCGACCTCGGTGAGGCTCGGCCACTGCGCGTCGCTCCACGGAGCCACGGCCCGCACGATGCCGACGCCGACGATCGATGGGAGCACTGCGAGGGTTCCAGCCCACAGCACCACGACCAGCGCCAGTTGCCGCGCCGGGCGCGTTGCCGAACGCATCGACGTGATCGATGCCGGATCGAGACCCTGCATCGCCCGGTCGACCTCCTCACGCAACGCGGGCAGGCCAAGGTCCAGCAGTTCGGTGCGTTCGTCCTTGGGTTGTGCCTCGAACTCGAGCAACGCGGCGAGTCGGTTGCGAAGTTCTGGGCGACTGCGCTCGATGCGCAAGGCAACATCGATCCGGCCCGGCTTGAACGCGAGGATCCGCAACACGCCGATCACGGCAAAGGCCAACAGGGCCAGGCCCGCCGTGCCCCCTTGCACGATCCTGAACCCAACCGGCAACCAGAAGACCCAGTCAAGGGCCACTAGGACCGCAAGCACGATGAGTGCGTTGCGCACCACGCGCGAGAGCAGGGCAATCGTGAGTGCGACTCGTGCGCGCGTGATCACGCGATCGATCATCTGGCGCGGATCAAGCAAGCCGCACCACCCTTCGAATCGACCATTCCAGGCCGCACAGCACGACCAGCAGGATCAGTGCAAGCGGACTCGACCACACCGGAACGCGCTCGATGCGCTCCGTGAACGTGGACCGATCTGGAATGACGGTCGCCAGATTGGGCAAGTCGGCAACGGTCAGCAGGCGACCGCCGGTGGAGGCGCAGAGGGATTCAAGCGTGGCGTGATCGGTCTCGGGCCGGGCGAACTCGTCATCAGGCTCGATCACGCGGACCCGCGCCGTCAGGGTTCCTCCGAGCGCCGCATCCGTCACGGTGATCTCGTGTTCACCAGCCTGGCGAGGTTGCCAGACACCAGCCAGACCCACCACCAGCGATCCCTTGGTCGCTGCATCGGTCGACAGGCGAATCATGTCCTCGCGTTGGGTCGAGCGCGAAACGATTGCATCGATGGCATCAGGAAGCCGACGCTGGATGAGTTCATCCTTCACATCGAGCCGGATCGTGGCGGCTTGGCCGACGGTGATCGTGGTGGGTTCGACCGACAGTTGCGCGCCGCCGCTCGCTGCCGAGAGTCCGGCCCGGGAGAGATAGCGCACGAGCTGGATCCAAAACCGCTCCTGGTAGGCCTCGCCGATCCCGTTGCGCCACCGCCAGGTCTCGTCGGTCGCCACGTAGACCACGTGCCCGGCACCGAATCGCATCGAGAGCACTGCTGCACCGATGGGTTCGGTCGTCGATCCGATGGCCGTCGCCAGGACCTCGGTGGTCGGCTTCAGATCCTCGAACGGAATGCGTTGCATCCACTGCAGCCGGGACCACGCGGGACCATCGCGACCCAGTTCAGGTGGCCAGTGATCCTCGCCATCGCCAAGCCGAAGGAGCCCGAGCCCCTTCGCCAACGGCGTGGGCTCGATGACCACGGGTTCCGGTTGCCTTGGCATCGAGCTCGACAGGCGCATCGGAAAGACATCCTCGATCGGCGTGCCGATCCACTGCATCGGCATGGACCGCTCGCCGCCGACCAGGAGCAAGCCAGCGCCGCGCTCGGTCACAGCTCGGCGGAGCTCTTCGAGTTGCGTGTCGCTGAACTGGCCGCCCGCCACGTCACCGATCACGAAGAGGTCGTAGAGATCGAACTCCTCGCGGGTCGTAGGGATCCGCGTGACCGCCATGTTGCCTTCCTGGGCAAAGTCACGATCCGCACTGAGCAGCATGATGCTCGACTCCATCGATGGCTCGCGCACCAGGATGCTCTTGACGTAGCGGTACTCCCACCGGGGACCGCCCTCGACCATCAGCACGCGGACCGCTCGGTCGATGATGCCAAGCGACACGGTGGCCTCGTTGTTCGTCGGTACGGCATCCTCGGCGTCGGTGATGAGCCGAACGCGGAGTTCCATGGACTCGCCGGACTCCGTGGTGGCGACCAGGACATGCGTCGATGGATCACCGGCCGGCACGGTTGCTCGATCGACGATGGTGCCCGTGGCCACGTTCACGAGTTCTAGTCGCGCGGGCGCATCACGCAGCGGCTGGACCTGCACCACCACAGGCACTTGATCACGCACGAAGGCCTTGGTCGGGGCTTGCACATCTGTGATCGAGGCATCGCCAAGCGGATCGCGCGATCCAAGGGCGATGGCATAGACGGGCACCGAGCGTGCTGCCAACGACCTGACGAGTCTCGCATCGATCGGTCGGGTCGATCGACCATCGCTCACCAGCACGAGCCCGCCGATGGGCCCGGTCCCGGAGCGGCGCAACGATCGATCGATGGCCAGCGGCAGGTCGGTTGTCCTGCCATCGGCAGGTCCGGGCTCCGTGGGCTCGATCATCGCCACATCGCTCGAGAAGGCGAACCACTCCGCCGGTCGATCGCCAAGCTGGATCGACTCGAGGCTCGATCGCAACTGTTCGTCGCGTGTCCGCAGGGTGCCGCTGCTGTCCTTCCAGTCGGCCAGCTGCAAGCTCTTGCTGCGGTCGGCCAGGATCACGATGCGATCCGGCTCGCGGCGCTCCTCGACGAACTCAAGCACCGGTCGTGCCACGAGCACCAGCATCAGCAAGAGCACCGCTGTCCGAAGCGTGGTCAGGGTGCGCCGGACCCATGGACGCGGTGTCATGCGGGTGTACGCGAGCCATGCGAGCACGATGGCTGCACTGATGCCGACCAACCACATCCAGCCGGCAAGTGGGAGCTCCCAACCCAGCCGGACTGATCCTTGGGTGGATGGATCCACGTCGATCCCGAGCAACCAGCGGATGATCGGGTGGTCGATCATGTGGCCTTCGGCTCCGGAACGGAGAACGTTCGACCGAGCAAGGTCTCAGTCAAGATGACCAGAGCAGCGGCCACCAGCAACCAGACCGACGCGCTCGTTGATGATTGAGTCGTGTTGGTCACGGTCACGGCACTGCTTGGTGTGGTCAGGGTCTGGTTGAGCCACGCCGCGAGTCGCGCTGGATCGTTGCGTTGGGGATCGCAGGCTGCTGGATCGACATTGAGGGCCACCAGCGACTCGGTACGCGACGAACCGGCAGACGCAGTCTGTGCCGTGATCGCTTGCATGATGCCGGGCTTGGCCTCGTCACCAACGATCACGCCAGCAGGATCGATGGTCAGGGAGACATCCTGTGAGGCCGAGCCGCGGATGGGCCGAAGTTCGGTCGTTCCCTCAGGCAGCCGGCCAAGGCCGATGGTCACGCTGCCACCGGCGTCGAGCAGCACTTCGCCTTGACGGATCGTCTCCTGCACGAGCGGCACGAAGATCGGCTTGGTCGCCAAGGTGCTCCATGACGGCACCGGTGCCGTGGCGAACATCACGGCCACGCCGCGACCTTTGGTCGCCAGCACCATCATCGGCGTGCCGTCATCCATCACGAGGATCGGCGACAACGTGGTCGACGGGCCTTCGATCACCACGGATCGATTCACCTCGATCGGTGCGACCAGTTCCGTCAATTCAGAGGCGATCAGCTGGGTGATCGGGCTCGTGGGTTGCTGTGGCTGGAGGCGCTGCGGTGGATCATGGCTGACCTGGTCGCGGCGAATCGTGACACCGGGACCCAGCAGCGCAGCGCAGGGATCCTGCCACTCCACGAACGTCTCGTCGGTCGGAGGAACGATGACGACGAGCGCGCCCGACTCACATGCCGCGCTGCACTCCGCCCAGCCCGCTGCATCGAGCAGTTCCGGCCGGCAGATGATGATCGACGTGGATCCTTTGAGCGATCCTGGGCGCACATCCGAGGGATCCATCCGCCGGTGGGCCAGCCCCATGCCGGCAACAGGCTCAAGGGCGCGTTCGATCCACTGGGCGCTCGATCCTTCGTCGATGTCGAGGCGCTCACGATCCACGACGAGCACCGGATCGGCCGACACCGTCGAGATCGTGGCGGCCCGGAGGTCGTCCGCCGGCTGACGATCCGACGGGATCGTCGCCATCCACGCATGCTCGGTGAGCGCTGGATCGACCACCAGCGTCACGGTCGCCACGGCGCGTGGCGAGCCCTCGATGAAGATCGCGTCGGCCGTCGCTGCTCGATCGGTCAGGACATCCGTCACAGTCACCGGAATGCGGCGGCGCGCCTCTTCGTGGCTTGGTCGGGTGACCGCGACATCCACCGTGATGGAACCTGTGGATTGCGGTCCGAGCGTCCGTTGCACCATCGACACGATCGCCGCGGTCCCGGTGTCATCAGAGCCGACATCGCGGATCTCGAGCGTTGCCTTGGTGGCCGGCAGGACCTGGGCTTCCGTGTCGATCGCACCACGCGAGAACGAACTGGCCAGGACGATTCGGCCAGGCATCGTCATGCGACGCAGCGCATCATCGGCGCGGTCCACGGCCTGGCGCACGCGGGACGGTTCGTATGTGGGTTCAAGCGCTCCAAGCATGGCCACGGCACGATCCGGCAGGACGGCTTCGCTGGTGTGCTCGATGCTCCCGGATGTGGTGAACATGTGGACCAAGGATCCGCTGGGCAGCGCGCGGATCGACTCGATGCAGGCCGTGCGAGCTGCCTCGAAGGCCGTCTGGCCCGGCGTCGTGCTCGATGTGGCCGCGCGTGACGCAACGCTGTCGTCCAGCACCACCGCCAGCACGACGGGCTGGTTCATCGAGATCGCCGTCACGGTGGCAGGCCGCGCGATGGCCAAGCCAACCAGCAGCAGTGCGAGGCACCTCAGCACCAGCAGGATCCATCGCTCCACCCGACGCGCACGCTGGCTCTGCTGGACTGCACGCCGAAGGAGTTCCATCGCCGCCCACTCGATCGGTTTCTGGCGGCGACGCAGGAACAGGTGAATCAGGATCGGCAACGCCATGGCGGCGGCACCTGCCACGGCAAGCCATGGACTGATGAAGGTCATCGCCGCCCTCCGCCCACCATGCCCTCGCGCCGGGACAGCAATGCAGCCAAGACCGGCCCGACCGATTCATGCGTGTCGAAGACCTGCACGTCGTAGCCGAAGGCACGTGCCTGGCGATCGATCAACTGCAGGTGACGCTGCAACTCGTCGAGGTAGGCCTTGCGAATCGTACGGGTGTCCACGTCGAGAGCGTCCTCGCCCTCGAGACCGATGAACGGTGCCTCGACATCCAGATCAAGCGTGAGTTCCCGGTGGTCGAGCATCGCGAGGAGCATCGCGTCGTGCCCACGGTGGCGCAGGCGGGCCAGAGCGCTGCGCAATCCTTCCGGATCGCCGAGGAAGTCGCTCAAGATCACGAAGAGCGTGCGGTGGGAGGTCTGTGCCAGCAGCTGATTGATGCATGCCGCCGGAGAGAAGCGTGCCTCGACCGGTTCCGATGAGAGGCATCGCACGATCGATCGCCATTGGTCGCGCGTCGCGCTCTTGCGAACGGCGCCACGCAAGCCATCCGCGCCGACTGCCACGCCCACCCGGTCGCGCTGGCTCAGGCAGAGGAACGCCAGCGCTGCGGCGCTCGCCGTGGCATGGTCGAACTTGGTCCATGCGCCGCGGCGTCGCGTGGCGTCGGTGCCGCCCCAACCCTGCTTCACGCCGAGCGTGCCAAAGGACATGCTCGCCGATCCATCCACCAGGATCATCACATCGAGGTTGGTCTCCTGGCGGTACTCCTTGACGTACAGCTTGTCGCTGCGACCGAAGACCTTCCAGTCGAGATGGCGGATGCTGTCGCCGGCCGTGTATTGGCGGTGCGCCGCAAACTCGACCGCCATCCCCTGCAGCGGCGACTGGTGCATGCCGTTCATCACGCCATCGGCGACCATCTTCGCCCGGAGCTCGAATGGCGCAAGTTGCGCCAGCGTCTCGGGCGAGAGGTATTGCTCGGCGCGAAGGCCTGGGGTCGCCACGGCGGGGCTCACTGCACCGGCATGGTGCGATCAAGGCCCTTGGCCGTCACGGGGTCGGTGGACTCGACGGGCACGGAATCGAGCAGCGAAGCGATCACATCATCGCTCGTCACGCGGTCGGCCTGCGCGTTGAAGTTCGTCACGATGCGGTGGCGCAGCACCGGCAGCGCGACGGACCGGATGTGGTGAACCATGACATGCTGGTCGCCATCCAGCAGCGCCTTGGCCTTGGCGGCAAGCACCAGGAACTGGCTTGCGCGCGGGCCGGCCCCCCAGGACAGGTAGTCCTTCACCATCGACGGCGCAGAGGCGTCGCTGCCGCGGGTCGCACGGACGATGCGCAGAGCATACGAGATCACATGATCCGGCACGGGCATCTCGCGCACGATCTCCTGCAGCGCCGTGCAGTCCTCGGCACTGAGCACGCGCTTGGGTTCCGGTCGCGACCGACCGGTTGTGCGACGAACGATCTCCAGTTCCTGTGCTTCGGTCGGATAGCCGATCCTGATCAGGAACATGAACCGGTCGAGCTGCGCCTCGGGCAGCGGATAGGTGCCTTCCTGCTCGATCGGGTTCTGGGTGGCCAGCACGAAGAACGGCCGCGGGAGCCGGTGATTCGTCCCGCCGGAGGTGACCTGGCCCTCCTGCATCGCCTCGAGCAGCGCCGCCTGCGTCTTGGGCGGTGTCCGATTGATCTCGTCGGCAAGCACGATGTTCGCAAAGACGGGCCCGCGCATGAACCGCAGTTCGCGCGTGCCGGTGGCCTTGTCCTCCTGGATCACCTCGGTGCCGGTCACGTCGCTCGGCATGAGGTCGGGCGTGAATTGGATGCGCTTGAAGTCAAGCGAGAGCGTCTTCGCAAGCGATCCGATGATCAGCGTCTTGGCCAGGCCAGGCACGCCCTCGACGAGCGCGTGGCCACCGCACAGGATCGCCAGGAGCAGCTGCTGCACCACGTCGTCCTGGCCCACGATCGTGCCGGCGAGCTCTTGCCGAAGGGCCTCGTACGCGCCCTTCACGGAGGCAGATCGCTCCAGCATGCTCGAACCGGTGATGCGCGATGCGGGAGCGTCCATGGATGGCCTTTCGTGTGGCCCGACGGGTTCCCGGATGGGATCCGACGGGGATGCGAAACTATACTTCAGATGCGGCATTTCCCGCAGGTTTTCGCGTGCCGGAACTCCCAGAAGTCGAAGCCGTCGCCCGTGAGGTGCGCGCTGCGCTGCGACGATCCACGATCGTCGATGTCCGCGTGCATCGTTGGAGCGTCGTGACCGGCGCCTCGCGCCAGATTGATCGGTTGCTGCTCGGTGCTCGTGTTCTTGACCTTGTGCGTCATGGCAAGCAGCTCGCACTGGTCGGGGCGGATGGCAGCGTGCTCGTCGTGCAGCTGGGCATGTCGGGCTCGTTCGGCGTCGTTCGGGCTTTTGCGCCGCTCGAGCCGCATACGCACATCGCCTGGACGCTTGATCGATCGCGCGAACTGCGCTTCGTGGATCCGCGGCGATTCGGTGGCGTCACGTGGCTCAGGGATCGCACGGCGCTCACGACTCGCTGGTCGCGCCTGGGCCCTGATGCGCTTGCCTTGCCGTCCGGATGGTTCACGCCGATCACCACAAGCCGCCGTTCCATCAAGGCTGCGCTGCTCGATCAGCGCACCGTTGCGGGTGTGGGCAACATCTACGCCGACGAGGCGCTTTCCTTGGTCAACATCGCGCCGCAGCGCCCCTGCAGCCGGCTCAACGAGCACCAGTTTGGCGCACTGGGCCGGGCGCTCGGGACCATCATGCGATCCGCCCTCGCCAGCGGCGGAAGCACGATCCGGACCTATCGACGGATGGGGGGCGGGGCAGGGGCCTTCCAGGCATCGCTCAGGGTCTATGGGCGGGCAGGCCAACCATGTGTCACATGCTCTCGGCCTCTGGAGTCCGGGCTGGTGGCTGGTCGGACGACCGTCTGGTGCACGGCGTGCCAGTCCTGACAGGGCTTCAGTCCCTTCTTCTGTGAGAAGAAAAGACATCGTCGTCGTAGGAAGAGTGCTTGACGACTTGTGGATAAGCCGGCGATTCGCAACACAAGACCAATACAGATAGAAACTTACAACATGTTTCACGTGTGGATGACATGTCGGTCTTCGTGACGGAAGCCAGAAGCGTCCGTTCGACCGGCGGATGGCCTGCGTCACGCGGTCTGAGCATCAACCAGTGCGCGTGCCCTCAAACCCCTTCGCTCACGACGCCACCAAACACCTTGTCCACGGCTTCCCAACCAAAGCCCGGACCCGATTAGACGGTGGTTCTCGGACCAAGAGAGCGCTCGATCTCATCCACGGCTCGACCGAGTTCCTGGCAACTGGTCCGGCGCTCCTCGATGGTCCGGATGGCATGCAGGACGGTGGTGTGGTCTCGGCCGCCGAAGTGACCACCAATCTCTTCGAGGCTGAACCGGGTGTGGCGTCGAGCCAGCCACATGCAGACCTGGCGCGGCAATGCGATCGACTTGGTCCGTCGCCGCGACATCAGGTCAGCGAGCTTGATGTCGTAGTACCGCGTGACGGCAACGATGATCGCCTGCAGGCTCGGCGCGCCTGAACCCGGGCCGAGATCGTGCAGCGCGGCCTTCGCGCTCTCGAGCGTGATGGGGATCCCGCTTGCGGCGGCATGACCGCGTACGCGCGTGAGTGCACCCTCAAGCTCGCGAATGTTTGAGTCGATGCGTGCGGCGATGTACGCCGGAACCTCGTCCGGCAACTCGATACCAACGAGCTTGGCCTTCGACTTGATGATCGCCACGCGGGTTTCAAAGCACGGGCGCTCCATGCACGCCACGAGCCCACTCTTGAACCGGCTCACCAGGCGTTCTTCCAGCTCCGGGATGTCCTCGGGCGCGGCATCGCTCGAGAGCACGATCTGCTTGCCTGCCTGGTGCAGCGCATTGAACGTGTGGAAGAACTCTTCCTGCGAGTGGTCGCGCTTGGAGAGGAAGTGGATGTCATCGATGACCAGCACATCGACGTTGCGGAAGCGCAGGCGGAAATCCTGCATGCGACCGCACTTCACGGACTCATGGAAGAGATCCATGAACGTGCTGCAGCTGATGTAGCAGAGCTTCGTGGAGGGACGGTTGCGGATGAAGGTCTGGCAGATCGCCTGCAGGAGATGGGTCTTGCCGAGTCCGACGCCACCATGGATGAAGAACGGGTTGTAGGCGCGACCGGGCTTCTCGGCGACAGCCAGGGCGGCCGCATGGGCGAGCCGGTTGCCTGGCCCGACCACAAAGGTGTCGAACGAATAGTCCGGCGAGAGCAGCATCTGCTCGCCGAACCCCGGCATGTCAGCGGTCACAGCGTCAGGCGCCGGCTCGTGCACGAGTTCGGGGCTCGAACCGACGAACCGCACCGCCAGCAATCGCCCGGTCACAGCCTGCGCCGCATCCGTGAACTGCGTTCCACACGCCCGTTGCAGGTAGTTCAGCTGCACCGGCTCGCCGACGACCAGGCGCAGCACGCCGCCATCGATTCCTCCGAAGCTGATGTCATCGAACCACTGGCGACACACCTCTGTGTGGTGCTTGCGCAAGTACGCGATGAGTGCAGCCTTCAAGTCATCGTCATGCATGCGCATCAAAGCGGTTCCCATGGGATCCCAGTCCAGTTCGTCGTGTCGAGCGGCATCCCTGCCGAGGTCGCCCAGTGCTGGGCGGGGGGCGGAATATAGGTGGCTGCCGCCGGAGCATCAATGCCCCGATCGACGCATCACGCGGTGCTCGGTTCCTCGGCACCGTCCGAACCATCTCGCGCTTCGGTTGCTTCCCTATCCTCGTTGACCTGGCGCTCATAACGAGCACGCGTGGCGCGGTGGTCCATGAGGATGTGCGCCCGGCCCTCGCCACCGACTTCATCGAGCCGCTTCCGTGCATACGAGAGCATCGTGCGGCGCGACAGGTGCACGACCACAACGTCACGTGCCGACCACGCCTGCAGGAGCTCACGGATGTCCTCGACATGCAAGTGCATGCCGGTCGCAGCACGGCCACGATGCTCAGGATCGAAGAACGTGCACTCGGTCACCACGGTCTGCGCCTGGCGAAACTCATCACGCAACAGGTAGGGACCCATCTCCGTGTCGCCCGTGTAGGCCACGAGCGGGATGTCGATTTGCCGCGTGATCGACTCACCGCGCGCCTTGGCCTCACGCAGGGCATCGGCCGGCAGGTCCGCAAACTCCGGCTTGAGCTTGTTGCGGCGCTCGATCACCACGAATCCCAGCGCAGGAACGGTGTGCCGCACCTCGATCGCCCGCAGCCAGATGTTCGGCTTCAGGAGGACCTCCTGGCCATCCTCCATGCCGATCACTTCATGCGGCGTTTGCTGGCGCTCAAGATCGACCCACCCCTTCATCATGTTGAGCAGGGGCTGCGCGATCGCATGGTGGCAATGCACCTTGCCGGGGGGCAGTTTCTGGAAGTAGCGCTGGCTGAACCAATACGGCAGGCCGCCGATGTGGTCCATGTGCGCGTGCGACAGGGCGATCGACGGGCACGGCACCAGCACGCGCGGGCAGAAACCAACATCGAAGGCCACTTCGAGTTCCGGGACGTGCACCACGGTTTGTTCGCCAGCCACACTGAAGCCCTGCACGCGATGCGGCGGCAGCCAGAGGAACGAAAGCTGACCGTCTTTGGCGGGAGGGTTCGGGATCATGGGGCGGTCCGTGGCGGAAGGATCCATGCTAGCGCCGCGCCGCCTTGGCGTACCCTGTCACGAGCGTCATGCCCGACGATGGACCCATCACGAGCGAGTTTGCAGGCGATCCCGACATGGCCATCCTGATCGCCGAATTCGTCGCATCGCTGCCCGGGCGCGCTCATGCCATCCTCGATCGCATCAACCAAGGTGCGATCGAGCAGGCGCGTACGATGGCCCACCAACTCAAAGGAGCGGGTGGCGGCTACGGCTTTCCGCAGGTGACCGATGCTGCGCGTGCCGTCGACCTGGCCATTCGCGAGCGTCGCATCGACGATGCCCACACAGCTGCCGAGGCACTGATCACCCTGTGCACGAGGGTCGTCCCATGAACTCGATCGATCCCATGTCGTTCACGGCGGCGGCCGCGCGGCTCCTGGCCATCGACGACAGTGAACTCATCCATCGGCTGCTCAAGTTCCGCCTGCAGCACGAGCGCCTGGAGATCCATGGCGCGATCAATGCCCGCGAAGGCCTTGCGATGGCGCGCGAACTCCAGCCCGACGTGATCCTCCTCGACATCGACATGGAGGACATGAACGGCTTCGACGTGCTGACCACGCTCAAGAACGATCCGCTCACGCAGGACATCGCGGTGATCTTCATCAGCGGCACCGAGGAGGCGATGGACAAGGTCCGCGCGCTCGACCAGGGTGCCGTCGATTTCGTGAGCAAGCCCTTCGAGGTGGTGGAACTCAAGGCCCGCGTGCGCACCGCGATCCGCTCGCAGCGACTCATGAAGATGCTGGCCCAGAAGGCCCAGATCGATGGGCTGACCGGCCTCTGGAACCGCTCCTACATGAACCAGCGCCTCGCGGCCGAGGTGGACGAGGCCCGGCGCCACGGCCAGCCGCTCTCGATGATCCTTTGCGACATCGACCGGTTCAAGCATCACAACGACCACTTCGGCCACCCGTTCGGTGACCTCGTGATCGAGCGCTTCGCCCAGATCCTGTCGAGCGGACGAAGCTCCGACGTGGCGTGCCGCTACGGTGGCGAGGAATTCTGCGTGCTCCTGCCCTCGACGACTGCGGTCGAAGCCGAGGAAGTCGCCAACCGCTATCGCGAGCAACTCGAGCACATCACCTGGAACGATCATCCAGGACTGGTGGTCACGGCGAGCTTCGGCGTGACCGAGTTCGGTCCCGGCCGCGACACGGCGGATCTCATGCTCAAGGCCGCAGACACGGCGCTCTACCAAGCCAAGCAGGGCGGACGCAACCGCGTGGCGGTGTCGTCACCGGCGTGAGCCATATGGCCACGCACCACGACCTGGCCATCTGCATCCGTCACTGGGATTTCAGTGACACAAGCCAGACCGTGGGCATGTTCTGCCGGACCGCCGGCATCGTGCGTGGCATAGCGAAGGGAGCGCGCCGGGAACGAGGTTCGTTTTCCGGCGGCATGGACCTCCTGACGATGGGTGAGCTCTCGTGGATCGAGGCCCGCAGCGGCGACCTGTGCACGCTGACATCATGGTTGCCCACCGAGTCGTGGCCAGCCCTCCGAACCTCACCACGCGCCAACACCGGTGCGTGGTACGTGCTGGAGTGCATCGGTCGCATGCTCGAGCCGCACGACCCCCATCCGGAACTCTTCGACGGATTGGTCGAGACGTTCCACGGATTCGCCCGTGGCGACGTCGAGGCCTCTATGGTCCGGTTCCTCTGGTCGCTGCTGGGCGAGACCGGGTTTGGACCAAGGATCGCTGCGCCGGACACCGAGATGTGCGCCTTCGATCCAGGCATGGGCTGTGTCGACCATGCGGCGGAACACACTTGGACGGTTCGATCCTCCACGCTCAAGGCCATCGATCGTGCGTTGCAGCATGATCCTTCGCTTCAGGCAGCCGATGCACGTCGTGGTGCCACGTTGCTCGCAGCCTGCGTGCGTCACCATCTCCAAGCCGAGCCAGGGACCCAGTCCGCATTCTTCGGACCTATCCCGCAAGGCACGCGCGTCGTGCCGCGACGCGGCCACGATGGGCGGCACGGCTAGCATCGGCACCATGCGCACGGCCTACAGCGAGCACCGCCTGCCCAACGGTCTCACGATCATTGCTGAGATCGATCCCGGAGCCCACACCATGGCTGCCGGCTACTTCGTCCGTACCGGTGGTCGCGATGAACCCTCGCGCCTCATGGGGGTCAGCCACTTCCTCGAGCACATGATGTTCAAGGGATCGGCATCGGCGGTCGCCCAGGACGTGAACCGTCGCTTCGACGCGATCGGTGCGGAGCACAACGCGTTCACCACGATCGACATGACGGCATACCACGCCCATGTCCTGCCCGATCGGCAGACCGAGGCCATCTCGCTCCTGTCCGACCTTCTGCGTCCGGCGCTGCGAAGCGAGGATTTCGACGAGGAACGCAAGGTGATCCTCGAAGAGATCGCCATGTACGAAGACAATCCGTTCTGGCCGCTCTACGAGCGCGCATCCGAGGCGTTCCATGGCGGCAACCCGCTCGGCCACCGTGTGCTCGGGACGCCCGAGTCGATCAAGGCGATGGACGTCGGCAGCATGCGTGACTACTTCACGGCGCGATACAGCCCGGACAACACCGTGCTCGCCCTTGCGGGCAAAGTCGACCTTGACGCCGCGATCCGGGCTGCCGAGGCCGAGCTGGGGATGATCCCGCCGCAATCACCACGCAACGACCGGGTGGCGTCCATCCATCAACGCCTTGAGTTCACGATCGACAGCACCAAGGCCACGCGCCACTACCTGCTTGGGTTGGTGCCTGGTCCATCCGCACGTGACGAAGACCGCTACGCGTGCATGGTGCTCTGCCAGGTCCTCAGCGACTCCGACAGCGGCCGGCTGCATTGGGCCCTGGTCGAGCCAGGCCTTGCCGACAGCGCCGATGTCTCACTGGACATGCACGACGACTGTGGTGACGTGCTGATCAGCGCAACCTGCGATCCTGAGGACGCAGAAGAGGTCGAATCGATCCTGCTCCGCGAGCTCAACCAAGTCGCTGACGGTGTGCGCGACGACGAACTCGCCTCGGTGCGCGCCAAGGTCGCCACCATGGTCACGCTTGCCGGTGAGCGTCCATCAGGCCGCATGCGCCGGCTTGGCGGCAACTGGGCCCACGGGCTTCCATACCGATCGCTTGCCGAGGAACTTCGCCGCATCGAGTCGGTCACCACGGACGACACCAAGCGTGTCGCCAAGCGTTTCCCATTGGCACCATGGGTGACCGGTCGTACGCGTCCCACATCGGCGTGACTGCTCAGAACAACCTGATGCCAGCCTCGAAGTGATCGATGCGTCCTTCGCGGTCGTAGCACGCTCGGCTCCAGGCCACCATGGCGGGCCGATCGATGGTCGGTGTGTCCGGCAGGCTCAACCGAACACGCCCGGTCATCCCCTCGAGCAGGGCACAGCTGCTGCGGATGCGCATGCCGCCTTCGGAGATGTCCAAGGTCTCGTAGCGCACTTGCTTGTTCGGATCGTGGTGCCAGCGCACCAAGACATCGGTCACGATCGCCATGCGACCGCGGTCACGGCGATCCTCGGCCAAGGCCTGCGCCATGGCCTTGCGGAGACTGCGAAGGTCGTCGAAATGTTCAGGCATGTTCTCTCCCTCCGCGCGAACCACGCGCGCGGTCCCACCAACCCAAACGAAAGATGGTTTTCAGGGTGTCACCACACAAACACGGAGTGATGATTCCGGATCAGTCGGACACTTCAGTCAGACACAACCGACATGATTCACTGGCATCCACGGCTGACGCTCAATGACGCGGCTTGCTCAAGAGCGCAGCTTGTTCATCCGCTCGATAACTGCTCCGCACGAGCGGGCCACTTTCGCAGACCCTGAAGCCTCGGGCCAACGCCTGCTCCTTGAACATGCGGAAACTGTCCGGGTGCACCCACCGATCGATCGGAAGGTGGTTGCGCGTGGGCTGCAGGTACTGGCCGATCGTCAGGATGTCGCACTCGCACGCTGCGCGGATGTCATCCATCAACTCGAGCACCTCATCGTCTCGCTCACCGATGCCCACCATGCAGCCGGTCTTGGTCACCAGCCCGCTGGCCTTCATCTGGCGCAGCACAGCGAGGCTCCGCTCGTACTTTGCCTGCGGTCGCACGGCGGGGTGCATGCGGTGCACTGTCTCCATGTTGTGGCTGATGATCTCAGGCCGCGCATCACAGACCACCTGGATCGCCTTCTCATCCCCAAGGAAATCACCAACGAGCACCTCGACGCTCATGCCTGGGCACGCCTCGTGCACGCGCTCGATGGTCTCGGCCCAGATCGCTGCGCCGCCATCAGGGAGCTCGTCGCGGTTGACGCTGGTGATGACCACATGCTTCAGTCCCATGAGCGCCAAGCTCGCTGCCACGCGGCGTGGTTCGTCGGCGTCGAACACCGGCGGCTTGCCGGTCTTGACGTTGCAGAAGCCGCAGCTCCGGGTGCACGTGTCCCCCAGGATCATGATCGTGGCGCTGCCACGGCTCCAGCACTCGCCCATGTTGGGGCAACTTGCCTCCTGGCAGACTGTGTGCAGCCGGTGCTCATCAATGATCGCCTTGAGTCGGTCGTAGCCCTCACCACCGGGAACCTTGGCCCGAAGCCAATCCGGCTTCTTGCCGATCACGCGTTGCTGCACGCCATCCTGCAGGATCTGATTGGTCAGGCTGAACGCTGACGGTCCGACGCTGCGGACCGTGTCGCCACCAAGGGGCCGAGGGTGACGGGCCAGCGTGCGGGCAATCCCGGGATTGATCGGGGTCTCATCCATGGTGGACCGATCAGTCTAGGCCGACCGGTTGGCGGGTGGAATCACCCCGCAGTCGGAAGGACACGGGCGCCACGAAGCGTCACCTCGGCATCCGTGCGCCGCCATGCTCCTTGGCGCTCCACCAAGGGGCGCAGCACCAAGCCATCGGCGGTCGGCGCGACCTCGAACCTGGTGGTCTGCTCCACGCCTTTGACCTCAAGCATCCCATCGACCATGGCCCAGGTGCCACGGCGAAGCTTGCCTTCGCGCGTGATGCGGATGCGACCATCCGCCGAGAAGAGCACGGCCTCAGCCTTGAAGAACGCAGATCCACCATCAACGACCGTCCACGGACCAGGCAGTTGCTTGGTGATGGCGGTGGTGACCACCGGAGTCGGTTCTGGAACCGTGGCGCATGATGCCGTCCACACCATCAGCACGACGGGCACCAGAACTTGGAGGATGGATCGCATCATGCCTGCGCGAGTCTAGGACCTTCATGGAGCCGGCTCAACATGGCTTCAACGGCCCGCGCCATGACCACAGCATCCATGCTTGGCCCGCCTCGCACGGCAGCCTGCTCAGGCAACTGCGGCACATGCACGAATCCTGCCAGCGTGGAACGGCGCACAGCATGCATCGCATGGAGCGTTCGGTACATCGTCTCGTTGCACAGGAACGTGCCGGCACTGAGGCTCAAGGCAGCCGGCACGTCGATCATGAGCGATGCGGCGACCAGTTCACGCACTGGCAGCGTGGCGAAGTACGCGGCAGGTCCACCATCGATGACCGGGGCATCACGAAGCATCGATCCAGTGTTGTCCGCCACGCTGCTGTCGCGCAGGTTCACGGCCACGCGCTCGACCATGATCATGCTCGCCTTGGCTGATTCGCCCAGATGCACGATGGCATCCCATGGCTCATGCAGGATCGGTTGGAGCGCCGCCCACGCACTGCCCACACCGACGCCCGTCACCACAGGCAGCACAGTCGTGTGGATCCACGGCATGGACCCATGGATCGATCGGACGATCTCGATGGTCGGATTGCGGTCACTGCCCCCAAAGGGCTCGAACGCCGTGAGCAGGATCCTCATGCCGCGCTCAAGCCGAGTCGTGGCATGGGACAGCCAAGCGAATCACAGATTGCACGCACGAGCTCGATCTCCTGGTCCGTGACGCGTTGATCGTTCGTGATGCACTCCAGGCATGCGGACACCAACAGGCGTCGATCCATGAAGCGCATGGCGGAACCGATGCGGGCAATGGCCGTGGCGAAGGCCTCGAGGCTCGGTCGACCTTGCGGAACGCCGGGCTTCATCCGAACCAGGACGATCGAGGCATTGAAGGCTCGCTCCGCACGTTCATCCGAGCCCGTGCTGGCAGCGAGGGTCCAGAGCACCGCGCGGATCTCGGTCTCGAGCTCCCGGGCACGAAGTCGCGGTTCGCCGATCGGCCGCGTGGACCACTGCGACTCCACATGGCACCTGAGTGCGTTGATGATCGTCCATTCCTCAAGGCAGACCGAGCCATCAGCGCGGACGATCTGCTCCCAGGCTTGCCGCATCGCGCGGTAGGGCCCAGGTCCCACCTGGATCAAGGTCGGGCATGCAAGGTCGAAGAGTTCCCAGCGCGCACGGGCCTCGAGCGCCAGGATCGAGGGTGCAAGGACCGCGACCCGCCTGGCCCACTCAGCCTGCACGCCTGCCACCATGGCGATCTGGCGCTCGCGCAAGGCAGTCTGCTTCGACAGGAGCAGGCACGCGATGATCGCAGGTGCCATCGCGGGATCATGCGCGGCATCATCAAGCGATGGTGTGCCCTCCACAGGCACGGGTGGCGGGGGGGCGATGGATGGCGTTGCCTGGGCCACGGGCGCCACGGACATCGTGCCGATCGCGCCCACCAAGCCACGTGCACCCTCTTGTGTGTAGCGGTTGAAGCGCTGCGACGGATCAAATCCTTCCTCGACCGGCGGTGTGCCGGTCCCATCCACCACGACAGGTGCATCGGCAGGAAGGCCCTCGATCCGCCGGATGCGCTCTTCGAGCGGCGGGTGCGTCGAGAGCCAGCGCTCCGCAGCGTTGGCGAAGAAGAAGTGATTCATGTCGCGCGCGTGCGAAGAGTGGATCGGCGCGCGCGAACTTGCCTTGATCTTGCGCAGGGCCCCGGCGATACCGCGTGGATTGCGCGTGTACTGCACGGCGCTCGCATCGGCCAGGTACTCGCGCTGCCGGCTCATGGCTGCCTGCAGGAGCATCCCGAAGAGCGATCCACCGAAGCCCACCACCATGAGCACCAGGCCCACAAGGATGATCGCTACCCCGATGCCCGCGCCATTGTTCTTGCGGCCACCACCACCCGAGCGCGCGATCGACGGTCCCACGAAACGCACCAGGACGTAGCCGATCGTGGCGATCGCCATGATCCCCGCGATCGCCGCGGCTGTCCGGGCGTTGATGCGCATGTCGGCGTGAAAGACATGGCTGAACTCATGGGCGATCACGCCCTGCAGCTCATCGCGGTCGAGCTGCTCGATGCACCCTCGCGTCACGCCGAGCGCCGCGTCGGCGTGGGTCGTGCCGGCGGCGAACGCATTGATCGAGGCCTCTTCAAGGACGTAGACCGGCGGCACAGGCACGCCACTGGCCAATGCCATCTCGTCGACCACATTGAGCAACCGTCGCTCGGCTGGATCCGTGGTGCGACGGTCGACCAGCCGACCGCCGAGCATCTCAGCAACGGCTCCGCCGCCGCGCGACAGCTGCCAGAGCCGATGCAGGCTGACGACCAGGATCACCAGCGTGGCCAGTCCTGCCACCGCCCACGCCCAACCGAGTTCGGGGCGCACCAAGTCATCGACCGACTCGACCGATGCCGAACCCTTGGATTTGACGAGCGCGATCGCCCCGACCAGCAGCAACAGCGATCCCACCGTGCCCACCACGCCAAGCACGAAGAAGAGTCCGAGCCACCAGGTCGAGCGCCGTGCACGCTCCTGATGATCGAAGAAGTCCTTCATGGGGCATCACCCAGGTTGACCCGCACGGCGACACGCTCCTGGTCGGCGGCCTCGAACATCGGCATCGGACGGAACGCGAAGAGTCCAGCCACCAGGTTGGTGGGGAACATGGCGATCTGCGCATTCAGCGACTGCACGCTGTCGTTGTAGCCCTGCCGCGCGAAGGCGATTCGATTCTCGGTGTGCACCAGTTCCTCTTGAAGTTGCAGGGCATTCTGGTTGGCCTTCAGGTCGGGATAGCGCTCCATGACGCCGAAAAGCCTGCCAAGCGCCGCATCGAGCTGACCACTCGCGGCTGCGAGCGTACCCATCCCGACCACGCCGCCATGCATGGCGCCCGAGGCACCACGCAGCCCGTCGACTGCGGCGGCGCGAGCACGGATGACCGCTTCAAGCGTTTGCCTTTCGTGCGCCATGTACCCCTTGACCGCCTCGACCAGGTTGGGAACAAGGTCAAACCGCCGCTTGAGCTGCACATCGATCTGGCTGTAGGCGTTCTCGCAGCGCACCCGCAGCCGTGCGAGCCGGTTGTAGGCCATGACCAGCCAGATCACCGGCGCGAGCAGCAGGATGAGCACCACCGGCACGACCACGAGCATCGTGGAGACGGCCAGGAACCCGGGCATGACAGAGAAGAGAGCGACCGAAGTCATCGTGCCGCGGCACTGTACTGCGCCCGGCTACGCTCACGCCGTGCGCTTTGACGAAACCACCCTGTCGCCGATCCTGGTCCGTGCCCTCCATGCCCAAGGCTTCCACGAAGCCACGCCCGTCCAGGCGCAGGCGATCGAGGCCGCCGCAGCGCGGAAGGGCGTGCTCGCGCTGGCGCCCACCGGCAGCGGCAAGACGTACGCATACGCGCTCCCGGTGCTCGACGCGCTCATCACCACGCCGCCGCGCCGCCGCCGCGGGCAAGGCATCGATCCACGCGAGCGTCTGCGCGCGCTCGTGCTCGTGCCCACGCGCGAACTCGCCCAGCAGGTCGCCAAGGACCTTCAGCTCCTGGTGCGCGGCACGGTGCTGCGCGTGGCGTGCGTCTATGGCAAGAGCGCCATTGCCCCGCAGAAGGAAGCGGTCTCGCAGGGCATCGACGTCCTCATCGGCACGCCTGGCCGTGTGCGTGAACTGCTCGACGACGATGCCGTGACGCTGGCGTACCTCACACACGCGATCATGGATGAAGGCGATCGCATGAGCGACATGGGTTTCCTGCCGCAGGTCACGCAGATCCTTGAGCGTGCGCCCGGTGACCGCATCACCATGGCGTTCAGCGCCACGATGCCGCGCACGCTGCGCGACACTGTGCTCGGCCTGCTCGGCACCGACCCCGTCGAGGTCGGTGTCGGTCGCCAGAATGCTCCTGCCACCGAGGTTGGCCACGACGCCTACCTCATCCATGACGAACACAAGGTCGCCATGCTGCTCTGGTGGCTCAAGCACGAGCGGCGCAACGGCGTCGCCGTCTTCTGCCGCACGCGACGCCGCGTGGGTTGGGTCGAGGGCGCACTGCGCCGTCACGGCGTCGCGGTGGCGATGCTGCACGGCGACCTGTCACAGACCCGTCGCAACCAAGCGCTCGAGGCCTTTGCCTCAGGGTCGGCCAAGGTGCTCGTGGCGACCGACGTCGCCGCGCGTGGCTTGCACGTTCCGGCCATCAAGGCGGTCGTGAACTACGACGTACCGATCATGCTCGAGGACTTCGTGCATCGCGTGGGTCGCGCTGGCCACGGTGGTGGCAAGGCGCAGAGCGTGACCTTCGTCGCCGGGCTCGATGCGGATCGATGGAAGCGCATCGGCGACTTCGCCGGCGTGGAGATCCCTGCGCGCCCAGCCCCTGATCTCTCGGAGTTTGGTGTGGTGAACAAGAACCGCCGTGTCGCACCAGCACCAGCCGCGGCCACGCGGGGAACCAGGCCATCCAAGCCGACTCGCGAGGCGCGTCGACCCGACTCCGCGCGGCGCACGAAGGACGCACCCGAAGGGTCGACGACGGAACCAGCTGCTCGTGGCGAGCGTGTGGATCGACCTTCGTGGAACGGCAAGGGGCCACGCGGTCCACAGAAGCCTCGTCGGGCAGGCAAGGCCGATCGACTCTCACGATTGGCCAGCAGCAAGAAGCTGCGTGGCCTGATGCGCAAGCAGCCCCTGACGCCTGACCAGAAGCCTGGCGGTGGTGTGCGCAAGCCGAAGGCGTGAGCCCGCCATGGCGATGACCCGTCGGTCCAAGCTGATCGTGATCGCCCTCATCGCAGCAGGGGGTGTTGCCGCACAGCCCATGATCCTTGGATCGCAGGTCGATCGGTGCACGCCGACCTTCACGGAGGCCGTGGTCGCCGAGGGCAACCTGTGGGTGGCCAATGGTGCATCGAGTCCAGGCGTCGACTGGATCAATCTCGAAGCCGAGGATGCTGCACCGGATCACGGCGTCGATCCAGATCTTCCGGGCTGGCTTGATCTGCCCATCGTTCCGGAGTCCGCCTTGGAGCGGCGGGTCGGGACGATCGCCCTTGGCTGGCCGGTCCGTTGGTCGTTCTGTCAGTGGGTCGCCACCGACACCGAGCACTTCTTCCCGCCGATCGCCGAGAACGAGGAGCCGTGCGCATCGCTCCGTCGTGCCATGCGTGAGTGGGGCAGCTCGGCGGACGGCGCGGCTGTCCGGAACTGGGTGAGCATCATGGGGGCGGTCGTGTGCTGGTTCACGATCGCCGCACCAATGGCACTGGTTGTGCTGCTGAACCGTCAGTCCGACGGCAAGAGCGGCAAGGCGCCGTAGACCACAACGAAGACGAGCGCGGCCAGGAGCGCCATCACGCCCAGGATGTTGGCGGTGAGCCTGAGCACACCAAGTAGGAAACGGTCCATCGACGGCGCCTTGACCGCGCGGTAGACGATCGCGATGCCAAAGCACAGCGGCACGATCAGCAGCCACCAGAGCTTGCCAAGGTGCACCGGCTCAAGGAACGGGATCCACGCAAGGCCCATCATGATCCCGCCTCCTCGGTCCGACGCCGCTGAAGCGTGTCCAGGACCAGCGACACATTCAGGAGTCCGGCCAGCGCACTGAAGAGGGTGCCGATTTCGTTGGAATACGTGATGGACTTGAGTGTGCTGACCCGGGGCTGCGCACCACGGTCGATGAGCCGCGACGGAGGCGTTTCGACCAGCCGCCCGTAGTGCCCGGTCTTGATCAGCCGCGTATTGCCCCAGTCTGCGGCGAACGCGACCGGACCCGCACCAGCCTGCATCACGAACCAAAGTCCATCCTCGCGACGATCGACCGAGTCGAGCCCACCGATCACGAGACCCGAGCCGAACAGGCCGAGCACGGCGGCCATGGCCCAAGCACCGCGGCGCCGGTGGCCGAGCCGAATGAGCCCATAGCCCGGAAGGAGCCAGCCCAAGGCTGCCTCGAACCAGTTCAGTCCATCCTCGTCAGGCATGGTGCTCATGGGAGTGGCGCACTGTAGAGTGTAGGGAAGCGCGCGGATTCATCCGGCGCGGAGGACCACACCATGAGCGACTCGTACGACCCAGCCAAGCCCGAGCCCAGCTACGGCATGCAGGAACGGCGCAGTGGCGAGGACCGCCGCGACATCACGCCGGCGTCACCGACCAACCTCGAGCGCCGTCGTGGTCCGGGCCGCCGGCTCACCGACTTCATCCGCAGCGCGGAAGAAGGCGAGATGAGCCGCGAGCAGTACCTCTGGCTCATGGCCATCGACGCCTTCAAGCGGGTCAATGGCAAGCCCTTCCCGAGCTGGACCGACGTGCTTGAGGTGGCCCGCAAGCTCGGCTACCGCAAGACCATGCCCACCGAGCTCAACCTCGGTGGTCGTTGCGAGGATTGGACCGAGCGCCCCGATGCGTCGAGCGGCGTCAACAAGGAAGCTCCGGCCGACGAGTGAGCGGCCAGAGCCTGGGTTGACCCGAAATCGTTGGAAAAACAAGAAAAACGTGGCCGATATCCCGCTGGACGTGCCGTGGGGCGCGTCCGGATCGCCGTGCGCGGATCACCTGAGCCGCGTCATGTCAGGCGGGTTGCCATTGCTGGACCCGCGTCGCCGGACCCCCGAAGCCTGGCTCACTTCGAATAGTGATCGGCGTTGATCTGGATGTACTTCTTCCACTCCTCAGGCAAGTCATCCTGGGGGAAGATCGCCCGCACCGGGCACTCGTCCACGCACAACCCGCAGTCGATGCAGGTGCCCGGATCGATGTAGAGCTGCGTGGCTTGCGCGAACGAGCCCTCGGCCTTGGTGGGGTGAATGCAGTCGACGGGGCAGACCTCGACGCAGCTGGCGTCCTTGGTCGCGATGCACGGTTCGGCGATGACGTGTGGCATGGGCGTTGGCGTGGGGTGGGACGGACGGACCGAAGTGTAGTGCGCCGCAAAAACACCGAGAGCCGGCTCGAGGCCGGCCCTTGGTGTATTGCTTGACCAACCGCCGAATTACTTCGACTTCTTGGCGGTCTTCTTCGCGGCCTTCTTAGCGGCCTTCTTAGCAGCCTTCTTCTTTGCCATGGTGATGGGCTCCATGTTGGCTACGCTTCGGGTCGGAGAGTCAGTCGAGGCGCGTAGCGTTACCTCGGTGACCGCACATGTTGTACCGTTATCGACGGGAGTTGGAAAGGGGCTTGATCCAAAATTGCCGATTTTGGATCGCCACGGGCCTTGACACGACTCACCCACGACGACGTCCACGATGCACACCACCACCACCATCGCCGTCGTCGGAGCATCAGGCCGCATGGGTCGCGCGGTGCTCGATGCAGCAAGGGATCCATCGTCGCTGTGCCGCGCGGTGCTCGAGGTCGATGCAAAAACCGCTGATTCGCAAGCAGTTGCAGCGATTGACTGCGTGATCGACTTCAGCAGCGCGCGCGGCGCGATCCGCGCGGCGCACCTCGCGACGGATCATGGAGCGGCGTTGCTCTCGTGCACGACCGGGCTCGACGACGAGGCTCGCGAAGCAGTCTTGGGGGCAGCAAAAAAAATCTGCGTGATGGTCGCTCCAAACACCTCCTTGGGCGTTGCGGTGGCCCGTCGGCTCTGCCGCGACGCCGCTCGCTTGCTCGGCTCCGAGTACGCGGTCGACCTCATCGAGCATCATCACCAGCGCAAGATCGATGCACCCTCCGGCACCGCACTGGCCCTCGCCGACGCGGTCCGTGACGGCTCCGGGATCTCGCTGCCACCTTCGCGCATCCACAGCATCCGGGCAGGCGACACGATCGGTGCGCACTCCGTGCAGTTCGCCGGCCCGTTCGAGACGATCCGCATCGAGCATGATGCGGTCAGCCGGCAGCTCTTCGCGATTGGTGCCTTGCGCCTGGCTCGCTGGCTCCATGGCCGACCAGCGGGCTTCGTGACGATGGATGATTGGCTCGACGATCGGCTCAGCCACCAGACAGGAGCACCATGACGACCACGACGGCAACGTTCCGATCGACCCAGCTGGCATGCGGTGCCTGGCTGCTCTCCGAGCGCATGCCATCGATGTCCAGCGTGAGCGTGGCCTGGCTCTCGCCGGTCGGCACCGCCGGTGATCCTGCAGGGGCCGCTGGTGAAGGCGAGAGCGCCATGTGCGCCGAACTGCTGCTGCGCGGCACCGAACGCAGCACCAGCGAGGAACTGGCCCGTCGGCTTGATGTGCTTGGTGTGCAGCGCAACGCCTCGGCCGCGGTACACCACGTGAATCTGTCGGCCGTGACCACGGGGCCGAACGTCAGCGGCATGCTGGCATGCCTGGCGGAAATGGTCCGTTCGCCGCGCATGGATCCCGAGGGCGTCGAACAAGCGAAAGCACTCGGCCTGCAGGCGATCGCAGCGGTCCGGGACGAACCACAGCAACTGTGCATGCAGCATCT
>CAMDAQ010000020.1 GCA_945888705.1 Singulisphaera sp. GP187
CCCGGGTGGGCCCGGGGGCGGGCAGCGGCTAGGATCCCGCTCCCATGCAGGCCCTGATTCCAGAGACCGGCGGCATCGCCCAGCTCATCACCAACGCGATCACCATCTTCGTGGTGATCCACGTCATCCTCGGCGGATGCGCCTACGCGATCATGCTCGAGCGCAAGCTCAGCGCGTGGATGCAGGACCGCATCGGTCCCAACCGCGTGGGCCCCAAGGGCCTGCTGCAGCCGATCGCCGACGGCCTCAAGTTCCTCTTCAAGGAGGACTACCGGCCCAAGAACACCGATGGCGCGCTCTTCACGCTGGCTCCCGCGCTCATCATCATCCCGGCCATCATCGGCTTCGTGATCATCCCGTGGGCTGGCGTCTTGGACTTCTCGCAGTTGCCGTTCGGGCTGGCGTCCAAGCTTGGGCTCGAAGGCGTGCAGGTCAAGATCACCGGCGCAGCCGTGAACATCGGGGTGATCTACCTGGTGGCCGTGGCGAGCCTGGGCGTCTACGGCGTGGGCCTTGGCGGCTGGGCAAGCGGCAGCAAGTTCAGCTTCCTCGGCGGCCTGCGCGCGAGTGCGCAGATGATCAGCTACGAGATCCCGATGGGCGTGAGCCTGCTGTGCGTGGTGCTCCTGGCGGGTTCGCTCGATCCCTACGCGATCGTGCTTGCCCAGCAGGACGGCATGTGGAACCTGCTGCAGCAACCGCTTGCGGCGATCATCTTCTACACCTGCCTGCTCGCGGAATCGAACCGCGCGCCCTTCGACCTGGCCGAGGCCGAGAGCGAGCTCGTGGGCGGCTACCACACCGAGTACAGCAGCATGCGCTTCGCCATGTTCTTCCTGGCGGAGTACTTCCACATGATCACTGGGTCGGCGCTCTTCTGCGTGCTCTTCCTCGGTGGCTTCAGCCTGAATCCCTTCGGTGCGGGTCCTGACCTGCCGCTCGTCGGCGGGCCGCTCCTGATCCTGGCGCAGTTCGGGATCCTGGCCGGCAAGATCTTCCTCGTCGTCAGCCTCGGCATGGCGATCCGCTGGACGGTGCCGCGCTTCCGCTACGACCAGCTCATGCGCCTGGCATGGGAGGGCATGATCCCTGCTTCGGTGCTCGTGCTGGCTGCGACGGCGCTGATGGTCTACTGGGGCCGCACGGACTTGATGTGGCTGGCGAGCATGGCCTGCGTGGTGGTGATTTACGCGGTGCGTCCGCTCCTGCCCAAGCAGCCCAACGCCAACCAGCGCATCCGCATCATCGGCAGCCGGTTCTCGCCGGTCACCGAGGGCGACGCTGCGCCGCGCCATCCGCTGGCACTGAACGAATCGGCCGTGCCCGATCCGGCGCAGGGCCCGATCTCGATGCACTGATGCGACTGCTGCGCGCTGCCATCGCTCTCGCGCGCCTCGGCATCGCCACGCGATTCCGGCTCGGCGGTGCGTACTGGTCCTGGCGTCGCGAGACGGCGTTCGGTCGAGATGCGTCGCGCTGGCCCTCGGCCGCGCACCGTCGCGAGGCGATGATCGAGTACGCGGAGTGGGTCGCCCAGATGCGATCACTCATCCGCCGGTGATCGACAGCGGTGCGATCGAGGTGATCCGCAATGCGCTGTCTGCACCCATGAACATGCCGTGATGCAGCGCGTCGTCCGGCGCGCTCCGTCCGACGCGACTTGCGTGGCGAGTCTTTCGTGGCATAGATTGCGCGAACGATCTTCATGCGGGCGTCGAGGGGAACTCCGACCTTCTCGGCGCCCGCTGCGTTTTTGTCCACCGCGCCCTCGATTCAGCGCCGAAGTTCCTGCGCGGTCACGCTGAGGGCGTTCACGCGTTGCTACGCTCGGAGCATCCATGGCCAAGCTGCGCACATCCTGGGTCTGCGATGGTTGCGGCGGCGTCCAAGTGCGCTGGGCCGGCAAGTGCCCTGATTGCGGCGCCTGGGACAGCCTGAAGGAGTTCCGTCACGACGCGGGCTCGGCACCTGCTGCCGATGGCGCGGCACCTGCATGGCAGGGCCTCGCTTCGGCCTCGCCCGCGGTGCCACTGGGGCAGGTCGAACCGCTCGAGGCGCCGCGATTCGCCACCGGCGTCGGCGAACTGGATCGCGTGCTCGGCGGTGGCTGCGTTCCCGGCAGCGCCATCCTGCTGGGTGGTGATCCCGGCATCGGCAAGAGCACGCTCCTGCTGCAGGCACTCGGTCACGTCGCGGCGCTCGGCACGCCCGTGCTCTACGCCAGCAGCGAGGAAAGCGCGCACCAGGTCAAGCTGCGCGCCGAGCGCATCGACAGCCCATCCAATGCCGAGCGTGACAGGTACCTCTACCTGCTCGCCGACACGAACATCGCACGCATCCTCGAGCAGGCGCGCACCATCAAGCCTGCCATCCTCGCGATCGATTCGATCCAGCTCGTGTCGCGCCATGACCTCGATGCGCTTCCGGGCAGCATGAGCCAGCTGCGTCGTTGCTGCCTCGATGCGGTGCAGTTCGCCAAGTCGACCGGCACCGTCGTGATCGTGGTCGGCCATGTCACGAAGGAGGGCGATCTGGCCGGCCCCAAGCTCCTCGAACACATGGTCGATGTCGTGCTCTCGTTCGAGGGCGATCGGCACCTGGCCTGGCGTGTCGTGCGCGGCGTCAAGAATCGCTTCGGCAGCACGCTGGAGATCGGCCTGTTCGAAATGACAGGTTCCGGCCTCGAACAGGTCGACGAGGGCGCCATCGCGCCCGACGCTGTGGCGCGTGCCGGCTGCGTCAGCTTTCCCACGCTTGCGGGTTCGCGCGTGCTGCTCGCCGAGATCCAGTCGCTCGTCGTGGCCGGCATCCTCGGCAGCGCCAAGCGAAAGGGCAGTGGCGTCGATGCCAATCGCCTCGCCATGATGATCGCTGTCCTCGAGCGTCACGGCGGCCTGCGGCTGGGCGATCGCGACATCTACGCCAGCGTCGCGGGCGGGCTGCGGATCGTTGAGCCTGCGGGTGACTTGGCGGTATGCCTCGCTGTTGCCGGCGCTCATCTTGATCGCACGCTCGGGCGCGGCACGGCCGCCATCGGCGAAGTCGCGCTCTCGGGCGAGGTGCGCCCCACGCGCCAGTTGCTGCAGCGCGCCAGCGAAGCAGTCCGTCGCGGCTGCTCGGCACTGCTCGTGCCGGCTGGCCAGGTGGGGGACCTGAAGTCGTTGGCGGGCAAGGCCGATATCGTCGGCGTCACCAACGTGGCGCAGGCCATCGATCAGCTCGGTGCGGTGCCTTCGGCGGTCGCGCAGCCGTCCCCACGCGCCTCAACGCGGCGCGCCTGAGCCGTCGCGGCACGATTGAGCCATTGCAGCTCGCCCGTCGCTTGCATCGAAGCGCGGTGCGCTACCTTCCAGTCGTGCACGACTTCCTGCAGATCGAGGGCATGACCCGAGTTCAGCTCGAGCACCTGCTCGACGCCACGAACACCAACATCCCGCATGCCGAAGGCCGACAGCCGGCCAAGTCCACGCTCGATGGCAAGGTCGTGGCCAACGTGTTCTTCGAGGACAGTACGCGCACGCGATGCAGCTTCGAAACAGCGGTGCACCGGCTCGGTGGCGAAGTCTTCACGGTGGCGGCGGCAGGAAGCAGTGCAAGCAAGGGCGAGAGCCTCGTTGACACGGCCCTGAACATCGAAGCCATGGGCGTCGCCGTCATGGTCGTACGCTGCGCGATCAGCGGCGGCGCGGCGATGGTCGCGAAAGCGCTGAAGATCCCGGTGATCAACGCGGGCGATGGCCGCCATGAACATCCCACCCAAGGGCTGCTCGATGTGGCCACGCTGCGTGAAGCACTGGGTTCGCTCGACGGTCGGTGCGTGGCGATCGTGGGCGATGTCGCCAACAGCCGTGTCGCACGGTCCACCACCAAGGCACTCTGCCTGCTCGGTGCCCGCGTCCGATTGGTCGGTCCGCCGACGCTTGTGTCGCGCGCCATGCAAGCGCTCAGCACCGTGCCGGGCCAGGTCGAGGTCAGCCACGATCTCGATGCGGCCCTGGCCGATGTCGATGCGGTCATCATGCTCCGGATCCAGCTTGAGCGGGCGGCCGGTTCGGCGATCAGCAGCGACTATCGGGTGCTGTATGGGCTGACCCAAGCCCGCATCCGTCGGTTGCCTGCTCACGCGGTCATTCTTCATCCGGGTCCCATGAATCGGGGGGTCGAAATCGACGACTCGGTCGCCGATGATCCCGGACGCAGCCGGATCCTGCGGCAGGTGACCTTGGGGGTCGCCTCGCGGATGGCGGTCCTTGAACGGGCCGATGTCGGATGACTGCAAGGAACCCGTGGCCACCGAAGTTCGTTCAGGTCTCGGTACCATCCGGCCGATGAAACCCGTAGGTGGTTCGCCATCGATTGAAGTCTGCAAGTAAACGAATACAATGAATCAAAAGACCAGTAAACTTGCAGCAATCATCGCCTGGGCGGCTGTTGGTGCCGGTTGCGAGACCGACAGCTTTTTCGATCCGAGCCGGACGGGCCGATTCGAAACGACGCCGACCACTATTCCGGTGTTGCAGCGCCTGGACGTGATCGAGGGTGTCGAGCGGCTTCCCCTGAAGCCCTCGGAACCGATCGGTGACGATGTCCAGATCCTCAGCGAACTGGAAACCACCATCGCGGCCGGTGACGCGCTGCGTGTGGGTGTCCTTGGCCGACTCAACGCGAACGAGGAAGATGACACCCAGATCGTGGTCGATCCATCCGGGAACCTGCATCTTCCCTACGGAACAGTCCCCGCGGTGGGCCTGACGGTTCCTGAGGTGCAGGTCGCGATCGAAAAGTTGCTCGAGCCGCTGCTCAACAATCCTCAGGTCCGTGTGGAACTGCTCCGGTCAGGGTCACTCCAGTACACCATTGATGGTCAGGTCCAGCAGCCCAACGTGTACGACCTGCAGCGTCCGGATTTCCGCTTGCGCAGCGCGCTCGCCGCAGCCGGCGGCGCCGCACCGACGGTCGAGACGATTCTGATTTCGCGATCCACGCCATGCCAAATGGGCGAGACGATTCCCGAACTGCTCACAGGCCGCGCTCGCGAGGAGTATCGCCGGGGGCTCGGCAGCGATCAGAGCGCGCCGGCGTCGGGCGAGGCCGCCGGTGGCACGTCGACGCGCTCCCCGACCGCACCCGCAGCGCCCTCGACCGAGGATCTCCTGCGCGAACTCGGCGGTGGCGATTCGGCGCCCGCACCAGCACCCGCACCTGAACCTGCGCCGGCACCCGCACCTGCACCCGCGCCTGAACCTGCGCCGGCACCCGCACCTGCACCCGCGCCTGAACCTGCGCCGGCACCCGCGCCTGAACCTGCGCCGGCTCCCGCACCTGCACCCGTGCCTGAACCTGCGCCGGCTCCCGCACCTGCACCCGTGCCTGAACCTGCGCCTGAACCTGCGCCGGCTCCCGCACCTGCACCCGCACCTGAACCTGCGCCGGCTCCCGCACCTGCACCCGCGCCTGAACCTGCGCCGGCTCCCGCACCTGCACCCGCGCCTGAACCTGCGCCGGCTCCCGCACCTGCACCCGCACCGGCGGCTCCTGCCGCTGCGCCCGGTTCAGAAGCATCGCTGCAAGCTGAACTCGACGGTGTGAACGTTGAGCTGCTGGCCTCGAACCGTTCGCTGGAGGACCTCAAGCAGCGCATCAGTTCCTCGGCTGCGCTCGATGCCGCCGAGCGTGCCAAGGCCGAGAGCGACGAGCGCGTCAAGCCGCTACTCGTAGACATGGCGCGGTTGCGTGCCGAGCGTGATGCAGCG
Source organism: Singulisphaera sp. GP187 (assembly GCA_945888705.1). Classification (GTDB taxonomy): domain Bacteria; phylum Planctomycetota; class Phycisphaerae; order Phycisphaerales; family SM1A02; genus SYIB01. The sequence continues at coordinate 5,754 of CAMDAQ010000020.1, forward strand.
TCGGCGGGCTCGGAGGCCGCGGCGACGGCAGCCACGGCACTCGCGGCAGTCGAGCGGCAGCATGCCAACCTCATCGATGATATCGGTCGCCTGAATCGCGAATCGGAGCGTCGTACCCTCACGCAGTCGATTGCTGCGCTCACCGACCGTCGCAGTTCCCTCGAACGATCCATCCGTCAAGTGCGCGGTGAACCGGAGCCGGCACCCGCAGCCGTCGCGACAGGATCGCTTCGCTTGGTCACGCTGGATGGAACCACGCCGCCGACCACGCCAGAGTCGCCCGACTCCGATGCTCCGACCATGGTGGCACCAAGCCAGGTCGATACCGTGATGTCGACGAGTTACGTCTTTGATGCCAAGCTGGACAAGTGGGTCCCTGCTCGCGAGGCGGCCATCAATCCGGCACCGGCGACGTCATCCACCACCGTCGCGGCGGCACCGGGCGCAGCGCAGCCTGCCGTTCCGCTGATCGCCGAGGACATGATCCCCAAGGGCATCCGCGAGAAGTACACCGTCCCGGACATCCAGCGCATCGCCAAGCGCGACATCGAGGATGGCACCCTCGACGGACGAGTCACCCGCCTGCTTGAGATCGATTACCGCGACTTGATCTCGGGCAAGTCGATCCTCAACGTGATCGTCCGTCCGGATGACTTCATCAACGTCGTGCCGCCGCCGACCGGCGTGGTCTACATCGATGGCGAAATCTCGCGACCTGGCCCCTACGACCTTCCAGCAACCGGCCAGCTCACCCTCAGCCGCCTTGTTGCCGCAGCTGGTGGGCTTGGCCCGCTGGCGATCCCGGAGCGCGTCGACCTGGTCCGTCGCGTCGGGGATCGTGAAGCCACCATCCGAGTGAACCTCGCCGCCATCCGCGAGCGCGCCGAACCGGACATTGCACTGAAGAGCGATGATCACGTGATCATCGGGACGAACTTCTTTGCACAGCCCTTGGCCGTCATCCGCAACGGTTTCCGCATGACCTACGGCTTCGGGTTCCTCATCGATCGCAATTGGGGTACCGACATCTTCGGGCCGCCGCCCGAGGCGCTGACGGTCCAGTGACCAAGCGGCCATGTGCAGACGATCCCAGCCCTGCACCCGGTCGTACGGTGGCGACAGTCCACTCGAGCATTCCTCATGACGAGCCCGGCCACCCAGACTCCCCGCCTTGCCGAACCCGCCGCACCGGTGGTGGTGGGCATGCTCGTGCTGCTGAGCCTCCTCGGCCTCGCGGTCTTCTACGACTTTCTTCAGAAGCAGGTGGCGTTCGCCGTCTCGCAGCCATCGGACTGGGGCCACACCCTCATCATCCCCGCCGTCGGCGGGTATCTGATCTGGCTTCGCCGCAGTGACCTGCTCGCCGAGCCATTCCGGCCCTTCTGGCCGGCGCTCGCGATGCTGCTGGTCGGGGTGGGTTGGTACGCGCTGTGCGTGATCGGCCCGAAGCCGCTCTTCCATCACAACCTCCAGGCTGCAGGCGTGACGCTTGCCTTGTTCGGTGCGGCGTGGACGATCCTGGGCACGCGTGCCATGCGGGTGCTCTGGTTCCCGCTGCTGTACGTCTGCATCTTCAGCCAGACGCTGTCCGAGCGCATGCTGTCCAAGGTCACGTTCCTGCTGCAGGATCTTGCCGCGCTCGGCGCGTATGGTCTGCTGCTCGTCCTGGGGCTCGATGCCGATCGAAGCGGCAACACCATCACGGTGATCAGCGAGGGCGTGTCGCATCCCTTGAATGTCGCCGAAGCCTGCAGCGGCATGCGCATGGTGGTGGCGTTCACGGCACTCGGCACGTTCCTTGCCTACACGCAGATGCACGGCCTGCTGCAGCGCACGCTCATGGTGCTCTCGGCGATCCCGGTGGCGGTGGCCGTCAACATCCTCCGCATCGTCACGCTCGGCGTGCTGTCGCTGGCCGATGCCAATTTCGCCACCGGCGAGTTCCATCACTTCGTGGGCCTCGTGTGGATGCTTCCGGGCCTGCTGCTCTTCCTGGGCGTGCAGTGGGTGATCAACAACGTGATGGTCGATGACCGGGGGGCGAAGCGTGCGGTTTGATCCACGATGCACCCTCGCCTATGCCGCCGTCTGCGTGACGCTCGCGGGCAGCGCGCTGGGGTTCCGCGCCGCCATCGAACAGCTGAACGTGTACCTGCGCAAGGAAGCGGTGCCGCTGCGCGAGTCGCTCGACAGCATTCCGGTGGTGCTCGGTGACTGGGAGCGTTCCGGGGAGGACGTTCGGTATGGCACCGACGTGGAGACCGAGCTCGGCACGAAGCAATATCTGCTCAGGACCTACGAACGCGGCGGTGCACAGGGGCGTGAGCGCGTGCAGCTGCACATCGCGTACTACACCGGCCTGATCGACACGGTGCCGCACGTTCCCGAACGGTGCTGGGGCGCTGCCGGCATGATCATGACCGAGCAGCCTCACGATGTCGCGCTGAAGGTGGATGCCGCCGCGTGGCCGCTCGGCGCGGCGCGCAATGCTGCGACCGATGAGCAGTACCCCACTGCCATGGTGCGCGATCCCGTCACTCGCAAGGAGCAGCTGGTGCACCTGCCGCTTGGTGACTGGGTGGCGAGCGTGACGGAGTTCCAGGAACAGGGTGACACACGCCATCGCGTGCTTGGCGGCTACTTCTTCGTCGCCAACGGCCGCATGACGAGCTCGCCCTACCAGGTGCGCAATCTGGCGTTCGACCTCACTGACCGGTACGCCTACTACTGCAAGGTGCAGTGCACGACGGTGCTGCCGTCCGACGGCGCCACCGACGAGGCGTTTTCTGAAGCGGCCGGCGATCTCATTCGCCTGGCCATGCCCGACATCATGCGGTGCCTCCCCGACTGGCCGTCCTGGGAGGGCGGCGCCGGCGGCACCGTTCCAATGCCCAAGGCAGGATGAGAGACAACCATGGCACGCAAGCTCAATCGCAAGTTCGTGATCATTGTCGGTGGAGTGACCCTGACGGCCGTCGTCGGCGTGGGTGGCATCGCCGCATGGCGCATGTCCAGCGCGCCGGAACGCAATGTGGCGGCAGGTGACGCAGCACTCAAGGCCGGTCGCATCAACGAAGCCGTCGAACGCTACGGACGCGCCGCCAACAAGCGACCCGATCGCACGGAGTACTGGAGGAAGTACGTCAGTGCGCTCGAGCAGCAGCCGACCAACACGACGCAGGCCGGCACGCAGAACTTCTTCCAGTTGCTCGGCGGTCGTGCGAAGCTCGCGGAGTCCGATCCGACCAGCATCGAGGCGCTCTCGTCCTACCTCGACCAGCTCGGCGGGACCAACCCCGCTGACGTGGTGATCGCGTGCACGCGCATGGCGCCGCTCTACGCGAAGTACCCCAAGCAGGCTGCCATGCTCGACGCGGCGTCGCTGTCGGCGACGCTGCGCCAGTGGGAGTCGAAGCGGGCAGGCATTGATGATGCCGAGCGCAAGTTGCTGGACCTCGCGCGTGCACCGGACTCAGGCATGGATCCGTGGCTGGGACTGGTTGAGTATGCGTCGTCGCGACTCGAAGCGGCCCGTCGTGCCGGCATCGCGGCGGATGTCACGCGCTGGAACGAACTGCTCGAGGGCTACCTCGCGCAGGCGATCGCATCCAACCCTGATGCGCCTCGCCTTCAGATCGCGCTGGTCCTCAGGGTGCTCGGGATCGATCGCGAGCAGCGGCGGACCGCGGCGCAGGCCCAGTCGCCTGCGGCGTTCGATGCCGCGCTTTCCATGGCCGCCAAGCAGCTGCCGGAGCTCGAAGCGATCGATGTGTCCAACCTGCTCAAGATCGGCAGGCTGCTTGGACCGGTCCAGCGCGATCGCGCGATCGAGCTTGCCCAGGATTGGCTTTCGAAGCACACCGCGCAGCCGGAGATCATGGCCGACCTCGCGTCGGTGCTGCAGGAATCGGACCGCCAGGCCGACCGTGATGAATCGGTGGCCCTGAATGCCAAGATCCGCGACATGCAGACCTTCCCGCCCGGGCTGGCGGCGCTGACGCAGGATTCGCTGCGCGTGCGCGCGGCTCAGGGTGTCTTTGATGCGCGATTCATCGGGTTGCTCGAGGCCAAGGACCAGGCCGGCCGCGATGCGATCGTTTCATCGCTTGACGAGGCGCTCCAGGCGATGCGCCGCGTCAGTGGTGCAGGCAACGAGCAGACGATCGCCCGTTGCGAGGCGCTCGTGCAGTTCGCCCGCGGCCAGTTCGGGCCGGCGCTGCGCGGGCTCGAACGCGTCGTTTCCGCCCCGGATGCCGACACGCTGTCCATGATCGTGGCGATCGAGAGCGCCATGCGACGCGAGGAGTTCGGCGTGGCGCAGCAGCTCTCTGCCCGTGCAGCGGCGCGCTTCCCACAGAATCCACGCGTGGTCGAGGGTGCGCTGCGGGTTTCGCAGGCCACCGGCCGCCGAGACGAGGCGTTGGGCCTTGCCGAGCGCCTGGTGTCGCTCGAGCCGGACAATGCCCTCGCCAAGTCAGTGCTTGCTGCGGCGCAGGACCCTGCGCGCATGGCACCTGCGCAGGATGAGCTCGAGGCCCAGCTGCGCAGGGCCTTCCAGGATGCCAAGGGCGATCCGACTGCGCTGCGCGATGCCGCCGTCGTGCTGATGACGGCCAACCCCCAGGATGTCCGACCTCGCCTCATGTGGGTCGAGGCGATTGCCCGGCTGGGTGATCGCGAAGCAGCCCTGAAGGCGACCGATGAGTCGCTCGCCCTGTTCCCCGACAATGAGGTGCTCAAGGCTCGCAAGCTCGACCTGTCGACGACGGATCCCGTCGAGCGCCTGCGTCTGGTCGCAGCGCAGCGCAAGGGCACCGAAGCCGAGCGTCTGATGTACGAGGTCTCCACGCTGCTGGCCAGCGAGCCGGCCTTCGAGCGCGCCTCGCTCGGTGGTGCGGACCAGGCCGATCGTGAGCGCGTCAAGAAGGAACTCGCGTCGATCCGCAAGGGCATCGACGAGACGCTGCCGAAGGCGCTTGCGGCGAATCCCGGGAACGAGACGCTCCTGATCCTGCTCGCCGAGCGCGGTGCACGTCGGAAGGATCCGGGGCTCGTCGATCAGGCCGTGAAGGCGGCCGCTGCCTCGAGCGATCCGAAGCTCCCAAGCCTGATCAAGGCCGTCGCAGCGCTGCGAGGCGGCGATGCGGCACAGGCGATCGAGTTCATCCGGGCCGATGCCGAAGGCCCGTCGGCGGATGCGCTCCGACTGCGACTGCTTGGCGAGGCCTACCTTGCCGTTGGTGCACCCGACAAGGCCGTCGATGTGCTCGCGCGTGCGTTCGAGCGTCAGCCGACCAATTCTGCCATCGGTCGCCTGTATGCCGATGCCCTGCTGGCGATGGGCGAATCACGCAAGGCACTGACGCTGCTCGGAGAAGCCGCTGCGGCCAACCCTGACGATGGCGAGCTGTCGAACCAGTGGCTCACGGCTGAGGCCCGTCTGGGCGATCGTGGCCGTGCACTGATCGAGCGTCGCCGCCGCCTTCGTCAGGCGCCGGACGATCTTTCGAACATGCGCGGACTCGCGACGCTGCTGCTCGAGCTCTCGCCGGATCCGACGACGATCCTCGACGAGCAGTTGCGTCCTCGTTACTCCGCAGGACAGTGGGAAGCCATGCAGGTGGCCAACCGTGAAGAGGCCATCAAGCGCGCGCGTGAGGCGAACGTCGCCGAGGCCAAGTCGCTGCTCGGGGCGATCCGCACCGCCGACCCCAATGACTTGGATGCCTTGAGCGTGGAGATGCAGGGGCTCACGGCGCTGGGTGACGTGGCGGGTGCCGAGGCGGCGCTGCGTGCGGCGGAGTCGACGGTCACCCGAAGCCGGCCGTTGCTGTTCCTGATGCAGGCAGACTTCTTCTATCGAACGAGCAAGCCCGAGCAGGCCGAGCAGGCATTGTCACGCGCGCTCGAAGCCGCCCCCGGCGACGCAGCGACGACCCGTGCCGTGGCCCGTCTGCGCGCGAGTCGCGGCGAGGTCGAGGCTGCACTGAAGGCCGTCGACACGCTGCTTGCTGCGCAGCCTTCCAACGACGACTTGCGCGAGGCAGCGCGCTGGAACCTCGTGATCCGCAAGCCCGACGCCGCCAAGGCGCTGCTGGCGCGCGTGCAGGATGGTGCCGATCGCCGCGAGCAGTTCGCGACGCGCCTGGTGCAGGGCATGGCCGCTCTGCAGGAGGTGATCTCCAAGCAGGAGCAGGGCGATCGAGCCGGCATGGACGCCAGCTTTGCCGAGGTCCGCGCGCGGCTCGATGAGGCCGCGAAGCTCGACCCGCGCTCGCCGATTCCCTCGGTATCGCTCGCCGAGATCTCGATGCAGATGTTCCGCCGGACCGGGGACAAGTCCTACATCGACACGTGCCTCAAGGCACTCGATGCGGCGCAGCAGCTTGACCAGCTCAGCGTGTCGATCGCGCGACTGCGCTGGACGGCGCTCGAAGCCAAGGGGGACAAGGCCGGCGCGGTGAAGGAAGCGAAGCGCATCCTTGTGGCCCTGCCCAAGGAAGCGAGCGTGCGACTGGACCTGGTCGATCTGCTTCTGCGCACCGGCGACCCGGCAGGCGCACGATCTGTGCTCGAGGAAGCTGTGCAGCAGTCGGCACTCAATGCCGTCTGGCTGCGACGGCTCGCCGAGATCCAGTCCGAGGCACGCCAGTGGACCGATGCCGGCCAGAGCTACGAACGCGCCTTCGCCTCCGACCGTTCGGTCGGTTCGCTCGAGCTGGCTGCGCGCATGTACCTGTCCAAGGATCCGCCGGACCTGCGAAGCCTGAGTGCGCTCATCCGTGCCTATCCCGAGCAGGTGCGTGGCTCGATGTACCTCCAGAGTGCACGTTCCGCCGGCGAGTGCCTCAGTGGCGCACGCGATGCGGGCCTCGTGAACTTGCGCAGCATCTATCAGGCGAACCTTGCCGCGGGGGCCGCGCGCCAGCCGGTGCAGGGCTGGTTCGACATCCTGCTCCAGGTCTTCAAGGTGCAGGAGACCAAGTCCGAGCTCGAGGCCTACGACGCATTCGTGCGCCAGGTGGCTGACATGAAGGATCCCGAAACGCTGCGTCAGTTGGCTTCGGCCTGGACGCTCCTGCGCAATGCACCGACCGACGTGCTCGCGAAGGCCAAGGACTATGCGCAGCAAGCGCTCGCTGCTGCGGGCGATGATCGCGTCGCCGTGGCCATGAGCCACATGAGCCTCGGCAACGTCCTGTACCGCATGAGCGATTGCGCCGCGGCGGCCAAGGAATTCGAGGCCGTCCTGCAGGCTTTCCCCAGCCAGTTCGATGCGCTCAACAACGTCGCGTACGTCGAAGCGACCTGTGGCGATGCGCAGAAGGCCCTGGGCTACGCACGCCGTGCAGCGGCGATCGCACCGTCGAATGTCGACGGCATCGACACGCTCGGCCTGGCCCAGCTCAAGGCGGGCGATCCGGCTGCCGCCGAGGCCACGCTGCTGCGCGGGCTCGAGATGCGCCAGACACCGACCATGCTGCTCCACTTGGCGATGGCGCAGGATGCGCAAGGCCGCAAGGACGCCGCCAAGACATCACTCTCCAACGCGATGGTGCTGGCGAAGGACAACCCCATGCCCGAATCCGAGGCCGCGGTTGCGGCCCGGCTCGAGGCCACCCTGAAGTGAACCGAGGACCACGACCATGAGCCGAGCCCCATCCCGTCCTGCCACTGATGCGCGTCGTCCGGCATCGCGACCCTCCGTGAACATCGATCCGGTCCGCGTGCTGCGCGAGCACTGGAAGGCCATCGCCGCGGGTGGCGCGGTCGGTGCCGTGCTCGGCACGATCCTCAACTACGGCATGGGCGCCGTGTACCCGCTCTACACGGGGGAAGCCGTCTTCGAGATCCGCAACCGCATCCTCGAAGGGACCGATGCCGTCGGGCAGGACTACACGCAGGAAGAGCAGGTCGTGCGCATCGCGAACACCGAGATCGGCTTCATGCTCTCGGATCGCGTGCTCGAAGCGGTCATCGCGACACCGGCGTTCCAGCAGACCTCGTATGGGCAGCTGTTCCTCGAGAACGGCGTGCCCAACTACACCGATGCGATCCGCGAGCTCAAGGAGGACCTCTCGGCCTCGTTCGCGCGCAGCAGCCAGCTCTTCGTGCTGCGGTTCATGTGGACTGAGAAGGAAGACATCGCGCCGGTCCTGAATACGGTGGGCGACACCTACATGACGCTGCGCGTGGCGGACGAGAACAGGCGCATCACGTCGGGCAACGATTCCATGCGGACCCGGTCCAAGGCGATCGAGACCGAGATCAACACGATCGACGACCAGATCAAGTCCGAGCTCCGCAAGGCCGGCATCCAGTCGTACGACGAGGATCCGCAGAAGGGCCAGCGCGCCCTCGAAGCCCTGCTGCTGCGTCGCGCCGAGGTGATCCAGCAGATCCAGCTCACGCAGTCGCGTCTCGAGGCCGCCCGTGCCCGCAAGGGGGGCACCGGCATGGGGACCGAGGAAGAAGTGCGCGAAGCTCGACGCGACACGGCCGTGCAGGCGCTGCTGGTCGATCGTGACCGGACCCAGGCCAACTATGACGCGATTCGTGCACGCATCCGCGAAGGCACGCCGCAGGAAAGGGAAGCCAAGGAGTCGCTCGACAAGGTCGAGCAGCAACTCAAGGCGCGCATCGCGGAACAGGTCCAGCAGAACCGATTCGCCGACGAGAAGCGCTTTGACGACGAACTCTCGGCGGTCAAGTCGACGCTGACGGGACTCGACCGCGAGATCAACGAGACCGAGAAGGTCCTGGTCGATCGCGCAGCGGTGGTCGCGGGCATCGAGCGTCTCAAGCGCGACAAGGAAGGCAAGCAGCAAGAGCGCCAGGAACTCGAGCAACGCATCGCGACCAACCAGCTCCGAGCCGACCGCGCCGACGCCCAGCAGATCCTGATGCGCCCGGCCGTCGATCCCCGCGAACCCACGTTCCCCAAGCTCAAGATCACGCTGCCGGGCGGCACGGCGCTCGGTGTGCTCGCGGTCGTCGGTGTGCTCTTCCTTCGCGAGGTGACGGAGCAGCGCGTGCGCTTCCCTGCCGACATCGTGGGCGCCGGCAAGATCCTGGGCGTGATTCCCGTGCGCCAGGACGAAGTCGGTGGACCGACGCAGCCGGAGTGGGCGCTGTGGAATCACCCCAATGCCTCGTTCAGCGAGGTCATGCGGCAGTTCGCGATGGAAGTCTCGCGAGCATGGGGCACCCCCGGTGGCGGCCCGCCGGCCAAGGGCGTGATGTTCGTGTCGGCTGGCCCTTCTGCCGGCACCACCACGATGGTCACGAACTTTGCGGCTGCGGCAGCGCACGCAGCGCGCAAGGTGCTCATCATCGATTGCAACTTCCGTCGTCCGCGCATGCACGAACTGGTGGGCCTGCCCGCAGAGACACCCGGCCTGGGTGAACTGCTGCAGGGCCGCATCACGCCCGAGCAGGCCATCCGGCCCGCGGTGCCCGGCATCGACGTGGTCTGCGCCGGCGGCCCGGCATCGCGGCTGCCCGAACTGCTCTGCACGCTCCACACGGTCGAGGTGATCGAGCAGCTGAAGACGAACTACGACGTCGTCGTCATGGATGCACCGCCCCTGGTCGTGGCGGGCGAGTCGCTGCTGCTGGCCGATCGCGTCGGTGATCGTGTCGTGCTCGTCGTCAACGCGCTCACCCAGGAGAAGGGTCTCGTGTTCCGCTACGCCAACAAGTTGCGTGAAGCGGGCGCCGAGGTCATCGGCCTCGTCCTCAACCGACCTGTCGAGGTGCAGGGCGGTCACATGCAGCGCAACCTGCGCACCATCGCTGCCTACGGCAGCGGCACGCCGATCGTGCAGGCGGCACCGACCGAGGCCACGGGTTGATCGAGCAAGATCCGATCCCTGCATCACTGCTTTCGGCCGCTCCAGCGACCGGCGAGGGCATCCTCGTCGGCGCGATGTCGGTCCTCAACGAGGCGGCACCGGTGTTCCTGGTCGCGTTCCTGGTGACGCTCGTCGCTACGCCATTCGTGCGCTTGATGGCGGTGCAAGCCGGCATCATCGACAAGCCCGACCAGCAGCGGAAGTTGCACAAGTACCCAGTTGCCTACCTCGGTGGACTGGCCGTGTTCCTGGGCCTGGTCGCGGCACTCGGTGTCTCCTATGCGTTTGTGGGCATCGGAGAGCGTGACTTCATGCCGGTGCCGTGGGAGATCCTCGCCGGCATGACGGCCATCGCGTTCGTGGGGTTCCTCGACGACCTCGACTCGATGCACCCGTGGGGCAAGATCGCCGGTCAGCTCGTGGCCGCTGCGCTCCTGTGCTACTCGCCCGAGAACGCCTTTGGCACGCCGATTGCGCGCGGCCTGCTCTATCCGTTGGTGCATGGTGGGGTCGGCGATTGGCTCGCTGGCTCAACCGCCGGCATCGTGACGGAAGACGCCATCTACTACTGGGTCGGCATCGTGCTCGTGGCCGGCATGATCCTCGGTGCCTGCAATGCTGCAAACCTGATCGATGGCCTTGATGGCCTGCTGACCGGCACCAGCTCGATCATGGCGGTGGGCTTCCTGGCCGTCGGGCTTCTGCTTGCCGCGACCCTTCCGGTCGGTGTCGAGCAAGGTCAGTTCGTCGCCGCGCGCGTGGTCCTGGCGCTGGCGCTGCTCGGCGCGTTGCTCGGATTCCTGCCGTGGAACTTCAATCCCGCGGTCATCTTCCTGGGCGATTGCGGAAGCCTGCTCATCGGGTACCTGCTCGCGGTCTGCATCATGATGCAGGCGCAGGAAGACAGCATCAGTCTGTTCTTCGCGGGCCTGATCATCTTTGCGCTGCCGATCATGGACACGCTGCTGGCCATCATCCGCCGCAAGCTGGCGGGACTGCCCATGTCGGCGGCCGATGCCAACCACATCCACCACCAGGCCAAGCGGTTGACCGGCTCCGTCCGCAAGGCGGTCTTCCTGCTCTACGCCGTCACGGCCGCGTTCACGCTGCTCGGCGTCGGCCTCGCGGCGCTCCATCTCTTCGAGCGACCGCGGGTCCTGGTCGTCTACAGCATCGCCTTCGTGCTTTTCGCGGGCCTGATCTGCGTGGCGCTCAAGGCCGCCTTGCTTGAGCGGTGGCAGGTGGCTCCGCGGGCGGACGCCGCCGCCGAAGCACTGCCGAGCACCACGGCCGATGCAGCCAAGCCCGCCGACCCGGCCAAGGCATGAAGTCAAACCCAGGTCCGCGCGGCGATCGCGCCGCCCATGACGCCGGAGCTTCGGACCCGCATGGTCATCGCCCGGTGCTGCTCGGCGAGATCGTGGAGCTGCTGGTCCCAATCTCCGGCGAGAGCGTGATCGACCTGACGGCAGGTCGAGGTGGTCACGCCGTTGCGTTGGGTGCGTCGGTGGGGGCATCTGGCACGCTGACGCTCTTCGATCGCGACCCCGCGAACCTTGCGTACGCGTGTGCGCGAGTGTCGGCGATGCCCGCGGCGCCGCGCATCCAATCGGTCCATGCCGACTTCCGTTCGGTCGCACTCATGATGCCGGGCGGGACCCCGCCGGCCAACGCGGTCCTGGCCGACCTTGGCTTTGCCTCGACCCAGGTTGATGATCCATCCCGCGGTCTGGCTTTCTCGCATGACGGCCCGCTGGACATGCGGTTGGACCCGACCCGCGGCGAGACGGCTGCCCAGCTCGTGGCCCGCCTCGACGAGCGCGAACTGGCCGACATCATCTTCCACTACGGCGAGGATCCCTTCGCGCGGCGCATCGCCAAGAACATTGCACAGACTCGCGCCCGTGTGCCGATATCCACGACGGGTCAGCTTGCAAGCCTGGTACGGGAGTCCTACGGCGCCCGTGCCGCGGCGAGTCGGCTGCATCCAGCCACACGGACCTTCATGGCGCTCCGGATCGCCGTCAACGACGAGCTCGGAGCACTCGAAGGACTCGTGGCGGCCGTGCGCGATGCCGCGCTCGCTGCCGCCTCGGGGTCACCGACGTGGCTTGCGGCGGGTGCTCGGGTGGCCATCATGTCCTTCCACAGCCTGGAGGACCGGATCGTCAAGCGGGCCTTCGCCCAGGTGATCGAAGCGGGCTGGGCAGAGTCCCTCACCCGCAAGCCCGTGGAGGCGTCGCCCGCCGAGGTGGGGGCGAATCCCCGGGCTAGATCGGCGAAGTTGCGGGCCATCAAGTTGGTCCGCTGACCCAGCGGCCGGGCGTTCGAGGCCGGATCGTGTTGGGACCGGGTTGATGAGTTGGGCCGATGCAAGGATGCAGAGGCCGCGAGCAGAGGTTGGGTCGAGAGCCCTCAGGGCATGGATGCTGCGATGAACCGTGAACACAAGCTGGCGTTGGTCCTTGGATTCGGGTTGCTCCTCTTCGTGGGCATCCTGCTGTCGGACCACTTCTCCGCCGTCGATCGTCCCGCGAGCTCGATGCTCGTCGCCAATGAACCGGCGCCGGCGCGCCCGGGTCCGTCGAGCATCCAGCCGGTGAGCGCGGTGCGCGAGGGCGTGATCGCCACCCGCCAGTACGGACTCACCGAGGACTACGACAATCTCGGCAAGGGTGCCAAGGGTGCCACTCCGCTCGAGCCGGGGACGCCCGCGCCGGGTGCCTCGGCGACGCGAACGCACGTGATCGGCAAGGGCGACACGCTCGCCTCGATCGCCCAGCGCGAGTACGGCAACAAGGCCCTCGCCCAGAAGTTGTACGAGCACAATCGCGTCGCCATCGGCAATCCCCGGGCCATGAAGATCGGTACCCGCATCGAGCTGCCCTCGATCGAGGTCCTGACCGGCCAGCCCAAGGCCGAACCCATGCAGCCCGCGCTGCCGGAGCCCGCCGTCGCCACCGAGACCAACCAGCCTGCCGGCCGCCGCTACACGGTCAAGCCCGGCGACAACCTCGGCTCGATCGCCAAGTCGCAGCTCGGCTCGACCAAGCGATGGCAGGACCTGCTGGCCGCGAACTCGAAGGTGCTTCGTGACCCGAAGCAGCTCAAGCCCGGCATGACCCTCGTGATTCCGGAGTGATCCATGGTCGCCAAGCTGGCCGTGATCATCCTTGCCTGGGCCGTCATGGCCGCGTCCGTGCTCTCGCTGCGCCAGCAGCGGTTCGAGACGGTCAAGCGCATGTCGCTCGTCAAGCGTGAACTGGACCGCAAGGAGCGTGCACTCTGGGATCGCCGGGCTTCGGTGGCGTCGCTGACGCGCCCGGGCGAACTTCGCGAGACGATCGCGCGCGGCGGCCAGGAGTGGACGCCGATCCTCCGCGCCACGCCAGGCATGGCTCCGCCGCGACCGCAGACGGCGATCGCCAAGAAGGACTCCTCTCGCACCGCGCAGAACGGGCGCATCCGCGCCGCCAACGGGAACTGAATCCCATGACCAACCAGCATGTCGAAGGCCAGCCCGACGGTCCACGACCGACGGGCACCGACCGCATCTCCACGGCATCGCGCGTGCTGCTTGGCGCGACGGTGCTCATGCTTGGTGCGGTCGCGATCCGCGTGGCACAGCTCAAGTCGATCCCCGACAGCCGGCTTGCGCCTGCGATGGGTTCGCGCACGAGCACGAGCCCTGAACTCAATGCGCGCGGGCGAATCCTCGATCGCAAGGGGCGCATCCTTGCCACCAGCAGCGTGGGCTACCGCCTGTACTCCGACCCGGCCATGATCTGGGAGCGTGGATGGCAAGCGGCCGAGAAGGCCAAGGCACTCGAACCTGACAGCGAAGCCGAGTGCGATCCATTCCGCGACATCGCCTCCGCCCTTGGATCGACGGCCGGTTTCGATCCGCAGTCGGTGCTGGGAACACTTCGTGAGCGCGCCGATGATCGCTACGTGGTGCTCTCCAAGCAACTCGAGCCTTGGCAGGTCGATCAAGTCCGCCAGCTCGACCTTGATGGCCTCGGGCTCGAGCCACGCTTGGTGCGTCACTACCCGCAGGGCGAGACCGCCGCGCTCCTGGTGGGGCGCGTCGGCGGCGAGCAGACGGGATTGTCGGGCATGGAGCTCCGTCACGAGAAGTCGCTGGCGGCCACTGCCGGTCACCTGACCTACTTGCGCGACGTGCACCGCAACACGCTCTTCGTCGAGGAAGGCAAGTACCAGCCGGGCCGGGATGGTCACGATCTAGTCCTCTCGATCGATCTGGTGGTGCAGGACATGGTCGAGCGTCGGCTCGACCAGGCCGTGCGCGAGGTGAACGCCGGCGGTGGCCGCGCCGTCGTGCTCGACCCGCACACGGGCGACGTCCTCGCGATGGCCGACATCCTCCGTTCTCGCAGCGGCTGGAACGAGATCACGACCGACCCCAATCGTGCCAAGGACCTGTCGCTGGGCCGCAATCGATGCGTCACGGATCCGTACGAACCGGGTTCGACCTTCAAGCAGTTCGTCTGGGCGTGGGCGACGAAGCACGGCATCTTCAAGCCGACGGATCGCCTTCCCACGCCACCCGGCCATTACGTCACGCCCTACGGCCGGACCGTGCGCGATGTGCACCCCGTGGCGCGGGCCGACTGGCGCACCGTGCTCGTGAAGAGCCTCAACGCCGGCATGGCGATCTCGGCTGAGCGGCTCTCGCATGAGCAGATGCAGGACTGCGTGCGCGCGTTCGGCTTCGGCGCGAGCACGTCCGTCGGCGTGCCGGGCGAGATCGGTGGGCTCGTCACGAGTCCCGCGGCGTGGAGCAAGTACACCCAGACGTCCGTGTCGATGGGTCACGAGATCGGCGTCACGGCGGTGCAGATGGTGCGCGCGTTCAGCGTCTTCTGCCGCGAGGACGGCATGCTGCCGAGCGTCCGCGTAGCGGGCGGCACCAACCTCTCATCGTCGATGCAGCTGCCGGTGATTCCCCCGCGCATCGCGCTCGAGGCCCGCTCGGCGATGGAAGGCGTGCTCACCGAAGGCACCGCTCGCGGTGCGAAGAGCTCGCTCTATCGCATGTTCGGCAAGACCGGCACCGCGCAACTGCCCAAGCCTGCAGGGCAGGGCAAGGGCTACTACGACGATCGTTACGTGAGTTCCTTCATCGTCGGCGCACCGTTCGAGGCGCCTCGCTTGGTGGTGCTCGTGGTCATCGATGATCCTGACCGCAGGATCAAGCACTTCGGGGGCTCGGTAGCAGGTCCTGCCGCGCGCGACATCATGGAAGGCGCGCTGCAGTACCTCGGCGTGGCACCTGACCAGCCCGATGCGCCGAAGCCCGTGGCGCGCGCGGACTGAGCCCGACCGACCGTTCCTCAGAACTCCATGATGAGCTGCGTGGCGCCGTACCACTGTCCCTGGTCGACGCTGCCTGATTCGTTGGCGTGGCTGAACTGCAGCTTGAACGTGAACGACTCACTCAGGCGCGTTCCGCCGCCGATGTCCAAGCGTTGCACGTCGTTGTCCCAGCTCTCGCCGTTGAGATCGCCGTAGAACTGCGAGTTCCACCGGGCCGAGACCCACGTGTCGACCGCCACGTTGATGCGTCCCTCGACGAACCAGCTGAAGCAGGTGAGATCACCCAGCGCCGGCTGGTCGAACGTGTTCCAGATGAACTCGGCCCAGATCTCCGCCCATCGATGGGCGTAGCTGATGTCGATCCCCCAGGTCGTCTGGTCGTACTGGCCCGGATCTCCGATCGAGGTGCCGCCTCGCACCGTCGGATCGGCAATCAGGTAGCCGCCTTGGCTCACGCTGCCACCGATCGTCCAGCGTGCGTCGGGCCGGATGGCCACTCGGCCGGTGATCGTGGGCGACGCCATGTTGCGATCCCACCACGCCCACTCTTCGGGGCGTGATGAAAGCGAAGCATTCTTGACTTCGACCGCCCAATCGACGAGCGGCCCTTGCCACGCCGGGAACGTGCCCAAGGCACTGAAGCCGCTGGCATAGGCCGGACCCCAGATGATGGGGTTCCAGTCCGGCACGTTGTCGGCGCGATCCTTGCGACCGAGCTGGACGGCGGCAACAGGGTTCGCGGGCAATTGCGTCCCGTCACCGATGCTCGTCATCCAGCCATACGGCAGCGGGGCATCGATGAGCGGATTCTCGAACGAGAGGTAGCGCCTGTTCCACTGGCCGAAGGTCGTGCCGAACGCACCGGCACGCAGCGCGAGCAACTGGTTCTCGAACGGACGCACGTTGAGGAAGTACTCGTTGAGGATCATCTCCATGGGTGCTTCGGTGGGATCGAAGCCTCGCGAGGCCATGGCATACACCGTGAAATCAAGCACCTTGCCGGCGGTCGCCGTGCCCATCAGGTTGATGACGGGTGCATAGAGCGCATGGCCGTCGGCCTGGATGAACCCCGGCGGAGGCTGCGTGAAGAACCAGCCGGTCTGGTCGATCCACGGATCGATCCCCACGGTCCATGCACCATCCGGATCGCCCGCAACAAGTGCATCGCCCAGGTCCTGCATGGACTGCGAAAGCGCATCGAACCAAGACGGATCGTCGGCGGGGAGCTGGGCGAGGGAGCAGGCGATCAGGGTCGTGGCGGCGATCATGCATCCTCCTCGTGGTTCAGGTCAGGCGCAGCACGTGCGCAACGATCGGTTCGCTGAAGCCCTTGACGGGAAACGGCTCGAGCGCCGTCGCCGCGATTGAGCCGTCGATCCGCGCACGCACCGCATCGTCGGCCACGACCTCGCCCGCCTTGGCTGCGCTGCACAGGCGACTGGCCAGATTCACGCGCGCACCGAGCACCGTGTAGTTCACGCGAGTCGTCGATCCCATGCAGCCCGCCACCACGGGCCCGTAGGCGATGCCGATCCCGATCCGGATCGCGCGACCGCCGGCCGCGTTGAGCCGCTCACGCTCGGCCTGCATGGCGAGTGCGCACTGTGCCATGCGCAGGGCATCGTCGGGCGAGGACTTCGGTGCGCCCCAGACCGCCATGACGAGGTCGCCCACGAACTTGTCGACCATGCCGCCGTGGGCATAGATCACCTCGCACATCGCGCTCATGTGCGCATTCAGCATGGTGATGACCTCGTCGGGCGTCATCGACTCCGTGGCAGCGGTGAAGCCTCGGATGTCGCAGAAAAGGATCCCGGCATCGACGGTACGGCCCTTGAGATCGAGTTCGCCCGACACGAGTTCCTCGGCGACGGCAGGATCCGCGACCGCGTCGAGCACGTTGCGGTAGCGGTCACGCATGGCCAGGCCCTGGGCCATGTCGTTGAAGGTCGAGCCGAGCGACTCGAACTCATCGGCGCCCGAGATCGACACGCGGACGGAGTAGTTGCCTTGGCCGATCAAGCGCGCCGCATCGCCAAGTCTCTGCACGGGCTGGGAAAGGCTCCGCCCCATCCACTGGCTCATGGCGCCGCCTGCGCAGATCGCCACGATGGCCGTGCCGAGGAAGAAGGCGTTCGTCCGTCGCTCGGCCTGCCGTGATGCGGCGAGGCTGCGGAGCACGACGAATCGTGCCGGCGTGCGCAGCGCGCTCTCGATCGGAAACGAGCGGACGAGGAATGGCTCGCCATCGGGGCTGACGAGCTCGGCGCCATCGGTTCCCAGGGCGGTCGGGATCGCATGCGTGAGCCACGCCCCCATGGCTTGGTCGGGTGGCAGTGCCACGCGGCCATCCACCACCACGGCGTACAGCGTCTCGTTGCTCGTGGCATCGTTGGCCCGTGCAGGCCAGGTCCACGGCCACGCGGCGACGATCCAGCCCACGGGATCACCGGTGGTCACGTCGAGGACCGGCTGCCGCAGCGCTTCGACGAGCACACCCTCGTGCAGCACGCAGACCGGTCGCGGCGGCTGGTCCAGCGGCTCGTCAAGCACCGGCAGCGCGCTCGCATCGATCGCTCGGGCGATCGGTGTCGGCTCGGCACCGGGTCGCGCCACGGGCTTGCCAGCGGCGTCGAGGAAGTGTGCATCGCGCGCTCGAAGCGACCGCAGCTCGTACTCCGCGTTGGCGTAGAGATCGGTCCAGTCCTCTTCGACGAGTGCACCGAAGAGGAACGAGTTCGTGTCGAGCTGCCCGATCGCCTGGCGCGTCGCCTCCAAGCGGAGCGCCTGGCGTTCGCGGATCGCACGCGCTTCCAGATCGAAGACTGCCGAGACGCCATCGGCTTCGGCGCGGCGCACCTGCTGGCGCGCGATGCCTGCACCGACGATGCTGGTTCCCGCGACGATCGCGAGGATGCTCAGCGTGATGCGTCGGCTGAAGCGCATGGGCTACTTGGTCCAGTCGACCTCGAGCACCTGGCCCGCGTCGATGGTGATCTGGCGGGTTTCCTCGTCCTTGCGGCCGCGCCAGAGCGTGACGGTGTGCGAGCCAGCGGGGATCCCCGTGAGCTCGAACGACCCATCGGGTGCACTCGTGCAGAAGTGCGGCGTATCGACCACGAGCAGGTTGCCTTGCATGTGCTCATGGACCTCGCAGAGCAGGAACACGAAACCCGCCTTGTCGAAGACGACCGGCGGCGGTTCCTCACCCTTCATGAACCGGCCGACGTTGAACTTCTTCGCCGCACTCTGCGAGCGCACGGCGTGCAGCACCTGGTCCTCGTTGGGAAAGATGACCGGCGTTCCGGTCTGCACCACGAGCGTGCCGGGACGGAACTGGATGCCTTCCTGGCGGATGCGCACCGGCTCGGTCGTTGCGGGATCCCGCGGCGGCGCGCCCGCGCCGACCCAGATGGCCGTCACTGGCGGATCCGCTGGTGTGGTCTCGGCCGGCGCGACGTAGTCGGATCGGGTCTTCACAGGCGGCCGCGGCGCTGGAACCTTCACGCGGCCCTTGAGCGTGCCGAACGCGGCAGGGGGCACCGGCGCGCTGGTTCCTGCATCAGGCGCCGCGTTCGGTGCGGGCGACGGCTGCGGCGCGGCGGCGGGTGCCGGGGCATCTGGTGCGGTTGGAGGCGTGACTGGTGCTTGGCACCAAGCAGCTGACGCGGCGATCACCGCGGTTGCGGCAAGACCACCCGCGATTCGGATGCGGACGAAACCGTGCGCAGCGAGCGCCATACCCAAGGCGGTGTGCATGCGCGCAAGCCTACCGGGCTAGCGATGCACTCACTGGATCTTGAAGCTGAACTTGGTCATGATCTCCATGCGCTTGAGCTCGAAGCTCTGCATCATGGTTGGATCGAGTCGCGGGTGCCCCGCAGGCGGCTTGCCGGCGATGCCCACACCCGATGCGCGAGCGACGCCGGCAGCCTTCTCGGCGGAGGCGTACGCCTCCATCGCCGAGTACGCGTTCTTCTTCAGGCTCTCGACGATGCGCGGCGTCAGGCGGCCGTTGGACTTCATGAGCCCTTGGATGTCGACGAAGCCCTTCACGAAGCCCGCATCCGCATCCCAGAACGCGTCGGCATCGGGGCCCGTCAGCGTTCCTGACGAGCCGGCCTTCTTCAAGAGCGCGGTCTTCTCGTCCAGCGCCTTGGCCAGGTCCTTGGACAGATCGTCGATGCGAGCATCGGGCACGCTCGCAGCCGTCGACGCTGCGGGCTTCATGGGCACCGGCGGTGGCGGGGCATCGTCCTCGGCGCACGCAGCGAGGAGGGCAAGGAGCACGCAGGAGGCAATCGTCTTGGTCATGGTTCGTCCTGCGGCCGGGCCGCGTGGTGGCTGTTCAGAGGCCCAGGAGCAGCCGCTCGGGCCGCTCCACGCAGTCCTTGATGTGCTTGAGGAAGCCAACGCTCTCGGCACCGTCGATGATCCGGTGGTCGTACGAGAGTGCGATGAACATCATCGGACGCAGCGCGATCTGGCCCGGATGGTCGGGGTCCTCGACGGCGCGCTTCTTGATCGCGTGCATGCCCAGGATGCCCGACTGCGGGGGGTTCAGGATCGGCGTGGCCATCAGCGATCCGTACACGCCGCCGTTGCTCACGGTGAACGTGCCGCCGGTCATCTCATCGACGGTCAGCTTGCCATCACGTGCGCGGGTGGCGAAGTCGCGCACCGCCAGCTCGACCTGCGCAAAGCTCATGGCATCGGCGTTGCGCAGCACCGGGACCACCAGCCCGCGGTCGGTGCCCACGGCCACCGCGACGTCGCAGTAGTCGTGGAACTCGATCTCGTCGCCGATGATGAACGCGTTCACGCGCGGGTAGGCACGCAGCGCGCTGCAGGCGGCCTTCACGAAGAAGCTCATCAGCCCCAGGCCGATGCCGTGCTTCTTCTCGAAGGCTTCCTTGTGCTTCGCGCGGAGCGCCATGACCTCGGTCATGTCGACTTCGTTGAAGGTCGTCAGCGTGGCGGTCGTCTGCTGGCTCTCGAGCAGCCGCTCGGCGATGCGCTGGCGGATCTTCGGCATCTTCTCGCGGCGCACGCCGCGCGAGCCAGGCACGATCACCGGGGCCGTTGGAGCCGGAGCGGCCTTGGGCGCTGCCGGGGCTGCCGCGGGCGCCGCGGCTGCGGGAGCCTGCTTGCCCATGGCGCCCTCGACATCCGCGCGCGTCACGCGGCCTGCCGGGCCGGACCCTTGCACGCCAGCGAGCGAAATGCCGTGTTCCTCCGCCATCTTGCGCGCGGTGGGCGTGGCCTTCTGTGCCGGTTCGGCTGCAGCCGACTTGGCGGCTTCGGCCGCGGCGGTGCCCATCGGGCGCGCTGCGCCGGAACCAGCGGGCTTCGAGGCGGCCGAGTCGATCTGGGCGACGGCGGCGCCGACCTTCTGGTCGCTGCCCGACTCTGCCTTCACGCGGAGCACGCCAGCCGCGGGTGCAAGCAGTTCGAGCGTGGCCTTGTCGCTCTCGATCTCGTTGAGCAGCTCATCCTTCTCGACCCAGTCGCCATCGCCGCGCTTCCACTGTCCAAGGCGGACTTCGGTGATGCTCTCGCCGGGGCTGGGGATCTTGACGTCGGTGATCTGTGC
>CAMDAQ010000021.1 GCA_945888705.1 Singulisphaera sp. GP187
GTCGACGGCGGCGATCTGGGCGCGCTGCTGGCAACCTGGTCATGAGGCGTGCCTTCACGCTCATCGAGGTGCTCGTCGTGATCGGCATCATCGTGATCCTGATCGGGCTGGTGCTGCCCGCGCTTTCGACCCTTGCCGAAGGTGGCCGCGGCGCCGAGTGCCAGTCGAACCTCAGGCAGCTGGCGAGCGCGTCGCAGGCGTACGTGACGCTCAACAAGGAGCGCTTCGCCCCCGCGGTCCTGATGTTCGCTCCGACCGCCGGCGCCGGCGTGCGCACGCTCTCCTGGGACCTTGACACGGCGCCGGGCCGCGCGGCGCTGCCGGGTTCGATCACGCGGCACCTCGATTCGCCCAGCCGCGTGCAGCAGTGCCCGAGCTGGACCGGCAACGATCCCAGTGGCGATCCCTTCACGGGCTACAACTACAACACCACCTTCATCGGCGCCGAGGGACGGTTCCCGCAAGTCGGTCCCGGAGGCACGATCCTCGACGGATGGGCCAACGTTCGCGTGGGCCTGGCGAGTGCACAGTGCCGCAACACCCAGGCCGCGGTCCTCGGCGATGCCGGTTGGGCCGGCGGCACCAACAAGTACATGCGTGCGCCCATGAACACCGTCGAGGGTGACCTGCTGATGGTCTGTGCGGGCGCGCAGGCCTTTCGACACCTCGGTTGTTCGCACGTGGCCCGGCTCGATGGCTCCGTGCACGGAGCGTGCACGAGCTGCGCGGGCACGCTCTCGACGCCGCAGGCCCTTGCTGACGTCATGGGCCATCCTGCCAACGGCTTCCTCTCGGAGGATGACGTTGCCTACGATCCCCGATGAGGCCTGACGGATGCCCGAACAACAGCTCCGCATCGACCGCTGTGTCTGCCACGACGTGACCTTCGAGCGTGCGCTCGAGGTGGCAAAGAGCCGTTCACTGTCGCTCGACCAGCTCGCCGACGAACTCGGCTGCACCACGGGCTGCGGGTCGTGCGAGCCCTACCTTCGTCGGTGCCTGGCCACGGGCCAGGTCGTCTTCCACGAGATCATCGAGGACTGAGGCGATGGAGGAACGACCGTGAAGTCGATCATGAAGTCGCTGCACCGTGGCATCTATGCCGAGCGCCTGCGGCGCCTGGTGGACGTGCTCATCGACCTCGTGCAGCCTGGTGACCGGATCCTTGACGTCGGGTGCGGCAACGGCACGCTGCTCGATGCGCTGCTCCGCGACCCCCGCTGCCCCAACGGCGTTTCACCCACGGGCGTCGAACGCGTTGCGCGCGGCGGCGAACCCATTCCGGTCGTCGCCTACGACGGTGGCACGCTCCCCTTCGCGGACGCATCCTTCGATGTCGTGACGGTCGCCGACGTGCTCCACCATGAACCCGACGACGAGGCGCTGCTGCGCGAGTGCCTGCGCGTGGCCCGCCGTGTGGTGGTGGTCAAGGACCATGCGCGAGAGGGACTGCTTGCCCAGTCAAGGATCTCGCTCATGGACTGGGCGGCCAACGCACCGTACGGGGTGCCATGCCTCTATCGGTACCACTCGCTGGACGAGTGGCGAGCGCTCTGTGCGCGCGTGCACGCGCCGATCGTCAAGTTCCTCAGCCCGATGCGCCTTTACCCGCGAGGATGGGAGCTGCTCTTCGGTGGCCGTCTGCAGATCGTCGCGGTGCTCGACGCCGCGGCTGCCCGAACGCGCTGACGTCGCCGCAACCCAACGCTCAGGCGCGCCCGAAGCGGCGCTCGAGGTCGACGGTCGTCAGGCGGAAGGCCGTGGGCCGGCCATGCGGGCAGCGATCGGGTCGATCGATCGTGCTGCGGCGGGCAAGCAGCGCCGCGATCTCGGCGTTCGTCAGGCGGTCACCCGCCTTCACTGCGGCCTTGCAGGCCATCAGGTCAAGCACCTCGCTCAGCGCCGCCTCGGCCGCGCGCGGATCATCGGCACGAAGGTCGCTCGCAGCGATCGAGACCAGGAACTCCTGCGCCCCGACCCCGCGCTCGACGAGGAAGCTCGGCATGCTGTGCACGGCGATCGTGCGTGCGCCTGCGGGCGTGCATTCGAGCCCGAGCCGATCGAGGATCGGCGCGAGCGCTTCGATGCGCTCGATGGCACCTGCGCCGCAGTCAACGAGCTCGGGCACCAGCAGCCGCTGCCGTTCGAGCGGGTTGCGCTCGATGCGCGCCTTGAGGTCCTCGAACATCACACGCTCATGCAATGCATGCTGGTCGATCACGGTCAGGCCGTCACCCTCTTCGACCACGATCCACGCATGATCCACCTGCATGAAGCGCACCGGCGCAGAGGACTCGGCAGCGCGCAGCGGCGCAGCGGCGCTCGCTCCGTGCATCGTCGCGGATGCGTGCGCAGGTGCCGGCTCGGTCGCCTCCCTCGTCGGCGTCCAGGCGATGCCTCCATCGGCATGCACGATCGTGCGCTGCCCGACACCGAGCGGCAGCGGCAGCGTGGGCTCAGGATGCTCGACGGCCGGCAGGCGCTCGGTGACGACGAGCCCACGGCGCTCGAGCGCCTGTGCCACGGCACGCCGGATCGCCCGATGCACCAAGCTGGGGAACCGCAGGCGCACCTCGGTCTTGGCCGGGTGCACGTTCATGTCGACGGCTCGCGGATCGAGCTCGACGAACAGCGCGAACACCGGGTGCACCGAAGGATCCATCAGGCCACGGAAGGCCTCGCGAACCGCGTGCTGGAGCGAACGGTCCTCGATGGAGCGGCCATTGATGAGCAGCCACTGGTTGCGGGCGGACGCCTTCGCAGCCGCCGGCGTGCCCACCACGCCGCTGATGCGGATGGGCCCGTGCAGTTCAGGAGACTCGAGTTCGAACGACAGGTCGAGCAGTTCCGGTGCCAACCCGGCGCCGAGCACGTGCACGCAGCGCGTGCGCTCATCCTGCGGCGGCAGGTCCACGATCGTGCGACCATCGCTGGCGAGCCTGAAGCCGATGCCCGGCGCACCGAGCGCGATGCTGTCGATCGCATCGTGCACGCGACCGGTTTCCGCGGCTTGGCTGCGCAGGAACTTCCTCCGCGCCGGCACGTTGCGGAAAAGCGTGCGGACCTCGACGACGGTGCCTGGAGCACCCGCGGCCGGACGCGGCCCGCTCACGAGGCCGCCGTCGACCTCGATCGCGTGGGCGTGGGCATCGCCCGCGCGCCTGCTGGTGATCCGCAACTGCGCCACGCTGCCGATGCTGGCCAACGCCTCGCCGCGGAAGCCGTAGCTCGCGACCGCCTCGAGGTCATCGAAGCTGGCGATCTTGCTGGTGGCGTGCGCCGTGACCGCCAGCAGCAAGTCCTCGGCCGCGATGCCGCCGCCGTCATCGCTGACGCGGATCAGGTCGGCACCACCTGCCTCGAGCTCCACGCTCACACGCGCAGCTCCCGCATCGAGCGCGTTCTCGACGAGTTCCTTCACCACGCTGGCGGGGCGCTCGACCACCTCGCCCGCTGCGATCTGGTTGACCAGTTCGGGCGGCAGCAATCGAATCGGCATCAGGACTCCCGCATCGCCAGGGGCAGCCGTCGGCCCGGACCGAAGGCACGCATGCTGATCTTCGGCACCACGCCGGCCTGCTCGCGCTTGTACTGCGCACGGTCGATCGCGAGGCACCACCGTCGCACCATCGCTTCGTCGAACCCGGTGCTGCGGGCGATCGAGGCCGGCGACTGTTCGAGATCCACGAACCCATGCACGATCGCGTCCAGTTCGTCGTACGGCGGAAGCGTGTCCTGGTCCCGCTGGTCCGGTCGCAGTTCCGCGCTCGGGGGCTTCGTGATGCTGCCTTCAGGGACAGGCGGCCGCGCGAATCCCGCGCGCACATGGTGATCGTTCATCCAACGCGCGAGCGCGTAGACCTGGCCTTTCGTCAGGTCGCCGATGGGCGCGATGCCGCCGCACATGTCGCCGTAGAGCGTGGCGTAGCCGACCGCGAGTTCGCTCTTGTTTCCCGTGCTCACCACCATGGCCCCCGTGGCGTTCGAGAGCGCCATGAGCGTGAGCCCGCGCAGGCGGCTCTGCAGGTTCTCGTCGGCAAGGCCTTCGAGCGGCTGTACGCCGCCGATCGAATGCGCCAGCAGTTCATGCGCCGGCGCGATCGGCATCAGATCCGGCTCCCGCATGCCGAGCGCCGCCGCACTGGCGCAAGCGTCAGAAATCGAATGGTCGCTGCTGAAGCGGCTGGGCATCATGACACCACGCACGTTGGCCGAGCCGACCGCGCGCACGCAGAGCGCCGCGACGACGGCGCTGTCGATGCCGCCGGACAGCCCCACGATCGCGCGCGCATGACCGGTCTTGTGCAGGTATCCCTCGATCGCGGCGACCAACGCGCGGAACGTGTCGTGCTGGGCATCGCGCGGCTCGATCGCACGCGCAGGCATGTCGAGCTCGAGCGCCTCGACCGACTCGGCGAAGCGCGGCAGCTCGGCGATCATGCCGTGCGCACCCACGAGCGCGCTCGCACCATCGAAGACGAGGTCATCGTTGGCACCGACCTGGTTCACGCTGACCACCTTGCCCCCAATGCGCGCCGCCGCGGCCTGCAGGATGCCCGCTTGGCGTGCGTGCTTGCCGAGCCTGAACGGACTCGCGCTCAGCGCGACGATCGCGTGGACGCCGCGCGCCGCGCAGTCTGCCACGGGGTCGCAGGCGTACCGGCCGGGACCGACCGCATCGTCGGCGCGCCAGAGGTCCTCGCAGACCAGCACGCCCAAGTGCGCTCCGGCCACCTGGATCACCAGCGGTTCAGCACCCGGTTCGAAGTGGCGCCACTCGTCGAAGACGTCGTAGGTCGGCAGCAGCCGCTTGTCGTACCACGCCTCGATGCGCCCGCCGCGCAGGAACGCGACCGCGTTGCGCGCGCGCTGACCGACGCGCCGCGGGGCACCGATCAAGATCGGCAGCGCGCACCGCTTGGCCAGGTCGGCCACGGCCCGCTCGCACCGCTCGACGAAGCCCTCGCGATCGACAAGGTCACGCGGCGGATAGCCGCAGATGGCCAGTTCTCCCGTGACGGCAAGGTCAGCGCCCTGTGCGGCAGCCGTGCGCGCAGCGTCGGCGATCCGCGCAAGGTTGCCCTGCACATCCCCTACCACCGGATCGAGCTGGAGCGGCGCGATGCGCATGCGCGCTCAGTCCTCGCCGAACCGCGAGAGGCCCATGCGCGAGCGCTCGAGCACCGTGATGCCGCAGTCGCGCAGGGCCGCGTACACCTGCTCGGCATGCTCGGGGCCACGGACCTCGACCTGGCAGAGCACCTGCACCTTGCTGATGTCAGGGCCGCCGAACGCGCGTTCGTGGCTGACCTGCTTCACGCTTGCACCGGCCGTCGCCAGCGTGGTGGCGAGCTCCGCCAGCCCGCCCGGGCGATCCTTGATGATCGCCGTGAACTGCACGATGCGGCCATCGACCGCCAGGCCGTGCTCGATCACGCGCGCCAAGGTCGTGGGATCGATGTTCCCGCCGCACAGCATCAGCGCCACGCGCTTGCCCTTGAGCTGCGGCACGCGGCCGGCGATGAACGCCGCCAGGCTCGCCGCGCCGGCACCCTCGACCACGCCCTTCTCCCACTCGAGCAGGCGCAGGATCGCGAGCGAGATGGCTTCCTCGCCAACCTCGATCACCTCATCGACATGGTCGCGGGCGATTGAGAAGGCCAGATCGCCGACCTCGGGCACTGCCAAGCCGTCGGCGAGCGTGGGCTCCATCGACACGCGCACCGGATGGCCGGCCTCCATCGCGGCACGAAAGCTCGCCGCGCGGAAGGGCTCGACACCGATGATCTTGGTTTCGGGCGACACGGCACGCGCCACCAGGCCGACGCCCGCCAGCAGGCCGCCGCCGCCGATGGGCACGATCACCGCATCAAGCCGCTCGACCTGCTCGAAGACCTCCAGCGCCATCGTGCCCGCACCGGCGATGATCGTGGCGTCGTTGAAGCCATTGATGTACGCAAGCCCTTCCATGCCGACCAACTGGTCGGCGCGCACGCGAGCCTCGGCGATGTTGTCGCCGTAGACGACGACCCGCGCACCGAGCTCCTTGCAGCGCACCTGCTTGATGAGCGGCGCGAACCGCGGCATGCAGACGGTCACGGGAATGCCCAGGTCGCGCCCGTGGTACGCCAGCGCCAGGGCATGGTTGCCTGCGCTCGCCGCGATCACCCCGCGTCCACGTTGGCTCGATTCGAGCTGCAGCAGCGCGTTTCGGGCTCCGCGTTCCTTGAAGGAACCGGTGGCCTGGCGATAGTCGAGCTTGCAGAAGATCTCGGCACCGAAGTGATCGCTCAGCGTGGAGCTGCGGCGGCACGGGGTGCGCTCGATGCCGCCGGCGATGCGGGCCGCCGCAGCCTTCACGTCATCGAAGGTGACGGTCGCGACGGCCATGCGTCAGGCCACCGGTCCGGCTGCGCGGACCTCGGGCGCGATGTCGAACTTCTGGTCGTTCGCGCGGAACTTCTGCGCGAGCTCCTTGGCCTTGGCGTCGTAGGCGGCCTTGTCCTTCCACGTGTTGCGCGGATCGAGGACCTCGGCCGGCACGCCGGGCACTGCGGTGGGCATCTCGAGCCCGAACACCGGGTGCTTCACGCACGCAACCTTGGCGAGCGAACCATCGAGGATCGCCGTCACCATCGCACGCGTGTACGAGAGCTTGAAGCGGCTGCCGACGCCGTAGGGGCCACCGGTCCAGCCGGTATTGAGCAGCCACACGTGCGAGCCGTGCTTGCGGATGCGGTCGCTGAGCAGCCGTGCGTAGACCATGGGCGGGCGCGGCATGAACGGGCCGCCGAAGCACGCGCTGAAGTTCGGCTGCGGCTCGGTGACGCCGGCTTCGGTGCCGGCGAGCTTCGAGGTGTAGCCATTCAGGAAGTAGTACTGGGCCTGCTCGGGCGTGAGCTTCGCGACCGGGGGCAGCACACCGAAGGCATCGGCGGTCAGGAACACCACGTTCTTCGGATGTCCCGCCACGCTCGGGAGCTTGGCGTTGGCGATGTACGAGAGCGGGTACGTGACGCGCGTGTTCTCGGTGAGCGACGCATCGTCGTAGTCGGGCACGCGCGTGGCCGGGTCGAGCACTACGTTCTCGAGCACGCTGCCGAAGCGGATCGCGTTCCAGATCTCGGGCTCGCCCTCCTTCGAGAGCTTGATGCACTTGGCGTAGCAGCCGCCCTCGATGTTGAAGACGCCCGTGTCGCTCCAGCCGTGCTCGTCGTCGCCCACGAGATCGCGGTGCGGATCGGCCGAGAGCGTGGTCTTGCCCGTGCCCGAGAGCCCGAAGAAGAGCGCCACGTTCGCCGGGTCGTTGCGCGCGACGTTGCAGGAGCAGTGCATGGGGAACACGCCCATGTCCGGCAGGTCGTAGTTCATCGCATAGAAGATCGACTTCTTGATCTCGCCCGCGTAGCGCGTGCCCACGATCAGCACGGTGCGCCGCTCGAGGCTCTGCACGATGCCCAGGTGCGTCTTCAGGCCGTACGCCGCGGGATCATCGATCCGCAGGTTGCACGCGTTGATGATCGTCCAGTCCTGCGCGAACCCGGCGAGCTCCGCCTCGGGGGCGTTGATGAAGAGCGTCTTGGCGAAGAGGCTGTGCCAGGCTTCCTCCGTGAAGACGCTGACCTTCAGGCGATACGACGGATCGGCGCCGGCGTAGCCGTCGAAGCGGTACAGGTCCTTCTTCGCCGACATGTAGGCCATGACCTTGGCGTGCAGGGCGTCGAACTGCGCCGGCGTGACCGGCTGGTTCACCTTGCCCCAGTCGATGGTGCCGTGGATGCCCGCCGTGTCCTCGAGGAACTTGTCGTTGGGGCTGCGGCCGCGACGCTCGCCGGTGTCGCAGGTCAGCGCGCCGTTGGCCGCGAGGATGCCCTCGCCGCGGGCCAAGGCCTGCTCCACGAGGCTCGGAGCGGTCAGGTTGGAGTGGATCGTGGCAGAGGCGAAGGAGGGACGGGCCTGAAGGGTGGTGGTCATGGGTGATTCATCCCGGCACGCGGGAAATGCCAATGGTACCCGGCTCAACGCCTCCGCCCCACTCGCACCGACCGTTGCAGTGACCGTGCGACCTCGCTAGACTTCTGCCACTCGCGGAGTCCGTAGCTCAGTTGGCAGAGCACCGGGTTGTGATCCCGGGTGTCGCGGGTTCAAGCCCCGTCGGACTCCCTTCCTCGATTATGGGTCAAGCACCCACGAACGACCTCCGCATCGTGCTGCTCCAGCACGATCTCGTCTGGGAGGACAAGCCCGCCAACCAGCGCGCCTTCGCCTCGCTCGTGGCCGATTCGGCCGAGCCCGGTTCGTTCGTGATCCTCCCCGAGCTGTGCGACGTGGGCTTCACGATGCAGGCCGATCGCGCCGCCCAGCCATCCAGCCTGCCCTGGGCCCAGGAGCTGGCTGCGCGACATCAAGTCTGGCTGCAGGCAGGACTTGCACTGAGCGAACCTGGCGGGGTGTTCAACGCAGCCTGCGTGATCGGACCCGACGGCGCGCTCCGCGCGACCTACCGAAAGACGTTCCTCTTTTCCTACGGCACCGAGACTGCGCACTACGCCGCTGGCTCGGGCCCGATCGTCGTGGACGTCGCCGGCTGGAAGGTCGCGCCGTTCATCTGTTACGACCTTCGCTTCCCCGAAGTGTGGCGCCATGCCGCACTTGCGGGCGCCGAGCTCTTCACGCTCAGCGCGAACTGGCCCGCGCGCCGGCATGCGCACTGGGCCGCGCTCGTGCGCGCGCGAGCGATCGAGAACCAGGCCTTCGTCGCCTGCTGCAATCGAGTGGGCCGCGATCCGAACCTCTCCTACGACGGTGGCTCGGCACTGATCGATCCCATGGGCGACGCGCTCGTGCTCGGCAACGATCAGGCGAGCGCACTCGTGGCGACCGCACGGCGCGACACGATCGAGTCGTGGCGGCGCGACTTCGGCGCATTGCGGGACCTGCAGCCTCGCTGGCTCCGCGGCACGCACGCGCAGCCTTGAAACGCAAGCGTTTCAGTTGACGTGCGCCGCACGCGACGTAGACTCCGCGCGCCGGGCCCTGCCCTGCACTCGCACGGATCGCGGAGAAAGACCATGCAGACCAGGACGTCTCGTCGCGCGTCATCGCGCACTTCCACTGCCAGGACATCGTCATCGCGGGGCGCTTCGACGGCGGTCGCGCGCGGTTCACGCGGCGCCTCGTCGCGCGCGAAGCCTTCGCGCGCAGCGCGCATGAAGCGCTGGGAAACCCCGCTGCGACGCGCGTTCTTCAGCGACGCGGGCCGCTTCGCGGCATCGATGGGCGTGAGCATCGATGCATGCGTCGCGCACGTGCGTGCGCTGCAGCCCGATGCAGGCTTCAGCGTCTTCGAGGCCGACACGATCCGTGCCTCGGTGCTCGATCTCGTGCTCGTGACCGGCTGCGTGCAGCACGCACCGCAAGCCTGGAGCGAGCTGCGGCTTCAGCACACCTGGCGGCTGCGCGAGGCGCTGAACACCTGGTCACCCTCGCGCGATGGTGGCCTGCAGATCGAGCGCTTCTGGTCCGAGCTCCACGCAGCGACCGATCGCGGCGAACTCGGGCTCCATGCGTGGGATCCGCGGCGCCCGCTCTCGCGCTGGCTGGCGGACCTGCTCTTCGGCCAGGTCCAGCACGCGCGCGAGCTCGCACCGACACGCCGTGCGGCACCGGTGCGAGCGCTCGAGTCGCTTGACATCGTCGAGGAAGCGCGTACCCTTCGCTTCCCCCTGATCGCCGCGGTGCAGTGATCGGCCGACGGGTCAGGGGCCAATTCGGTCCGCCACCTTAGCTCAGTTGGTAGAGCACCGCATTGAAAATGCGGGTGTCCGCGGTTCAAGTCCGCGAGGTGGCATCAACGACGCGGCGCCCAGGTTGACTGGGCGCCGCGCGTCATTGTTGGGTCGCCTCACCGACTGCTCGGTTCAGGGCGACCGCCAAGGGGGTCCAGGTGCACGCCGCCGCGCACGGTCCGCGCGTCCATGCCCGTCGCTGCGTTCATGGGGTAGTGGCGCTCGAGCGCCGCGGCGAGCTCTTCGCTGTCGACGATGGTGAAGATGACGGTCCGGCCGAGCACCGCGCTGGCAAAGCGCGCCGCACGCGCCATGTGCTGGGTCGTGGTCGCGGCGACCAAGGCCTCATCATCGATGGTGAGCGGGAGCAATCGGAACTGCCATGCTTGGCGAGCGTCGACGAGCGCCAGCGCTTCGGGCTCGGCGGTCGCAAGGGTCCGGCGCGAGGTGGCCTGGATCTGCCGGTACTGGTCGATCCACGCGGCCTCGATGAGCGATGGATCGACGCCGCAGATCTCCTCGGCCAGCGCGCCGAAGGGCCGACCGTCCTGCTGCTGGCGCGAGAGCACCCGCGCCACTTCGCGCTCGGTCATCACGCCTTGCGCCACGAGCAGTTCGCCCAGTCGCGGCACACTGCGGATGAGTTCCATTGGGTCCATCGTGCTTCCCTCCGCGGGATGCATCGGGCCCATCCGCGGGCGACTTTCGCCCGACGGCCGGGATTTGGGCAAGTTTGTCCCCCGCCGTGCTGCGCGCATGCGCCGATAGGCTTCGGGCGGTGACCGCACCAGCGCCCCACGCCCTTCTCCAACAGGTCGAAGCCTGGCTCGGCACGGTGTCGGGCGACCAAGGGCCGGTGCGTGGCCGCGCGTCGCAGCGACACATCGAATCGATGCACGCGATGCTGCGAGCCGGGCCCGCGACGACCGGATGGTGGAGTGCGCTCGCCGAAGCACAGGCCATCGCCGCGGCACTCGCTGCAGGAGCCTCGACGGAGCTGCACGTGCCGACGCATGATGGGCGCACGTGCGACCTCGTCGCCACGCGCGGGCCCACGCGGCTCTGGGTGCACGTGAAGTCGCTGGCACCGGATCCACTCCACGACCCTGCACCGATCGAGCGGCGGCGCGCGGTGCAGGAAGAGCTCGTCGCAGCGCTGCGCGGCCTCGAGAGCGTGCAGCGTGGCGTGGTCGTCTCGGTCGAGGCGCTCGCGCCGCTCGTTGCCTCGGCACCTGACGTCGAGGCCGCGCTGGAGTTCCTGCGCCGTGCGTCGATCGGCGATGAGCTGCTCGTGCGATCGTCGGCCGGCGATGTGCTCGGCCGCATGAGCGTGCTCTCCCCATGGGATGGCGGACACGTGGCGATCGCACCCGGCGATGTGCAACGCCCGGGGCACCAGCGTGACCGCATCGATCGCCTCGTGCGCAAGGCGTGCGCGCAGTTCATGCCCGGCGAGCGCAACCTGGTCGCCATCGCCGCCACGCCCGAGCAGGAGCTTGCCATCGACTGGGCGCTCCTGGGCACGCCGATCGAGCGCTGGGATCGGTTCCCGCGTCGCGGCGAGCGCGTGGCCTTCGGGCGCGCGGACGATGGACTCTGGTCTCGAGGCCGCGAACCCTCGTGCCGCATGGCAGCATGGATGGCACCGTGGCCGCGTGCAGGCCGAGCGTGGCTGCGCGATGCGGCGACCGATGCGGCGTCGGCGCTCGTGCGCGATCTATGCGCCGAACAGCCGCTCGTGGAGCGGGATCCGCGCGGTGGGCCCTGCTGACGCGGCGGGCCAGAGCCGCTTGAGCGCGGTCGCTGCGGGCTCGCCATCGATCACGGCCCTCACGCCCTGCGCCAAGAGCACCTCCACGTGGCGTCGTGCCAGATCGGCCGTCAGCGTCACGGTGCCGTCGTCGCCGTAATCCCGGTCGCGCGCATGGCCTCGCTTTTCCAGCATGTCCACGGCCTTGCCGGCCGAAAGCGGCACCTGGATGCGCACCGTCACGACAGGTCCGAGCATCGCCGTGCGCACGGCATCGGCGAGCGCATCGAGCCCTTCGCCCGTGCGCGCACTGACTTCGACCGCACCCGGGCACGCGCGACGCAGTCGCTCCAGGCGTTCGCGCGGATCCGCGATGCCTCCATGCACCTTTGCGTACTCGGCCCAGCTTGTGCCCGCGCGCGCGGCAGGTTCGTCCTCGCCCTCGAGCCCGTCATCGGTGGCTGCAAGGCCCGGCCCCGATAGCCGTGCACGCTCGCGATCGGTGAGCGCATCCCACTCGGCGCACTGCTCGACCACGCGATCGAGCTTGTTGAGCACGACGATCCGTGGCTGGTCGCCGGCGCCGATCTCATCGAGCACCTCCTTGACGGTGCCAAGCTGGCGCTCGGCGTGCGGATCACCGGCATCGAGCAGGATCAGGAGGACGTGTGCGGCGATCGCGTCCTCGAGCGTGCTGCGAAAGCTCGCCACGAGGTGGTGCGGCAGCCGCCGGATGAAGCCCACCGTGTCGCTGAGCAGGCACGACTCTCCCCCGCCGAGCTGCCACGATTCCACGCGCGTGTGCAGCGTGGCGAAGAGCTGGTCATTGGCGAAGGCCCCGCCGGCGGTGAGTGCGTTGAACAGGCTGCTCTTGCCTGCGTTCGTGTAGCCCACGATGCCCACCGTGAAGTGATCCGCGCGGCGGCTGGCGACCTCGCGCGTGCGTCGCAGCTGCACCTCGGCGAGCTCACGCTTGAGTTGCGAGAGCCTGCGCTGCACGAGCCGGCGGTCGATCTCGATCTGCTTCTCGCCCGGACCACGCGTGCCCACGCCCATGGGTGCGCCGCCGGTGACCTGGCCAAGGTGCGACCACATCGCGCGCAGCCGCGGCGCGGTGTACTCGAGCTGGGCAATCTCAACCTGCAACTGCGCGGCGCGCGTGGTTGCGCGGCCCGCGAAGATGTCGAGCACGAGCTCGCTGCGATCGAGCACCTTGCACTTCACGGCCTCTTCGAGCGCCTGGAGCTGGCTGGGCGAGAGATCGTTGTCGAGCAGGACCACCTTGGCCCCCAGCTCCTGCACCATCGCGGCCAGGGCCTCGACCTTGCCCTTGCCAAGGTAACTGTGCGGGTCGGGCTTGGAGCGCCGCTGCGTCACTTCGCCGACTACGCGCACGCCGGCGGTGTCGGCCAGCGCGCGCAACTCGGCCAGGGGATCGGGATCGTGCTCATCCTCACGAGCGAGCACGCTCGCCACGATCGCGCGCTCACGCCGAATATCGATGTCGTCACGAAGTCCTTGCTCCACGCCCGCGATTCTAGGGGCGATGCGCCGACATGCCGTAGGCTGCATGCATGCTTGTCCTGGGCATCGAGACCAGTTGCGACGAGACCGCCGCCAGCGTGGTCGAGTGCACCGCGGGTGCACTGAACGTGCGCTCAAACGTGGTCGCCAGCCAGGAAGCGCTGCACGCACCGTACGGCGGCGTCGTGCCGGAACTCGCCAGCCGAGCCCACCTCGCCTGCATCGTGCCCACGCTCGAGCGCGCGCTGCGGGACGCCGGCGTCCGATGGTCGGACCTCGATCGCATCGGCGTCGCGCACTGCCCGGGCCTGATCGGCAGCCTGCTCGTGGGCGTGAGCGCCGCCAAGGGCGTGGCGTGGTCGCTTGGCAAGCCGGTCGTGCCGGTCGACCATGTGGTCGCGCACCTCGCGGCGTGCCTGCTGGATCGACCCATGCCTGCATGGCCGGCGCTCGGCGTGGTCGTCAGCGGCGGCCACACGAGCGTGTTCCGCATGGATGGCCCGACGGAACCGGCACTGATCGGCTGGACGATCGACGATGCGATCGGCGAAGCCTTCGACAAGGCTGCGGCGATGCTCGGGCTGGGCTACCCGGGCGGGCCGCGGATCGAGCGCGAGGCCATCGGCGGCGATCCACAGGCCGTGCGCCTGCCGAGCGCCTTCCTGCGCCGCGACGGCGTTCAATTTTCCTTTAGCGGATTGAAGACTGCGCTGCTCTACGCCGCGCGCGGCGTGCCCGGCACGGCGCGTCGCCCGGCACCGCCCGTGCCGGCGCTCACACCCGAGCGGGTACGCGATCTGGCCGCGAGCTTCCAGCACGCAGCGGTCGCCAGCATCATCGAGGGGCTCGACGCAGCGCTCGCCCAGACGGGCGATCGACCACGCACGCTGCTCGTGGGCGGCGGCGTGAGCGCCAACCAGGCCCTTCGCGCAGCACTCGATGGATGGGCCACGACCCATGGGCTTGAGTGCCGTGTCCCGATGATCGCCCACTGCATCGACAACGCCGCCATGATCGCAGGGCTTGCCGCGCTGATTCCGGCCCCGCGCGGCACGGGCGACCTCGGCTTCGTCGCCGAACCCATGAGCAGGATCGCACGCGGCGCCCGTGGACCGCAGAGAAAGGCATCGTGAGCTACCGCATTCCCTACGTCGATCCCCGCCTGACCATGCTGCAGGCGCCGCACCCGTCCACGCTGCCCGAAGCCGACCTGCTCAAGCAGTGCACGGTCGAGTTCGGCCGCGTGAGCGGCCCCGGCGGCCAGCACCGCAACCGCGTCGACACCGCCTGCTGGGTCCAGCACACGGCGACCGGCATCGAGGCCCAGGCGACCGAACGCCGCAGCCAAGGCCAGAACAAGGGCATGGCGATCTGGCGCGTGCGCCTGAAGCTTGCCGTGCATTGCCGCACGCCCACGAACCGCGACCGCCATCAGTGCAGCGAACTGTGGTGCCGCCGCCGGCAAGGAGAGAAGATGAGCGTAAATCCCGAGCACGAGGACTATCCGGCGCTCCTGGCGGAAGCACTCGATGTGATCGTCGCGCGCCGCTACGACGTGGCCGGCGCGGCTGGCGTGCTGGGCATCACGATGAGCCAGCTCAGCCGGCTCGTGCGCCACCACAAGCACGCCTTCGGCATGCTCAACGATGGCCGCAAGGCCGTCGGCCTGGTGCCGCTGCGCAGTTGATGCGCGTGCGCGTGCGACCCAAGGGACATCCCGGCCACACACGGCGCCGCTACCCTTGCCCGCCTTCATCGAGGATCCACGCATGACGACCCGCGCCTACGCAGCACAGTCTCCCACCACCCCACTGGCCCCGCACGCGATCACGCGTCGCGAGCCCACCGCGACCGACGTCGAGATCGACATCCTCTTCTGCGGCGTCTGCCACAGCGACCTGCACTTCGCGCGCAATGAGTGGGGCTTCACGCAGTACCCGGTCGTGCCCGGTCACGAGATCCTCGGCCGCGTCGCGCGCGTGGGCTCGGCCGTCACCCGGTTCAAGGTCGGCGACCTGGCGTCGGTGGGCTGCCTCGTCGACAGCTGCCGCATCTGCGCGCACTGCGCCAAGGGGCTCGAGCAGTACTGCATGGGCGGTGCCACCTTCACCTACAACGGCGACGACAAGTACCTGGGCGGCATGACCTTCGGCGGCTACTCCGAGAAGGTCGTCGTCGACGAGGCCTTCACGCTCAAGGTGCCGACGACGCTGGATCCTGCGAAGGCGGCACCGCTGCTCTGCGCGGGGATCACCACGTGGTCGCCGCTGCGCCACTGGGGCGCGGGCCCGGGCAAGAAGGTGGGCATCATCGGCCTGGGCGGGCTGGGCCACATGGGCGTCAAGTTCGCGCGCGCGCTCGGGGCGCACACGGTGCTCTTCACGACCTCGCGCAGCAAGATCGACGATGGCCTGCGCCTGGGCGCGCACGAAGTCGTGCTCTCGACCGACGAGGCCGCGATGGCGCGCCACGCGGGGACGTTCGACCTGATCGTCGATACGGTCTCGGCCGACCACTCGCTCGATGCCTACATGGCCATGCTCAAGCTCGACGCCACGCTCTGCATGGTCGGCGTGCCGCCCAATCCGCAGCAGATCGCGGCCTTCAGCCTGATCCTCCCGCGCCGCAACCTCGCGGGCTCGTGCATCGGCGGCATCCGCGAGACGCAGGAGATGCTCGACTGGTGCGGCCAGCACGGCGTGGCCTGCGACATCGAGCTCATCCGCATGGACCAGATCAACGAGGCCTACGAGCGCATGCTGCGCCAGGATGTCCGCTACCGCTTCGTGATCGACATGCAGTCGCTGAAGGCGTGAGGGGCGGGGGCGATTCCCCTACACTCGCCGCGTGCCTGATCCACTGCTGGCCATTGCTGCCGGTGCGCTCGTGGGCGCGTTCGTCGGGCTCACGGGCGTGGGCGGCGGCGCGATCATGACCCCGATCCTGGTGCTCGGCTTTGGCATCGACCCTGTCGTGGCGATCGCCACCGACCTGCTCTTCGCCTCGGTCGTCAAGATCGCCGCCGGCACCATCCACTTCCGCGGCCAGCACGTCGACATGCAGGTCGTGCGTCGGCTCTGGCTCGGCAGCATCCCAGCCTGCATCGTGGTGGGCTCGGTGCTGGCGATCAAGGTCGAGCCCGAGCAGAAGCTCCTCGTGGTGCGCGCCATGGGCGCGTTGATCCTGGTGTCGGGCCTCTCGATGCTCTTTGGCCACTTGGTGCAGAAGCTCAGCACCGCCAAGCGCCTGGCTGATCCCGAACGATTCAAGAAGCCGCAGGCTGCGCTCACCGTCGCCGCCGGCGCGCTGCTCGGCTCCGTGATCGCCGCCACCTCGATCGGCGCGGGGGCCATCGGCGCGGTGCTCCTGCGCGCGCTCTATCCCCTGCGCATGACGCCGATCCGGCTCGTGGCGACCGACACCGTGTTTGCGATTCCCGTGGCGCTCGTCGCGGGCGGGTCCTTCGCCGTGCAGGGGCGCACCGACTGGTCGCTCCTGGGTCTGCTGCTTGTGGGCGCGCTGCCGCTGGCGATCGTGTGCAGCATGATGGCCGCTCGCCTCGATGCGCGCTGGCTGAAGTCCATCGTCGGCCTCACGCTGCTGGGCATCGCGATCAAGATGCTCATGGCCTGATGCCGTGGCCGGGCACATGCCCCGGACCATGCCGCCCCGCTAGGCTTGGATCCATGCCCACGACCGAACGGCTGCGCGCGCTGATCGCCCATGAACTGCCCTCGCTCATCGCGCTGCGCCGCGACCTGCACGCGCACCCCGAGACGGCCTTCGAGGAACGGCGCACGAGCGAGGTCGTGCAGCGCGAACTCGCGGCGGCCGGCATCGAGCACCGAGGCGGCTTGGCACGCGGCACCGGCGTGCTCGCCCACATCGCCGCGGCCGGCGAGCGAGCCACCGCCCTGCGCGCGGACATGGATGCCCTGCCGATCACCGAAGCGACTGGCGCGGCCTGGTCAAGCACGATCCCCGGGCGCATGCATGCATGCGGCCATGACGGCCACACCACGATCCTCGTGGGCGCGGCACGCGTGCTTGCTGCGCTCGGCCGCGAAGGTCGGCTGCCCCATCCGATCACGCTGGTCTTCCAGCCGGCCGAGGAAGGCGGTGGAGGTGGCCGTCACATGATCGAGAGCGGCGCCCTCGATGGATCGCTGCTCGGCCCACCGGTTGAGCGCATCATGGGCCTGCACTGCTGGCCGTGGCTCGAGACCGGCGCGGTCGCCCTGCGCGCCGGGCCTGTCATGGCCAGTGCCGACGAAGTCAAGATCGCCGTGCACGGCACGGGTTCCCACGCGGCCATGCCGCACACCGGCCGCGATGCCGTGCTGGCGGCGAGCGCCATCGTCGTCGCCCTGCAGCAGATCGTATCGCGCACGCTCGATCCGCTCGATGCCGCCGTCGTGGGCATCAGTTCGATCCATGGCGGCACGGCGGGCAACGTGATGCCCGAACGTGTCGAGCTGCTGGGCACCATGCGCACGCTGAGGGAGTCGACCCGCACCGAGGTCAAGGAGCGCATCGAGCGGGTGGCCACGAACACCGCGCTTGCGCATGGTTGCACGGCCACCGTGGCGTTCCGCGATGGCTACCCGGTCACCGTGAATGACGAGGCACTGACGGAAGCCGCCGGCCGCCAGCTCACGCGGGCAGTCGGCAGTGCGAACACCCGCACCATGCCTGCGCCCGTCATGGGCGCGGAAGACTTCAGCTACTACGGTCAGCGCGTGCCCGCGTGCTACATCGTGCTCGGCACGTACCGCGAGGGCGCGCCGGTGCATCCCTTGCACTCACCGCACTTTGACTTCAACGACGAGGCGATCGCGACGGGCGTGATGGCGATGTGCGCGATGGCGCTTGCGCCGACGAACTGAACTCGTCGCACGCGGTGCGAGCATCGCTCGCCGCAGCACGCGTGTTGCGATCAGTCGGTCCACGAGCTCAGCAGACCGCGCGCCGCGATCAGCCGGTCCACGCACTCAGCAGCATGCCAAGGTCGGCACCATCCACCGTACCGCTCTGGTCGATGTCGGCAGCGGCATTGGCCGTGCCCCATGCAGCAAGCAGGAGCCCGAGGTCGCCGCCATCCACGCGGCCATCCACGTTGATGTCGCTGCGGTTGACGGTGCCGCCGCGGGTGAGCGCCGATGCAGGGATCACGGCCTTCGCCACGCCCGGCCCCTGCCAACGCAGGATCATGCCCGCACCGCCGCCGTTCTCGAAGAAGGCCAGCCGCACCGGGTGCTTGCCAGCCGCGAGCGCGATCGTGCCCGAACGCTCGACCATGCCATGCAGCCCATCGTTGTCGGCCAGCATCTGATCGCCGATCCACAGGCGCGAACCGTCATCGCTCTCGATGAACAAGGTCCACTCGCCAGACGCAGGCACGTTGATCCAGCCGGTCCACACGGCACCGACGGTGTCGGCGCGCTGGCTG
The DNA here is from genome assembly GCA_945888705.1 of Singulisphaera sp. GP187. GTDB lineage: Bacteria > Planctomycetota > Phycisphaerae > Phycisphaerales > SM1A02 > SYIB01. The sequence continues at coordinate 18,512 of CAMDAQ010000021.1, forward strand.
TCGGCAAAGTTGCCGCCGGTCGACACGTAGTTGACCTGGGTCGAGAAGAACGTGCGGTACGGAGTGAGCTGCGTGAAGTCGGGCAGGACCGATGGCGGTGCGGCGCTGAGGTTGTAGTAGTCGACCAAGAGCGCGGCCACATCACCCTGGACCGGTGTCGCAGCGCGCACCGGCTTGACCTGGACGCGGATCTCGCCGGTCGCGGTGGCGCCCGAGGCTTCTTCGATCGCGTAGGCGATCAGGTCCTCGCCGGCACTGCCCGCTGGCGCGGTGTAACGCAGGACGGAGCCGGTCGTACCGACGCGCTCGACCACGCCGCCGAGCGCGGTGGTCGGTGCGTAGAACCTCAGCGAGATCGCCTCGCAGTTGATCGGGATGTCATTGGTCAGCGGGTCGAAGGTGACCGGCTGGCCTGGCAGCCCGGTGATCGCATCGATCATCGTCTGCGGCGGTCGCGACGAGCCCTCCTCGACGCAGCCGTTCCCATCGAGGTGGCCGTGCATTGCCGTGATGCAGACGGGATGGAATTCCATGCGCACATTGGCCAGGCCACCCGGGCAGATGTGGCAGTAGCTCATGATGGTGCCGAGATCCTGGTCGGCGACCGCGCAATCCTGCGGATTCGAGCCGCAGCCATCGACCGGCGGGCTGAAATTGTGGGTGTGCGTGGTGCCGAAGTTGTGGCCGATCTCGTGCGCCACGACCATGAGGTCCCAGTTCGCGTCCGAATTGTTGATGATCGGGTACGGGAACGATCCGCCGAGGTTGGCGCTGAGCCCGAAGCCGTAGTCGGGATTGCAGACCACGCTCAGCCAGGCGACGCCGCCACCGAGTCCGCGACCCGAGAGGAAGTGCGCGAGTTCACGCGGCTGCGCGCCCATGTTCGCAGCCCAGTAGTCGCGGAACACACCGAGTTCCGCACCGGTCGACGTGGCGGACCACGGGTCATTGGGCGTGCTCCACAGGCGCAGGTAGTTCACGCCGATGCGCGTGTTCAGCGCCGTCACGTAGAGCTCATTCACGGCACCCATCAGGACGGCGGTGTACGCGGTCGCGGCCGTGGTGCTGCCACCGAAGAGCGACTGCAGATACTCGTGGTCCGTCTCAACGGCGATGCGCACCTGTCGGCACGGCGAACCGGCGAGCGAGCCATCGGCGGGCGCGGTCACCGGCGGCTTGGCGCCGGGCACGGTGAGTTCCGAGCACGTGAAGGCCGGCGTGGGCACGAGGCCCGGCGGAAGCGCGCCCAGGTCGTAGAAGAGGGTCGGCAGGTTTGAGCCGAAGTCCCCGCTCGAGAGGATGAACGTGCGGCCTTGCACCAGAACGTAGCCGTAGTGACCGAACTCGCTGACCGCGATGTACGCGCGCGAGCCCGGTTCGCCATCGACCGAGCCCATGAAGCAGTCGACCGCAGGAGCCTCGATGGCCGCTTCGACCTTGCCACCCTGGGCGTCGACGATGGTGGCATCGTCGGTGAAGGGCTTCACGCGGGTCAGCGTGAGGTCGACGTTGCGACCGGGCGCGATGGGCACGCCCTGCCAGCGCTGCGCATCGTTGGCCCGCGTGGCGGCCCAAGCGGCCGCGTCGATCCGCACGACTGAAGCAGCCGGGGCGAGCGCCGGAGCAAGCTCAACGTCCTCACGAACGATCGGACTTGGGACCGACTGGCCCATCCAAGGGGTCAACTGTCCGAGAACCAAGGCAGCGAGGGTCGTGGGAAGCGGCATGGGCCTACCTTAACCCACGTCCCTGCACGCGCGAATCAGGGCAGGAATCCCCACCGATTTTTCTGCGGGTTCCCCGGATGTTGGCCTTGGGTCCGTCACACTGCCCGCATCAATCCGTTCGCTTGACACCGAACACGCGTTCGGCTTACCCTAACACCCACCGAACGGAATCGGACCCTTCGTCCCAACCCACCGTGACCACCTCGTGAAAGGACTCACCATGTCGACCCCCACCGCAGCCAAGCCCTCCACCGCCAGCAAGCCCGCCGAAACCGTTGCACGCGCCGCAACCCGCGCGCCAGAGCAGGCGAAAGCCGTTACAACTCGAACCGCAGCAGGCACGGATGCCTCGTCGGCCTCCACTCCTGCACGCCTCGAAGGCAGCACCACTCAGGGGAGCAGCATGGCCAAGCCGTCCACCGTGTCCGTCACCGCACCCACCGCAGGCAAGGCACCGGCCGCAGGCGATGCCGGCAGCCGCACCGTCGAACCCAAGCCCTTCGTGTCCGATGCGTCCGCGGGCGATCCGCGGACCAACGCACTCGATTCCAAGGGCAAGCTCAAGGCACTTGAAGCCGCCATGGGCCAGATCGAAAAGTCCTTCGGCAAGGGCTCGATCATGAAGCTCGACGGTGAGAACATCACGCCGATCCCCGCGGTTTCCACCGGTGCGCTCAGCCTCGACCTGGCGCTCGGCGGGCGTGGCCTGCCGCGCGGTCGCATCATCGAAGTGTTCGGCCCTGAATCCAGCGGCAAGACCACGCTGGCGCTCACCGTCATCGCCAACGCGCAGCGCACGGGCGGCACGGCGGCCTTCATCGATGCCGAGCACGCGCTCGATCCCTCGTGGGCCAAGAAGCTGGGCGTCAACCTCGATGAAATGCTGGTGTCGCAGCCCGACACCGGCGAGCAGGCGCTCGAGATCTGCGAAATGCTGGTGCGCTCGAACGCCGTCGATGTGATCGTCGTCGACTCGGTGGCCGCGCTCATTCCGCGCGCCGAAATCGAGGGCGAAATGGGCGACAGCCACGTCGGTCTCCAGGCGCGCCTCATGAGCCAAGCCCTGCGCAAGCTCACCGGCGCCATCGCCAAGAGCGAAACCATCGTGATCTTCATCAACCAGCTGCGCGAAAAGATCGGCGTCATGTTCGGCAGCCCCGAAACCACCACCGGCGGCCGTGCACTCAAGTTCTACTCCTCGGTGCGCGTCGACATCCGTCGCATCGGCGCGATCAAGGATGGCGAGCGCAACGTGGGCAACCGCGTGCGCACCAAGATCGTCAAGAACAAGATCGCTCCCCCCTTCCGCGAAGCCGAGTTCGACATCATGTTCGACGAGGGCATCTCGTGGGTCGGCGACCTGCTCGACCTGGCCGTCAACGCCAACGTGGTCGAGAAGAGCGGCGCGTGGTTCAGCTTCAAGGATGTCCGCCTCGGCCAGGGCCGCGAAGCCTCCAAGCAGTTCCTTCGCGAGAACCGCGACCTGGTGATCGAGATCCGCAAGGGTGTCCTGGCCTTCCGCGCGGCCAACCCCAACGCGCCGCTCGTGAAGAGCAAGAGCGAGTGACCTGACGATCGATCCACGTGCAGCCCCGTCCGGCCACACCGGGCGGGGCTGCCTGCTTCGTCACGCTGTGTGCCGTGGTGCCACCGGTTCAGCGCACACGGATAACTGCCTATCCTTTAGGTGATCGGATCGCTATACTTGCCGCCCCACTTGCGGTTGTGGCGAAATTGGCAGACGCGCTAGATTCAGGTTCTAGTGGGGTAAAACCCGTGGAGGTTCAAGTCCTCTCAACCGCATTCCCGCCCTGGGCACTCGCCTGGGGCGGCTTCGCTTTTGGCGCTCACCCGCGCTTGGACTGGATGCTCTTGAGGAGCGCGTGCCAGCTCGCGATGAAGGCGTCGCGGCCTTCGGTCTGGAGTTGATGGGCCAGCTTGGCCAGGTCGATGCCGTGCGCCATCGCGCCCTTCAAGACCTCGGCGGTCGCCGGATCACCGGGCGCGAAGCACGCCCTGAGCATGCCTGCATTGGCCAGGCCATGCAGCGCATCCTCGGGCATCGTGTTGACGGTGCCGGGGCTGCACAGCGCTTCGACGTAGAACGACTTGGGCAGAGCCGGGTCCTTCGTGCCCGTGCTCGCGTAGAGCAGGCGCTGGGGACGCGCGCCCTTGGCTCGCAGGGCCTCGAACCGGTCGCCCGAGAAAAGATCCAGGAACCGGTCGTAGCACGCTCGCCCCATCGCGATGCCCACCCGGTTGCGCAGGCCTTCGGGCAGGCTCGCCGTGGCCTTGTCCCAGCGGCTGATGAACACGCTGGCCACGCTGCAGGTGTCCGGAGCCAGCCCCGCGGCCACCCGCTGCTCCAGCCCCTTGATGTATGCCAGGACCGTGGCCTCGTGTTGGGCCACGTCGAAGAGCAGCGTCACGTTGACGGGAACGCCGCGGGCGATGAGTTCCGTGATCGCCGGCAGCCCCTCGGGCGTGCCCGGCACCTTGATGAAGAGATTCGGGCGACCCGCCCGCGCGTGCAGCGCCACCGCCGCCTCGACCGTGCTGTGCGTGTCGTTGGCCAGGAGCGGGCTCACCTCCAGGCTCACCCACCCGTCCACGCCGCCGGTGCGGCGGTGGATCGGCAGGAACAGGTCGCAGGCGCGGCAGAGATCCTCAAGCGCCAGCTCGAAGAACGTCGCGTCGGCATCGAGCCCTCGCGCTGCGCATGCCTTGACCTGCGCGTCGTACTCGGAACCCGACCCGATCGCCTTCTCGAAGATGGTCGGATTGCTGGTCAGGCCGGTGATGCCGAGCGAATCGATCGTGCGCGCGAGCGAGCCGTCATCCAGCATGCGGCGGGTGATGTTGTCCTGCCAAGGGCTCTGGCCCAGCAAGTTCAGCAAGGCGGTCTGCTTCATGCAAGCCACTGTACCCCCGCGGCGGGGACCACGACCGGGGTACAGTCAGACCATGTCAAGCGCGACGATCGATGCATGCTCCCTGCCTCTCCGCAGCCGGCTGTGCGACTGCGCATCGTGGAAGGCCCTCCTCGCGCATCACCGTGCCATCGATCCTGTGGACCTCCGCGCGGCATTCCACGCCGAACCCGGCCGCGTGGCACGCTGCACCACGACCGGTGCGGGCTGGACGCTCGACTGGTCCAAGCAGCTCATGCAGCCGACCACGATGGGCCTCTTGCTCGAGCTCGCTCGAGAACGTCAGGTGCCGGAGCGCTTCGCAGCCATGCTCGCGGGTGCGCGCCTCAACTGGACCGAGGGGCGCTCGGTGCTCCACACCGCGCTGCGCGCCCCAGCCTCGGCGACGATCGAGGTCGATGGCCGCAACGTGGTGCCCCAGGTGTACGACACGCTGCAGCGCATGGCGCGCTTTGCCACGGCCCTGCGCACCGGCGCCTGGCTCGGCGCCACCGGAGAGCGCATCCGCCATGTCATCAACATCGGCATCGGCGGCAGCGATCTCGGCCCCGCCATGGCCTACCAGGCCCTGCAGCCGTGGCGCACGCGCGAACTCGACTGCCGCTTCGTGAGCAACGTCGATGGCAACGACCTCACGGCCGCGCTCGATGGACTCGATCCCGCGCAGACGCTCGTCATCGTCTGCAGCAAGACGTTCACGACCCAGGAGACGATGGAGAATGCCAGCAGCGCGCGTGCCTGGCTGGTGTCGCGGCTCGGTGAGGCGGCGGTCGGCCGGCACTTCGTCGCCGTCAGCACCAACGAGGCGAAGGTCCGCGCCTTCGGCATCGATCCCGACCACATGTTCGGGTTCTGGGATTGGGTCGGCGGCCGCTACAGCATGGACAGCGCCATCGGGCTGAGCACCATGGTGGCCGTGGGTCCTGAGCGCTTCGGTGAGCTGCTCGCGGGGTTCCACGCCATGGACGAGCATGCCCGCACGGCGCCCGTCGCGTCGAACCTGCCCGTGATCATGGGCATGATCGGCGCGTGGAACGCCAGCGTGCTCGGCCTGCCGGCCCTGGCCGTGCTCCCCTACGAGCAGCTGCTCGCGCGCTTTCCCGCCTACCTTCAACAATTGCTCATGGAATCAAACGGCAAGCGCGTGGACGATCACGGCGAGCCCGTGTCGTGGCCGACCTGCCCGATCGTCTTCGGCGAGGCGGGCACCAACGGGCAGCATGCCTTCTACCAGATGCTCCACCAAGGCACGACGATCGTGCCGATCGACTTCATCGCGTTCCGCACGGCGGCGCACCCACTCGGCCGTCATCGCCTGCTGCTCAACGCCAATGCGATCGCGCAGGCGCAGGCGTTCGCGTTCGGCCGGACCGGCGACGAGGTCCGGGCCGAAGGCACCCCCGAGGCGCTCGTGCCCCACCGCACCTTCCCCGGCAACCGACCGAGCTCGTTCCTCTGGGCGGACGCACTCACGCCATCCTCCCTCGGCGCGCTCATCGCGCTCTATGAGCACTCGACCTTCGTGCAGGGCATCGTGTGGGGCATCAACTCCTTCGACCAGTGGGGCGTCGAACTGGGCAAGTCCCTGGCCATCGACGTGATCAGGGCCCTCGATGGTGCGTCGCCGTCGGCCGCCCACGACGCGAGCACCGCCGAGCTCATCCGCGCGCTCGGCGCGCAGGCGACCTGAATCATGCAGACGTATCTCGACTGCAACGCGACCACGCAGCCCCTGCCCGAGGTGATCGAGGCGATGGGCACGTGCCTGCGCGATCGCTGGGCCAACCCCAGCAGCGTGCACCGCGCGGGCGTCGAGGCGCGCCACGCCCTCGAGCTGGCGCGCGAGCAGGTCGCGCATCTCATCGGCTGTGCGCCGCGCGCGCTGACCTTCACGAGCGGCGGCACCGAAGCCGCACAGCGCGTCATGCTCGGTGCCATCGCCGCGCGGCCTGAACGACCCACCATCGCGACCAGTGCGCTCGAACACAGCGCCGTTCGCGAGCTCGCGCAGTCCCTCGAAGCCCGCGGCACCACGGTCCACTGGCTGCGTCACCAGCCCGATGGCGTGATCGACCTGGGTGCGCTCGACGCGCTGCTCGCCGACCACGGCCGATCGATCAGCGTGCTCAGCCTGATGTGGGCCAACAACGAGACCGGCGTGATCCAGCCGATCGCCGAGGTCGCGGCCAGGTGCCGCGCCGCCGGCGTCGTGTTCCATACAGATGCCGTGCAGTGGGTCGGTCGCGAACCGACCGAGTGGTCGACCTTGGGCATCGATGCGCTGACCTGCAGCGCACACAAGCTCCACGGCCCCAAAGGCGTGGGGGCGATCGCCATGCGCGCGGGCGCGGCCATCGAGTCGATCCTGCCGGGCGGACCGCAGGAACTCGGGCAGCGCGCCGGCACCGAGAACGTGTCCGGCATCGTCGGCTTCGGCGTGGCGGCGGCGGCGGCCTCGGCGTGGTTCGCTGGCGATGCGGCCTCGGCACCATGCCGAAGGCTGATCCCCACCCTGGAGCGAGCAATCCTTGCAGCTGTCCCGGACGCGATCGTGAACGCAGCCGGGTCCCCACGACTCTGGAACACCTCCAGCATCGCGTTCCCGGGGCTCGAGGCCGAGGCGATCCTGCTGCTCCTGTCCGAGCGTGGCGTTGCCGCCAGTGCAGGCGCAGCGTGCTCAAGCGGATCGCTCGAACCATCTCCCGTGCTCCGCGCCATGGGACTTCCCGATCGGGTTGCCCACGGCACGATCCGCCTGAGTGTGTCCAGGTTCACGACCAGCGACGAGATCGACCACGCCGCGCGGGTGATCCCGGCCTGCATCGAGCGGCTGCGGCTCAGTAGTTCGGCGTCGGTGCGCGGAAGTCGCTGAGGTCGACCGACTTCATCCAGTCGATCGTG
>CAMDAQ010000022.1 GCA_945888705.1 Singulisphaera sp. GP187
GGGCACTGCGGCAACTGGGAACTGCTCGGCTTCGTCATGACGATGCTCGGCTTCGACATGACCGCGCTCGCGCGCCCCCTGGACAATCCCTGGCTCAACCGCTGGATCCTTGGGGTCCGCGAGGCGCGCGGGCTGCGCATCCTGACGAAGTGGGGCGCAACCGAGGTGGTGCAGGACATCCTCGATCGGCGTGGCAGGGTCGGGTTCATCGCCGACCAGAATGCGGGCGACGACGGGCTCTTCGTGCCCTTCTTCAACCGCTTGGCAAGCACGTACAAGTCGATCCCGCTCCTGGCCATGCGGCACGAGGTCCCCATCGTGGTCGGTGCCGCGCACCGCAGCGGCGACCGCTTCCACTACGAGTTCGATGCGCACGACGTCATCGAGCCGCACGAGTGGGCCGCGACGGATGATCCTGCGTTCTTCATCGCGGCCAGGGTGAATCGCGGCATCGAGCTGGCCATTCGCCGCTCGCCGTGGCAGTACCTCTGGATGCACCGGCGCTGGAAGAGCAGGCCGCCGCACGAGCGACAGGGCAAGCCGATGCCTGATCGCTTGCGCGCGAAGCTGCAGTCGCTTCCCTGGATGGACGACGCCCTGCTCGAGCAGCTTGCGCTGCCGCTTCCTCAGTCGGCGCGCTGAGGCGCGGGCAGGCGCGCGTTCGGTGGTCCGGCGTGAACTCGTCAACGTGGTGCTCCGCGCCGCGCACCGAGTCCGGCATCCCTGACAGGGACCGCTAGGATCCCTGCCATGCAGCGGCTTGCAGGCAAGACCATCCTCGCCGTCGACGACGACCCGGACATCCTCGCAGGCATGGTGCTCGCGCTCGAGGCCGAGGCCGCGAGCGTGGTCCGGGCCAGCGACGGCGCACAGGCGTGGGCCGCGCTGCAAGCCGGCGGCATCGATGCCGTGGTGCTCGACATGATGCTGCCGCAGCTGTCGGGGCTGGCGATCCTGGAGCGACTCGGCGCGGCGGCCACGCGCCCGCCCGTCGTCATGGTCACCGCGAACCAAGGGCGGCGTCACCGCGAGTTCGCGACCGCGCTCGGTGCGAGCGCGTACTTCAACAAGCCTGTTCCGCTCGAGCGACTGGTCGACGCGGTGTGCGAAACGCTTCGATAGCATCCTGCCCCGGTGCCGCGCTCGTACTACATCTACGGCCTTCCCGAGGACATCGCGGACCTTGATCCCGATGGAGAGATCCCGCGCCTGCCCATCGGCGAGCGCGCCGCGGTGCTGCGTGGCCTGTCCCAGCTGAACACGTCGCCCGACGCGCCCGGCAGCTGCACGCTCTACGGTCCTGGCATCGAGATCAGCCTTCCCGAGGGCGACGGTGTGCTCGACTTTGCCGTGCTGCGCGTGAGCGACGAAGCCATCTCGTGGCCCGTGATGCTGCGCATTGCCGGAGAGATGGGCTGGTGCCTCTGGGATCCGGAAGAGGGCCGCAACCTCTTCAGGCTGCGCCGCCGCCGCGACGACTTCTGATCGCACGCTGGCGCATCATGGGCGTGAACGCACTCGGCGATATCACGCATCCGTGGTTGAACCGGAGCGGCCGCCGAAGGCCGACCGATCAGTCGAGCGTTTCGCTCTCGATGCTGGCGCGCTCGCCGGCAAGGCGCTTCTCGGCGTAGCGGCGCACCCAGTTCTCCCACGTCTTGCCTGCGGCGGCATCGCGCCCGCTGATCCGGATCGCGGCGATCTCGCGACCGGCGACGGACCGACGGGTCGCATCGCCGGGGACCAGCAGTCGAAGGGCGCACGAGCCGAGGTCGCTGCCCACGATCACGTCGAACACGAAGCCCTCGACGGTCGCGCCGCCGTGCAGGACGAGCGTCACGTCGCCGCGGAAGTCGCGGATGGCGTCGAGGCTGGCGAGGAGTCGGGCAGGATCGGACGCGTCGAGCGCGTCACCTTCCTTGATGGCGGTCGTGTCGGTGCTCACCGCCGAAGGCTACCGGCTGGCTTCGGTCGACAGGCGCTCATCAAGCACCCGGACCAGCTCGGCCAGTTCAGCAGCGGCCCGCTCAAGGCTGCTGGCCCCTGTGATGGCCTGGATCGGGTCGCAGCGCCCGTCCTGCTTCAGGCGGACCTGCAGGCGCATGGCCTCGGCCACCAGCGCCGCCTGGGCGGCGCACGCCTGCCGCAGGAGCACCATGCCGGCGTGGTCGCTCGGCAGGCTGTTCAGCGCCGCGGTCCCGACGAGGCGGAGCCCGGCGTCGGCCACGGGCGCCTTGGGTTCAGGTTGGGTCAAGGGGTCGGTCTTCACGCGAGAAGCCTCGTTCGAAGCTCGTTGGAAGTGTACCGTCGACATGCGTTCTCCCATGGCGTACTGGCTCCGGGGCGGGTTCGTTCCCGCCCGGGCCCGAAAACGTCATCGGTCCGTGGCCATCAGGGCCATGATTCTGCGGACCCACGGGTTTCGAGGATCAGAGCGACCAGCTCAGGCCAACGTACGCGCCGATGCTGTCCCGGCCGGGGTTCTGCTCGTCGGTCCGGGCGTTGCTCTGGTGGAACCACTGCACCCCGAGCATGAGCGATGTTCCCGCGTCGAGCTGCTGCCGCACGCCGATGCCGGCCCAGGGCGCGAAGTTCGTGTCGCTGGTGTTGGCTGGGACCTCGTTCGTCGTGAACTGCACCCCGCAGCCAAGTTCACCGTAGACCGACCACGTCTCCTCACGGAGGAAGTGCCAGCGGATGTCGATGCCCACGCCGCCCCCTGCCGCATCCTCGATCGGCTGCCACACGCCGATGCCGCTCGCGTAGAGGCCAAGACCAAGTCCCTCGGCCACGAACCACGAATACTCTGCGATTCCCTGCGCGTAGTCGGCGCCATCAAGATCGGACCCACCGCCCACGAGGATCGTGAACGCGCTCGACCCCTCGGCGCCGTACTGCACGGCGGCAACCGCCTCGAGGTCCTTCGGGGTCGGCACCGGATCCGAGCCGACGTCAGAGGCAAGCATGAGCGCGAGGGCGTCGATCATGGAGGGGACGCTACCGGCGCGCGCTCGACCGCATCGACGGGTGCGTCACGCGGTGCCAAAAGAAAAACCGCCGTCCGAACGCTCCGACACGCTCGAACGGCGGCACCACGGCCAAAGGCCGCGAAGAAGTCTGGACCCGAAGTATCTACGACGACGGGGCTGCGTCAATGGGTGACGACGCCCTGATTTCGTTGATTTTCCAAGTGGTTTTGCGCATCGGACCCGCCCTCAAGGCCCTGTCTGATAATCTCGGCTCATGCCTGCCGCCATCGCCGCCGTCGCGATCGCTCGAACTGGCCCTTCCGGCCGGCCGGAGTGGCTGGTCGCCCAACGGCTGCCCGCAGCCACCTTCGGCGGCTTCTGGGAATGGCCCGGCGGCAAGGTCGAACCGGGCGAAACGAGCGTCGAGGCAGCAGCCCGCGAGCTCTTCGAAGAGGTCGGTGTGCGCGTAGCGGCCCTCGACCTGCGACCTGTCGGAACGCCGCTTCACGCAGGACCGATCGTGCTCGAACTCTTCTGGACGATGGCCCCTCGTGACGCCGCACCACGCGCCATCGGGTGCGCGCAGGTGCGCTGGGTCCAGGCGAGCGAACTCGTGGGCCTGACGTTTCCCCCTGCCAACGCACCACTCACCGAGCGCATCGTGGCGCTCGATCGACTGATCACTTCGTGAAGGGTGGCTTCGTGGCCTCGACCTTGGCGGCACGCGCGCGCTCGATGAGCGCCGCTTCATCCTTCGAGAGCGGGACCAGCGTCACGTGCCATTCGGATCGGCTCCGAAGGTCGACGGGAAGGATCTCGCCGACCAAGTCGGGACCGGGTGCATCCCACAGCGGCATGTCCACGCTGCGTCCATTCCAGTCCGCGGCGTAGCCCTCCTTGACGATGCGCACGTCGTACGTGCCGTAGTCGTTGATGCCGACGATGCACGGCGTCGTGCCGACTTCGCGATCGTTCATCCACACGCGCGCGCCCGGCGGATCGCTGGTGATGCTGACCGTGCGCTCCACGCAGCCGGCGAACGGCAGGCACGCGAGCACGATGGCAGTGAGCTGTCGCATGGCGGTCGATGCTAGCCGGACCGCTACACTCCCGGCGTGCCGCTGCTTGCCGCCCATGAACTCGTGAAGTCCTACGGTGGACGCCGCGTGGTCGACGGCGTGAGCTTCACGGTCGATGCGGGCGAGATCGTGGGCATCCTTGGCCGCAATGGCGCTGGCAAGACCACCAGCTTCCGCATGGCGATCGGCATGATCGCGCCCGAGAGCGGCTCGGTGGAGTTCGACGGCCGCGACGTGACGCGGCTCCCCATGTACCAGCACGCCCGCGCAGGCATGGGCTACCTGGCCCAGGAACCCAGTGTCTTCCAGCGATTGACGTGCGAACAGAATCTGATGGCGATCCTGCAGACGCTGCCGATGACCGGCGCCGAGCGCACCGATCGCTGCAACGCCCTGCTCGCGCAGTTCGGGCTCGAGCACAAGCGCCGCGACGAGGCACGCACGTGCTCGGGCGGCGAGCGTCGCCGGCTCGAGATCGCCCGGGCGCTCGTGACCGATCCACGGCTGATCCTGCTCGATGAACCCTTCGCCGCCGTCGACCCGCACACGGTCGAAGAGCTGCAGGGCGAGGTGCGTCGGCTCGCGGACACCGGCATCGGCATACTGGTGACCGACCACAACGTGCAGCAGACGCTGCGCATCTGCGATCGCGCGTACATCATTCACGAGGGCCGCAACCTCCGCGATGGCGCGCCGAAGGACATCATCAACGACCCGATGGTGCGCGATGCTTACCTGGCGAGCACCTTCCGCGGCGACGAGTTCGGCTGAGCCTTGAGCCGCACCGCCACGCTGCGGATGGCCGCCTGCGTGGCGTCGCCCACGGTGAACGTGGCACCGTGCGAGTCGACGGATTCCCCCGCTGCGGGCACGCGACCGAGCGACGAGAGCAGGAACCCCGCGACCGTGTCGTAGTCCTCGTCCTCGGGGAGCGACAGCCCTGTCTCCCGGTTGAAGTCATCGACCCGGTAGCGGCCATCGACCGTCCAGCCCGCCGTGGCATCGCCGGCGATCGAGGCCACCACCTCGTGCTCGGGCTCGTGCTCGTCGACGATCTCGCCCACGATCTCCTCGAGGACGTCCTCGATCGTGACCAGACCGGCTGTACCGCCGAACTCATCGACCACGATCGCCTGGTGCACCTCACTGCGCTGGAACTCGAGCAGGAGTTCCCGCACCGGCTTGGTCTCGGGCACGCGCACGGGCACGCGCAGCAGCCGGGAGAGCTCGAAGTCCTCGGTCTCGTCGCCGAGGTAGCGCACCAGGTCCTTCACGTAGAGGATTCCCACGATCGAATCGAGGCTGTCGCGGTAGACCGGGATCCGGCTGTGGCCGGCGCCGAGGATGAACTGACGGATGACCTGCAGGTCGCTCGTGTACGGCAGGCCCTCGATCGCGGTGCGCGGCGTCATGACCTCGCTCACGAGCGTGCCCTTGAACGCCACGACGTTCTCCATCATCGTGGCGATCGTCTCGTCCACGCCGCCTGCGCGCTGGGCGTCCTCGATCGTCTGCAGCAGTTCACGCTCGGCGTGCACGGCGCCCTGCTCGGCCCCCGCGATGCGGCGCACGGCTTCGTCGACGAAGCGCACCGAACGCACGAGCGGCCACGAGAGCACCCAGCACGCCCGCAGCACCGGCACGCTGCGCACGATGATCCATGCGGGCGCGTGGCGTGCGATGGCACCCGCCACCACGCTCGTGGTCAGCCAGACGATCGGCGCGGCGATGGACAGCGCGACGATCGCCTGCATGGCGAGTGCGCCATCGGGATCACGTTCGTGGATCGACACCAGCACCACGGCCAGTGCACCGAGCCGGCCGAAGGTGCGCAGGAACGCGACCGACTGCTCGAGCGCGACGGTCTGGCGCATGATCCAGGGGCCGACCGGCCCGCGGCCGCGCTGGTCGAGCCTGCGCTGCAGATGGCTCGGGCTCACGGCAACCAGGGCTAGGTTGAGCGCGCTGAAGTAGCTCGCCAGGAGCAGGCTGAGCACCAGGAGCGCAAGGTGCGCGCCGCTCATGACCGCTCCTCGCGGGCGTAGACCGCGCCCAAGCCGATCGCCTGAAGAATGCGGTCCTCCTCGGCATGCATGCGTGCGTGGTCGTCGGGCGTGCGATCGTCGAAGCCCGTGCAGTGCAGCACCCCGTGCAGTGCGTAGAGCAGGAGCTCATGGCGGAGCTCGTGCGCCCGAGCGCGCGACTGGCGCGCGGCCTCGTCCACGCAGACCGCGATGTCGACCTCGACCGGTTCCCCGGGCCCGCTCGCCGGGAACGTCAGCACGTCGGTCGTTCCGGGCACGTTGCTGAACCGCTCGTGCAGGGCCGACATGCGGTGGTCATCGATGATCTCAACGGTCACGCGCGCCACGGGACCAGCCACGTGGGCAAGGCATTCGGAGAGGCGCTCCAGCACCCAGGTGCGCTCGGCCTCGAGCCGCTTCACCGGCGCATCGAGACGGACGTCGACCACGGGAGCCATGGGCGAAATGCTACCGATCGGGAATGCCGTGGCGGTGGCTCAGCGAGTCCCTGTGGCCCTGGGGACGGGGCTCCATGCTTCAGACGGACTGCTCCGTCGCAAGCACGACTCGTCCCACGTTCAGTGCGCGCTCACGTGCACCGGCACGAACTTGGGCTTCACGCGCTTCTCGAACTCGCCGCGGAACTTGCCGACGATCGTGCGGATCGCCCAGTTGTTGCCGTCGGCCAGGCCGCAGATCGTGGTGCCGGGCGTGAGGCCCATGCTCATGCCAAGTTCGAGCAGCAGGTCCAGATCAGCCGTCGTGGCGCTGCCTTGCTCGATGCGGCAGAGGAGCTTGTAGATCCAGCCGCTGCCTTCTCGGCAGGGCGTGCACTGCCCGCAGGATTCGTTCTTGAAGAATCGCGCGATGTTGCGCGCGACCATCACCATGTCGGTGTCTTCGTCGAAGATCGTCGGGCAAGCGGTGCCCAGGCCAAGCACGTTGCACGAGCGGCCGATGTCGAAGTCCATCGCGGCATCGAACTGGTCGGTACCGAGCACGCCCATGCTGACGCCGCCGGCGATCGCGCCCTTGAACCGCTTGCCCTTGCGCATGCCGCCGCAGTAGTCGTTGACGAGCGTGCTGAGCTTGACGCCCAGCGGCGCCTCGAAGACGCCCGGGCGGTTCACGTGGCCGCTGACGCCCATGAGCTTGGTGCCGTAGCTGGGCATGCCGCCGAGCGAACTCTCGACGCCGATCCCCTTCCACCACGCCACGCCCTTCTCGACGATGGGCACGACGGCGGCGAGCGTCTCGACGTTGTTGATGATCGTCGGGCGGCCGAAGAGGCCCTTGACCGCGGGGAACGGGGGCTTCACGCGCGGCCAGCCGCGCTTGCCCTCGATCGCTTCGAGCAGGCCGGTCTCCTCGCCGCAGATGTAGGCGCCCGCAGAACGGTGCAGGAAGCAATCCACGCTGAGCGCGCCAGGACGGCGCATGAGGCCGCCCTTGCCGAAGATGCCGCCGGCGTACGCCTCTTGGATCGCCTTTTCCATCACCTTGGCCTGGTGGTGGTACTCGCCGCGGATGAAGAAGTACGCGGTGTCGAGCTTGCACGCGTGGCACGCGATCGCGATGCCTTCGAGGATCAGGTGCGGATCGAAGTCGCAGAGCAGGCGATCCTTGAAGGTGCCGGGCTCGGCTTCATCGCAGTTGATGCAGAGGTAGCGGTGCCCCGCGCCGTCGTCCTGCGGAAGGAACGACCACTTGAGCCCCGCCGGGAAGCCCGCACCGCCGCGTCCGCGGACGACCGCTTCCTTGACGAGCTCGATCACCTTGGCAGGCTCCATGTCGAGCGCCTTGGCGAGCGAGGCGTAGCCGCCGGTCGCCTTGTACTGCTCGAACGAGACGGTGGCACGTGCGGCGGTGCCGCCATCGCTGATGCCGGGCACGCAGCCGGGGATGCGCTTGGTGAGGACGGGTTCAGTGAGTCGCATGGTTGGTCCTGTGGTCGGGTTGGGCCGCGCCGTCGGTGGGCGGCACGATGACTTCGTCGATGATGGTCCTTCGCAGGAGGACGCCGTCGACCTCGCGGTCTTCGACGCGGGTGGCGACGGTGCGCGAGGTGTTCGTTGTCCGAGAAGAGGGCTCGCCGGGGCGCGACGTGATGCCGCCCCAGATGGCGCCCACGAAGGCGCCAAGGCTCTCGGCCACGCTCATGTCCTGGTCGCGACGCTGCATGGCAGGCTCAGTGGTGATGGCCGCCGGCGGGTGCCTGGCGTGCCTGCGCGATCAGGCGATCGACCGTCGGGACGTCGAGCTTCTCGTGCAGGGTCTCGTTGAAGAGCGCCACGGGTGCGGTATCGCACGAGCCTAGGCACTCCATGGCGAGCAGCGTGAACGCACCATCAGCGGTCGTCTCGCCGGGCTCGATGCCCAGCGTGCGGCGGCAGTGGTCCATGAGCGGCTTGTGGTCGCACGCCTCGCACGCGATCGACTGGCAGATGCCGATCGTGCAGCGGCCGCGCGGCTCGAGGCTGAACTCCTCGTAGAACGTGGCGCAGTCGAGCACTTCGGCGGGCGAGATGCCCAGGAAGCGCGCGACCTCGACCATCGCCTGGTACGGGATGCAGCGGTGCTCGTGCTGGATCTCGTGCAGGATCGGCATGAGCGCGCCCTGGCGCACGTGGTACTTGGCGACGATCTCGCGCTCCCAGCGCTCAGCGACCGCGGGCGAGACGTACGGCTCGGCGCGACGCGGGATCTGCATGGTGCTCGACGGCTTGGTCTTCCAGCTCATGTCGTTGGTCCTTGGCGTGTGGCTCGGTGGTCTGCGTGGCGTTGCCCGGTGCTCACCGATCCAGCTCGGCGGCGATGATGTTCAGCGAGCCGATGATCGCGACGACGTCGGCGAGCTGGTGGCCTTCCATCATCTTGGGGAAGGCTTGGAAGTGCATGAACGACGGCGGGCGGCACTTGGCGCGGAACGCGCAGCGGCCGCCATCACCGACGACGAAGAAACCCATCTCGCCGTTGGGGCCCTCGATCGCCGAGTAGCTCTCGCCGACCGGGGCGACGAAGCCGCGGTTGTGCATGTAGAGCTCGAAGTGCTGGATCGTGCTCTCGATGGAGCCGTAGACCTCGGCCTTCTGCGGGACGCGGAGCTTGCGGTCGTGCGTCGTGTCGATCGGGCCGCCGGGGATGCGGTCGAGGAGCTGGTCGATGATCGAGCGGCTCTGCTTCATCTCCTCGAGGCGCACGAGGTACCGGCTGAGGCAGTCGCCCTCGCTGGCCACGGCCACGTTGAAGCGCACCGGGTCGGCACCGTTGCCATCCCAGTTGGCCTTGTAGCACATGTACGGCTCGTCCTTGCGCAGATCGCGGCGCACGCCGCTGGCACGCGCGTTGGGACCGCTCAGTCCCCACGCGATCGCCTCGTCGTGGTTGATCACGCCGACGCCCTGCAGGCGATCGACGAAGATGCGGTTGCGGTTACAGAGGTTCTCGAGGTCCGCGATCGCGTTGGGCAGTCGGACGTCGATGAAGTTCCGCACCATGCGGCGGAAGGTCTCGTCATCGGGGATGTCGCGCCACGCGCCACCCACGCGCGTCCAGTCCGGGTGGAAGCGCTGGCCGCTGACGTACTCGATGATGTCGTAGATCCGCTCGCGCTCGTTGAAGCCGTAGAGGAAGCCGGTGAACGCGCCGAGGTCGAGCGCCGCCGCGCCCACGCAGAGCAGGTGGTTCTGGATGCGGCCGAGCTCGGCCAGGATCGTGCGCACCACCGTGCACCGCGGGGTCAGTTCGACGCCGAAAAGCGTCTCGACCGCATGGTGCCAGGCGATGTCATTGACGATCGGGCTGATGTAGTCCATCCGGCTCGCGGTGCACACGTACTGGTTCCAGTCGTGGTGCTCGGCGAGCTTCTCGAAGCCCGAGTGCAAGTAGCCGATGTGCGGGGTGGCGCGGGCCACGCGCTCGCCGTCGATCTCGAGCACCAGGCGCAGCGTGGTGTGCGTGGCGGGGTGCTGAGGGCCGAAGTTCAGCACCCAGCGGTCCGGGCCCTGAACGTGCTCCTTCAGGTACTCCAGCGTCTCGACTTCGAGTCCGTAGCCCTCATCGGGCATCAGCGTGTACGGCATGGTCCGGCAAGTATAGGACCGACCCACGTGCGCGGGCTGCTGCCGAAGCGGGGTTCAGGCCCCGCCGCCCAAGGGCGATCACGCGCGGAAGACTGCACCCAAGCGCTTGCCCAAGACCAGGCTCGCACCGAGCAGGGTGGCGGCCAGGAGCGCCATCGCCCAGACCCCCAGCGCGCTGGCAATCGCCTGGCCGTCGCCCAGCCGCTCGGCGAGGGCGTAGATCGCCTTGGTCACGGGATAGTCGCTCTCGCGCTGGGCCAGCAGGATGCTGTCGCTGACTTCGAGCATGGCGAAGCTGAACGCGAGCAGCGCACCGGCGACCAGGTTCGCGGCGACCAGCGGGAACACGATCCGGCGCGTGACCGTGGAGCGCTTGGCCCCGCACATCGCGCCGGCTTCTTCCAGTTCGGCCGGGGTCTGCTCAAGCCCGGCCACCGCCGCGCGCACCACGTACGGCAGTCGCCGTACCGCGTAGGCCAGGACCAGGAACGGGAACGGGTTCGGGGTCGCACCGAGGATGTCGGTGTAGGGCTTCATCACGCCGCTGTTGAACGGCCAGGTCAGGCTCAGGGCGATCATGCCGAAGGCCATGACGATGCCCGGTACGGCCAGGGGCAGCATGACCAGGCCATCGAGCACAGGCTTGCCCCAGCCGCGCCCACGCACGAGCGAGCGCGCAATGACGAGCCCGACCGCCATCGAGAGGACGACCGCGAGCAGGCTCAGCACCAGCGAGTTGCGGATCGCACCGGCGGAGAGCGGATGCGAGACCGCCTCTGCGAAGTGGTGGCCGGTCCACGCCTGCGGGAGCACGGTGCCGTACCACTCGCCTTGCACGGCCAAGCTGCTCAGGATGACGCCAAGGTGCGGCGTGCAGGCCAGCCCACCCACGAGCACGAAGAGCCCCGCGGCGGCGATCCCCTGCCAGCCCGTGAGCTGGCGCTCCTCGCGGCGGATGCTGGCCTTGGTCGACTGCGTGCCGGCGTTGCGGCCGAAGATGTACTTGCTTGCCAGGTAGAGCGAGACCGCAATCGTGAGCATGATCGCGGTGAGCGCATAGGGCTGGCGGCTCGTCTCGAGTTCCTTCAGGCCGTCGAAGACCTGCACTGGCGTCACCACGCGGTACTCGAACATGAGCGGCGTGCCGAGCTCGGTGAACGACCAGATGAAGACGATCGTCGCACCGGCGAAGAGCCCGCCGCGGACCATCGGCAGCGTCACGCGCCGCCAGCGCGTGAACGCACCCGCGCCCACGCCGCGTGCGGCTTCCTCGAGCGCGGGATCGATGTTCGAGAGCGCGGCGACCAGGTTGAGGTAGATGATCGGGTAGAGGCTGAAGCCCTGGATCGCGACGATGCTCCAGAAGCCGCCATCCCCGAGGAAGTCGATCGGCGCGGAGGTGAGGCCGATGTCCTGGAGCAGCGCATTGAGCGCGCCCATGCGGCCGAGCACCTGGCGCAGGCCGATCGCGCCCACGAAAGGCGGCAGGATCAGGGGCGCCAGCACGAACGCGTTGAGGAGCGCCTTGCCCTTGAACGCGCATCGTGCGCCGACGGTGGCCAGGGGGAACGCCAGCGCCGTGGCCAGGAGCGTGGTGCACGCAGCGAGCCGGAAGCTGTTGCCGAAGCCCTGCACGAGCAGCGGATCGCGGAAGACATCCTGGAGGTGTGCGAGCGTGAAGTCGCCTGCGCCATCCTGGAACGCACCGCGAAGCACCATCCAGATGGGCCAGAGCAGCGTGACGGCCAGCAGGCCCACGAGGCTCCACAGCACAGCGGTGTCACGGCGCACGCTCACGGGTGGGAAGGTAGCGCGCAGCGGGAGCACGCGCGCAACGGCAGCGCGAAAGCGACCTCGCTTCGGTGATGGTTGAAGCGGTTCTCTGCGCTTGCTCCCGCTACCCTCCCCGCCGTGAGCCTGCCCACGTGCATCGTGACCGAAGCGCTGGACGATGCCGCCCTCGACTGGCTGGCCAGCCATGCGCGGATCGTGCGGGGTTCGCCCTCGAGCGCCGAGTTCGCTGAGGCCGCGGCGGGCGCCAAAGCGCTTGTCGTGCGGACCTACACCATCGTCGATGATGCGCTGCTCGACCGGCTGCCAGCGCTGCGGGTTGTGGCGCGCGCGGGGGTCGGTCTTGACAACATCGATGTCGCGGCGTGCCGCCGACGCGGCGTTGAGGTGGTCCATACGCCCGATGCCAACACGCAAGCGGTCGTCGAGTACGTGCTGTGCCTGCTGTGCGATGCGCTGCGGCCAAGGCTCTTCCTGGATCGACCGCTGGCGAAGGACGCGTGGGACGATGTGCGCGAAGAGGTCGTCGGGGCGTGGCAGATGGATGAGCTCGTGCTTGGCATCCTGGGCATGGGCCGGATCGGGCAGCGCGTGGCGCAGGTCGCCGGCGCGATCGGGTTCCACTGCATCTACCACGACCTGCTTGAGATCCCCGAGTCCGCCCGGCATGGTGGGGAGCCGTGCGGGATCGAGCAGCTCTTCGCCGACAGCGATGTCGTGACGGTGCATGTCGATGGCCGCGCGAGCAACCGCGGGCTCGTGGGCGCGCCGCTGATCGAACGGCTTCGCGACGATGCGGTCCTCATCAACACGAGCCGGGGCTTCGTGGTCGATGATCAGGCGTTGGCCGCATGGCTCGGCACGCGCCCCGGCGCGCAGGTGATCCTAGATGTGCACGATCCCGAGCCCTTCACGCATGGCCATCCGCTGCTCGGCATGGCCAACGCCCACCTCGCCCCGCACCTGGCCAGCCGCACGCTGACGGCGATGGCCAACATGAGCTGGGTCGTCAAGGATGTCGCTGCCGTGCTGGGCGGGGCGCCACCTCGATGCCCCGCACCGCTACGCTGAACCACCGGAGACACCACCATGAGCTTCTCGATCGATGCCGTCCACGCGCGCCAGATCCTTGACAGTCGCGGCAATCCCACGCTTGAGTGCGAGGTCACGCTCGACGATGGTGCCACCGGCCGCGCTGCCGTGCCCAGCGGCGCCAGCACCGGCGAGCACGAAGCGGTCGAGCTGCGCGATGGTGACACGACCCGCTGGCTCGGCAAGGGCGTGGCGAAGGCCGTCGCCAACGTGAACGAGGTGATTGCGCCGAACCTCGAAGGCGCTGATGCGCGCGATCAGGAGGGCATCGATCGCCTGCTTCTGGCGCTCGACGGCACGCACAACAAGGGCAAGCTCGGCGCGAACGCCACGCTCGGCGTGAGCATGGCGGTCGCGCATGCGGCGGCGGTCGGCTGCGACCTGCCGCTCTACCGCTACCTCGGCGGTGCCGCGGCGTGCACGCTGCCAGTACCGATGCTCAACATCCTCAACGGCGGCAAGCACGCCGACAACACGGTGGATTTTCAGGAGTTCATGGTGCAGCCGTGGGGCTTCGACACCTTCGACGATGCGCTGCGTGCGGGCGTCGAGATCTACCACGCGCTGCGCAAGGTGCTGCACGATGCGCACCTGTCGACGGCCGTCGGCGACGAAGGCGGCTTCGCGCCCAACCTGAAGAGCAACGAGGAAGCGCTCGAGTACATCGCGCGCGCGGTCGAGAAGGCAGGCTACGACCTGGGCCGGCAGGTCCGGATCGCGCTTGACCCGGCGACGAGCGAACTCGCCAACGAGGCGAAGGCTGTGGGCAAGGTCGGCTACCGCTTCTTCAAGAGCGCGCCCGAAAAGGTTGCCTCGAGCGACGAGATGATCGAGCTCTGGGCCGGCTGGTGCGCGAAGTGGCCGATCTGCTCGATCGAGGATGGCCTGGCCGAGGACGACTGGGCCGGCTGGGCGAAGCTCACGAAGCGGCTGGGCGCGACCACGCAGCTCGTGGGCGACGACCTCTTCGTGACGAACCCGCACTTCCTCGAGCGCGGGATCCGCGAGCACTGCGCCAACGCGATCCTGGTCAAGGTGAACCAGATCGGCACGATCAGCGAGACGCTGCGCGCAGTCGACATGGCGCACAAGGCCGGCTACCGCGCGGTGCTCAGCCACCGCAGCGGCGAGACCGAGGATTGCACCATCGCCGACCTTGCGGTCGCGACCAACTGCGGCCAGATCAAGACCGGCGCCCCTTGCCGCAGCGACCGCAACGCCAAGTACAACCAGCTCATCCGCATCCAGGAATCGCTCGGCGGCGCCGTGCGGTTTGCCGGCAAGGCGGGGTGAGGCGGGGTGAAAAGCAGGAGACCTGATGGGCAACCTCGCTGAATCGTCCGCTCACACCCCCGCCCCGAAGTCGCTGATCTGGCGAGTGATCGGCGCGGCGAGCGCGGGAACGCTGATCGAGTGGTACGACTTCTATCTCTTCGGCAGCCTCGCGACAATCCTGGGCGCCAAGTTCTTTCCCGGCGACGATCCGACGGCGGGCTTCTTGAAGACCCTTGCGATCTTCGCCTCGGGGTTCATCGTGCGGCCGTTCGGTGCGATCGTGTTCGGCCGGCTCGGCGACCTCGTGGGGCGCAAGTACACCTTTCTCGTCACGCTGCTCCTGATGGGCGGCTCGACTTTCCTGATCGGGCTGCTGCCGGGCTACGAGCAGATCGGCGTGCTCGCCCCGCTCGCGCTCACGCTGCTGCGCCTGGTGCAGGGGCTGGCACTCGGCGGCGAGTACGGCGGCGCGGCAACCTACGTCGCCGAGCACGCGCCCGATGCGCGACGGGGCTTCTACACCAGCTTCATCCAGACGACCGCCACGCTTGGGCTCTTCGCATCACTGGGCGTGATCCTGGCGTGCCGGCACTGGCTGGGCAAGGATGCGTTCGAGGACTGGGGCTGGCGCATCCCCTTCCTGCTCTCGATCCTGCTGGTGATCCTGTCGTACTGGATTCGCATCCGCATGGAGGAATCGCCGCTCTTCGCCAAGGCCAAGAGCACCGGCAACCTCTCGCGCAACCCGATCGCCGAGAGCTTCGCGCGGCCGGAGAACCGGCGGCTGGTCCTGATCGCGCTCTTCGGCGCCGTCGCGGGCCAGGGCGTGGTCTGGTACACGGGCCAGTTCTACGCGCTGTTCTTCCTGCAGCGTGTGGCAGGGATCGAGTTCGTGCAGGCGAACCTGACGGTCGTCTACGCGCTGCTGCTCGCCACGCCGTTCTTCGTCCTCTTCGGAAGCCTGTCCGACCGGATCGGGCGCAAGCCGATCATCCTCGCGGGCTGCCTGCTGGCTGCGCTGCTGTACGTGCCGATCTACCAAGGCATGATGCACTTCGCCGAGCCCTTCAACCAGGTGATGATGGTGGCGCTGATCTTCGTGCAGGTGCTGCTGGTCACGATGGTCTACGGGCCGATCGCGGCGTTCCTCGTCGAGCTTTTCCCAACGCGCATCCGCTACACGTCGATGTCGCTGCCGTACCACATCGGCAACGGCGTCTTCGGCGGGCTCACGCCGTACGTGGCGACGCTGCTGGTCGACAAGACCGGCAACATCTACGCCGGGCTGGCGTATCCGATCGCCATCGCCGCGATGACGTTCGTGGTCGGCCTGCTGCTCGTGAAGGAGCGCCGCGGCGTCTCGCTTGCGGATGGGTGAGGCGGGCGGAGCGATGAGCGAACTTCACCGAAATTCAATCGGTTTCGTCGAGTCGCGTGGCACGCCGATTTAGGATGACCTTGGAGGTTCCAATGAACACGGACGCCTTGCGCGGACTCATCAACGCCTTGCCCTTCAGGCCGTTCCGGCTCTTCCTTGCCGATGGCCAGTCCGTGGATGTGGTGCACCATGACTTCGCGCTGCTCAGCGGCAACGGGCGATCACTCGTCGTGTCGTCGCCGCGGCGCGACAGCGACATCCGCATCATCAGCCCGATGCTGATCGTGTCGACCCGCTACCTCGACGAGATCGACGCCGACGGCACGCGCGACCAGGCGGCGTGAGGCCGAGGGGGGGGCGGTGAACCCAACACGGCACCTGATCGGAGCCAAGTCGTGTGCGCCGAAGCAGTGGACGCAGGCCCGGTGCGCTCGTCCGACACAGCGTCGGCTCACGCGTACGAGTGCAGGCCGGTGATCACGAAGTTGATCACGATCCAGTTGAAGAGCATGACCGCGGCGCCGACGACCGCGAGGATCGCCGTCCACAAGCCCTTGTCCTTCACGCGCCAGCGCACGTGGATGAGCAGTGCGAAGACGATGAAGGTGTTCAGCGCGAAGACTTCCTTCGGGTCCCAGCCCCACGGCCGGCCCCACGAGTGATCGGCCCAGATCGCACCCATGACGATGCCGGCCCAGAGCAGGATGAAGCTCAGCTCCATGAGCAGGAGCGTCACGCCGTCGAGCAGCTCTCCCAGCCCGCCGCGCCCGGCCGCCGACTGGGCATCGTCACCGAAGCCCATCGCACCCCCGCCGGCACCGCCGGCCATGACGATCGCGGCCGTGCCGCCGGCGCGCGCGTAGGTCGCGGGGCCGCCGCGCCAGCGATAGAGCAGGTAGGCGCCCGCGCTGATCGCCGCCATGAAGATCAGCGCGTAGCTGAAGATGATCACGTTGGTGTGGATGTAGAGCCACACATCGTGCAGCACCGGCATCATGTTGCTGATGTTGGGATTGAGCTGCACCGGCAGGAAGTGAGCGGCCATGAGCGCAACCATGCTGCAGGCCGCGGCCGTGAGCGCAAACCACCCCCGCACCGCGCGACGCCGCAGCCACAGCTCAAGCACGACCGCACAGCACGCACCGAACCAGCTCGCAGTCGTGACGGCCTCGAACATGTTGCTGTTGGGCCAGCGCTGGCTGATCCACCAGCGCAGCATGACGGCCGCGGTCTGCAGCAGGAACGCCACGCCGAAGACCCCGAGCCCCCACGCAAGCGCGCGCGGCCATCGGTAGACGAGCCCCAGCAGCAGCAGGATGATCGACGCCATGTAGACCAGCCACACGCGCGTGAGGTTGTTGTTGCGGAAGTACCAGGATTCCCAGCCCAATCGGGCCGTGTCGGGATAGACCGACGGATTCACGGCGTGCAGCGAGGCGGCCAGCGCAGCCACCGCCTTGGACGCTGCCGGCGCATCCTGCGCAGCCCACGCATCGACGAGGTCCTTCCACGCCCCCGCCACCGCCCGCTGCTTCTGCAGGTCGATGCCGGCGATCGGCACCTGATCGATGCCCGCGGCCTTCGCGCGCTCGGCATCGACGGCGAGCATCATGACTTCGCCGAGACCATGCCAGCGCTGCTGAGCATCGTCGGCAGCCGGAGGGATCACGAGCAGCCGCCCAAGCAGGTACTTCGGTTCGCGCACGCTCATCGCGCCTTGGATCTGGCTCACGACCTTTTCGGTCCGGATCAGGTCCTGCTCCATCTGGCGCAGCGTGGCCATGACCTCGGGCCGCTTGAGGAGCGCCGGCGAGATCAGGCCGTGCTTGAGGAATCCCTCCATGCGCGCCTGGGCATCTGCCTTGGCGGCGTCGTCACGGACCGAATCGATGACGGCCTCGGCGATCGGCACGCGTGCCGCGGCGCCCTTCACGAAGACGATGTCGGCATCCTCGTAGTCCTCGGGCCGCAGGAGCATGTCGAGGTAGGTGAACTCGGGGCTCTGGCCGTTGATCCGGCGCGGCCCGCTGACGAACGACATCTGCGTGTTCGCGAAGCTGCCGAAGCTCTTCAGCCGGCCCTCGGTCTGCACGGCGACCTCGCCCAGCGGCAAAAGATCGACGGCTTCGTGGAAGGGCTTGGCCGCTTCCTGGGCGCGCGCCGGGGCGGCCCCCACGACGACGAGCATCGCCATAAGTGCGGCGACCATGCCGCGCAGCACAGCACGCGTGCGGGCAGTGCCCCGAACGTGCACCAACGCGGAATCGCCACGGAACAAGGTCGATCGAGCCATCACGCACCTCCCTTGGCATCAAGCGCAGCCACGGCCGCGGGTGACAGCTTGCCTTCGGCACGGAGCCGTGCCGCGAGCGCGAGGGCAGCCTCGCGGTGGCGACGCTTGATGATCGGCTTGACGTAGAACGCGTAGCACATCCCGAGCACCGAGATCACGCACCCGAGCAGCTGGATCACCACGCCCTCGCGATTGGCCACGCCGAGCACGGTGTAGTTGAGCCCGCGGCTCGCACGGTCGCCCTCGAACCGAGCCTGGTCCGGCGGATCCCACTGCGCCTGGAAGAACCACCAGCCATCGTGCTCGACCGGCGCGTTCACGCTGCACGGCACGGGCTGCGACCAACCCGTGCCGTCGTCGAAGCGAAGCATGCTGGTGTAGTCGCGGATCGTCGAGGCTTCGCCGGTGTAGCCGCCGATGTGCGTGGCCAGGATGAAGTCATCGAGCGCCACGGCGGTCGGCATCGGCTCGCGCCGGCGCGAGAAGAGCACCTCGGCCTTGCGGCCGCCGCCAAGATCGACGACCGTCGGCTCGAACGGGTGCCGCCGGAGCGCATCGGCGCGGCGGTCGAACACGTAGGGGTGGTAGTCGAGCCACTGCGCGCCGCCGCCCGGACCCGAGACGAGCGCACGAGAGAAGAGCTCGCGCGCATCGCGCTGGCGCTCCTCGGGCGGCACGATGAAGGGCTTGGTCACGGCGACCGCGTTGGGCAGGTAATCAAGCAGCGTGATCGTGAGGCCCGACGGCAGCGCGAAGGGCTTGCCCACCTCGATCGGCTGCGGTGCCGAGCGCATCGAGCCGATCGAACTTGCGAGCCGGAGCTGCTTCGGCCCCGGACCGATGAGGACGGTCAGCAACGCGCCCTCCTCGGCCGGTTCGTAGACCATCGTGATCGAGGGATCGGGCGGCAGCGGTTGCTGCTGCCCTTGGTCCTCGGGCGGAAGGTCGCGCGTCATCGACGGATTCGAAAACGCCCAGCGCCGCCACGTGCGCTCGGGCGACGTGATCTCGACGATGGCCACATCGGCAGTGACGTCGCCGATCGTGAGCCGATCCTGCACGGCGACCACGCGATACGACCAGCCTGAGTCGGCCGCGCCGATCGGCGTTGGCACGACAGGTGCGCCGGCGGCCGGCGGATTGATCGGCAGCGAACCGTCGAAGCCGATCGAGGGCACCGTCACGCGAAGGCTCGGGATCGAACTTGCGCGCGCCAGCTCGGCCTCGTCCTTGATGACCTGCGCGCGCAGGATGCCGCCGTCGGCCATCGACCGCTCGGGGTCGAGCGCCTGCAGCTGGTAGCGATCGGCCTGCGCGGCTGCCGCCCCTGCCGCAGCCGCCTGCGCGACCTCGAGAATCACCACGGGATTGAAGGGATCGCGCTCGCTGCCGGCCAGCCACTTCGAGCGATCGAGGGCGTAGCGCAGGAATCCGGTCACCCGGAAGTCGACATCCTGGAAGGGATCCTTGGGATCCACGGCGGGGACCGCAAGATCGATCGGATCGATCGGCGTGGCATCGCCGTTGAAGACCTCATCACGACTGGCGATGTGGTCGTTGTAGAGCGGCATCCCCTCGATGGGACGCATCGACCACGGTCCATCGCCCGGCGTGCGCACATACAGCGCCCACGCCTTCGCGAGATCGTTGCGCAGGTAGAACCACTGCTGGCCTTCGTACTCCAGGTCCACCGCGAGCGCGCCGTCGATGATCGGGTTGCCGTCGGGATTGACCTTGCGCGCGCGCTTGACCGGCTGCTGCGAGTCATCCGTCAGCACCAGATCCTCGGTGTACTCCGGGTACCCCGCCACGACCTGCCGCATGAAGCGCTGGTCACCCCGGTTGACCGTGAGCGTGACGCTGAACGCGCGCTTGCCCTTGTCGCTTCCGCTGAGGAGTTCCCACGACGGATCGATGTCAGCCACTTCGATGAGGTAGGGATCCGCATCAGTCCCGACCTGCGCACGCGCACCCGGCACGGCGATCACGCGCTCGCGCGCGACGACATTGCCCGAAGCATCCTTGACCGACACGACGACCGCGCGGCGAATCACCGGCGCCTCGCCCTCGACCTTCTGGCCGAAGTAGATGACGCTGCCCACCACCAGCACGATGATGCCGGTGTGGATCATCCACACCCCGTAGTTCACCGCCTTGAACGGGATCCGGCGGATCGTGGTGATGATGACGTTGGCCGAGAGCAAACCCATCAGAAGGTCGAACGGCCACCAGTGGAACCACTCGAACTCGGTCATCTCGAACGGCCGCCACTGCCGGAACTGCGCGTGCACCCACGCATCCGGGTGGAAGATGTTCGGGTGGACCGGATAGATGATCCCCGCGCTGCCGACCGACATGTAGAGAAACAGCACCGCCAGGATCACGATGCCGAAACGAACGCTGCTGAACAGATCGATCACCGGGGCCAGCGGGCCACCCACGCGCGGCAGCGAACGGCGGGCCATGGGGGGTGCAGTCGTGGGGGTCGTGTCCATCGGGTCTTCCATGGTAGGAGCGAGAACTCGTCGAGGTTCGAAGGACACCCTGCGGGGTCGCATGGGTGATGGTCGGCGCGGCTAGGATCCCATCCCACACCTCTGAGGAGTCCACCGACCATGATGCGCGCCCTGCTCGCCACCGTTCTTTCGCTGACCGCCGTCGCCGTTGCCCAGGATGCGGCCAAGCCGGCACCTGCCGCGCCCACTGCCCCGGCGGCCGCCGCTCCCGCCGCCGACAAGCTCGTGTTCGCCAAGCTCTCGACGAGCAAGGGCGACATCATCCTGGAGCTGAACGAGTCGAAGGCGCCGCTGAGCGTGGCCAACTTCGTGCAGTACATCAAGGATGGCCACTACGACGGCACGACCTTCCACCGCGTCATCGGCTCCTTCATGATCCAGGGCGGCGGATTCACTCCCGACATGAAGCAGAAGGACACGCGCGACCCGATCAAGAATGAATGGAGGAACGGCCTCAAGAACACTCGCGGCACGATCTCGATGGCGCGCACGAGCGTGGCCGACAGCGCGACGAGCCAGTTCTTCATCAACGTCGTCGACAACGGCGGCCTGGACATGCCGCGCGACGGTGCGGCGTATGCCGTGTTCGGCCGCGTCATCGGCGGCATGGACGTGGTCGACGCGATCCGCAACGTGAAGACGGGCATGAAGGGCGGCATGCGCGACGTGCCGCTCGAGGACGTCATGATCACGAAGGCCTCGCTGCTGACCGCGGACGAGGCCAAGGCAGCAGCGGCTCCTGCCGCCCCCACAGCACCGGCTACGCCCGCGGCGAAGTGATCGCGTGCGGGTCCTCGACCACGGCACGTGCAATCTTGACCCCCGAATGTGACGTCGGAGTGATCTGATCGAGGAGTCTTTTGCGCGAATGCGCTTTGGGGTGACTTCGCGCTCGTCCTCCCGCGACCTCGGGTCCCGGCCGCGCGGACGCGCAGCGAACCCACGCTCATCCGTCGCACTTGAGTGCGCTCGTCCTCCCGCGACCTCGGGTCCCGGCCGCGCGGACGCGCGCGCTGCACCCGGCTCCGCGCGCGCTCCTCCTGCGTCGCTCGGCGGGGCTGGCACCCGCCTCCGATGGTCGCACACCGTGCCGCCTTCGCGACTCCGCAGGCCGCGCAGCACGGAACCGCTCGGTCGCTCCGGGCGAGCGCGGCACTGCGTAGCTGCTGTCATGCGGCCGTCGCTCCGTCCCAACGAAACACGCAGCGCACCGAACCGCCGGCGCCAACGCAACGCGCCCGGTCCTCCGGGCGGCGCGGTGCGAGCACCAGGCCGAAGCCAAACCACCCTGAAGTTGCCCGAACCCTTCCGTGAGGTGGGTTCGCTGTCCGACGATCCCGGCCTTCCACTCGAGGGAGGCATGGCCTTCGTCGCGGAGCACAGCGATCCCTTGGGTTCGCGCATAGGTTCGAGCGCGTCGGGGATGGTCCGCCGCCCAGAGGACCGGGCGCGCAGCAATCCTAGCCCGGGCTGTGCGCATGTCCACGCGCACCGCGTGAACCCCCTACGATTTTCCCTCCATGATCGCCGCACGACTGAGCATGCTCCAGCGCTTCCTGCTGGACGTGATCGGGTCCTTCAATCCGAAGGACCTCACGCCGGCGATGCGGCGCAACTACGTGCACGAGCTCGTCTCGTGGTGCTTCCTGCCGTTCGCGCTTGGCGCGATCGAGGGCGGCACGATGGGCGTGGTCGTGAAGAAGGCCTTCGACGGCACGGTCGATCCGTGGAAGCTCGACATGGCGGTCGCCGTCGTCACGGCGGCCCCCAATGTGGCCAACCTCTGCTCGTTCGTCTGGGCCAGTCTCGCGCACGGCCGGCGCAAGGTGCCGTTCATCGCGGCACTGCAGCTGGCCACATGCCTGTGCGTCGGCCTCGTCGCACTCATCCCCTTCAACGAAGGCGGGCTCCTCGCGCTGTGCGCGCTCGTGCTCGTCGCGCGAACCTGCTGGACCGGCGTCATCACCGTGCGCACCGCGGTCTGGCGGCACAACTGGCCCAAGGGGCGTCGCGCGAGCGTCGCAGGCAAGATGGCGACGATGCAGGCCCTGGTGCTGGCGCTCTGCGGAGCAGCCGTCGGGCAGGCGATGGACCTCGGACCCCGAAACTCGATCATCCTCTTCCCCGCCTTGGCCGCGATCGGTCTGGTCGGCAACGCGATCTACCGCAAGGTCACGCTGCTCAACGAGGACGAGATCGTCGCCGCCGAGCGCGCCGGCACCGACGAGGATGAGCAGCCCACGCTCGACCCGCGGCGCATCATCACCGTGCTGCGCGAGGATCCGCTCTACCGCAGCTTCATGCTGCACATGTTCGTGTTCGGGCTGGGCAACCTCATGCTCACCCAGCCGCAGGTCTCGCTCATGCAGGACGAGTTCGGGCTCACCTACCTCGAAGGCATCCTCGCGACCACGATCATCCCGACCGCCATCATGCCGCTCGCGATCCCGATGTGGTCGCGGCTCATGGACCGCTCGCACATCACCCGCTTCCGATCGATCCACGGATGGTCGTTCGTCGCGGCCTCGGTGCTGCTGTGGCTGGCTGCGCTCGTGCACAGCCTGCCGCTCTTCTATTCGGCCAGCGTGGCGCTCGGCATCGGCTTCGCCGGCGGCGTGCTCGCCTGGAACCTCGGCCACCACGACTTTGCGCCGCCTCACCGCGACGCCGAGTACATGGCGGTCCACGTCACGCTGAACGGCCTCCGGGGGCTCATGGCGCCCTTCATCGCGGCCCCGCTCTACGCCCTCATGCCGCCGGACGGCCGTCACTGGGTCTTCGCGCTCTGCACCGTGGTCAACGTGGCTGGCATGGTGGGCTTCATCGCCCTGTCGCGACGCGTCAGCGCGCTGCATCGGCACGGCCCCGCGCACGCGGCCTGACGGCTCCCGCGAATCTTCGTCCCTTTGGCGTTATCCGCGCCGCCCGAGCTCGCCCGCTCCGCTAGTCTCGCCGACCCGGCTCTGGACGGTCCAGTTCCGGTTCGCAACCGCCGCGACCGCGGGACGTTCGTCATGCACGGTGCATGGCGCCCGCACACGGCACCAAGGACCCCAACGACATCATGGTTGACCACAACCTCATCGCAGACCTCTCGCTCGACCTCAACGACCTGGAGATGGCCCTCGGCCAGAGCTCCATGGCTTCCGTCCTCGAGCGCGGCGAGGTCAGCAAGTTCGAGACCAACAGCATCCTCAAGGGCAAGGTCGTCGGCATCAGCGGCGACTACGTCATCGTCGACGTCGGCCTGAAGAGCGAAGGCCAGATCCAGAAGGCCGAGTTCGAGGAGAGCGGCGGCGTGTCGATCGGCGACACCGTCGAAGTGCTGCTGGAGAGCCTCGAGGATGCCGAAGGCTCCGTGGTCCTCTCGAAGCGCAAGGCCGACCGCATCCGCGGCTGGGAGCAGATCCTGGTCACGCGCAAGGAAGGCGATGTCGTCGAGGGCAAGGTCCTCCGCAAGATCAAGGGCGGCCTGCTCGTTGACATCGGCGTGCCGGTCTTCCTGCCTGCCTCGCAGGTCGACGTGCGCCGTCCAGGCGACGTGGGCGACTGGGTCGGCCGCATGATGCGTGCGTTGATCCTCAAGATCGACACCGAGCGCCGCAACATCGTCATCAGCCGCCGCAAGCTCATCGAGGATGAGCGCGAGGAGGCCAAGAAGCGCCTCATGGGCGAGCTCGTCGAGGGCTCGATCGTGCGCGGCACGGTCACGAACATCGCCGACTTCGGCGCGTTCGTCGACCTCGGCGGCCTCGACGGCCTGCTCCACATCACCGACATGTCGTGGGGCCGCGTCGGCCACCCGAGCGAGGTCGTCAAGCCCGGCCAGGAGATCGAGGTCAAGGTCCTCAACATCGACCGCGAGCGCGAGAAGATCGCGCTGGGCCTGAAGCAGAAGGAAACCTCGCCCTGGGAAGAGATCGAGAAGAAGTACCCGGTCGGCGCGCGCGTACGCGGCACCGTGGTCAACCTCATGTCGTACGGCGCGTTCGTGCGCCTCGAGGACGGCATCGAGGGCCTGGTCCACGTCAGCGAGATGAGCTGGACCCGCCGCATCAACCACCCGAGCGAAGTCGTCAACGTGAACCAGGAGATCGACGTGGTCGTCCTGGACTTCAACAAGGACAAGCTCGAGATCTCGCTGGGCATGAAGCAGACCGAGGTCAACCCCTGGGAACTCGTGGGCGAGCGCTACCCGCTCGGCACGGTCATCGAGGGCAAGGTCCGCAACCTCGCCAACTACGGCGCGTTCATCGAGATCGAGCCGGGCATCGATGGTCTCCTCCACGTCAGCGACATGAGCTGGACCAAGAAGGTCGCGCACCCCAACGAGGTCCTCAAGAAGGGCGACTCGGTCAAGTGCGTGGTCATCGAAGTCGACCAGGAGAAGCAGCGCGTCGGCCTCGGCGTGAAGCAGCTCTCGGAAGACCCGTGGGTCGAGGCGATCCCGAGCGCGTACCGCCCCGGCATGATCGTCACCGGCAAGATCACGAAGATCACCAACTTCGGTGTCTTCGTGGAGCTCGAGGATGGCCTCGAAGGCCTCCTCCACATCAGCGAGCTCGCCGACCACAAGGTCGAGAACCCGCAGGACGTGGTCAAGAGCGGCCAGGAGGTCGAAGTCAAGATCCTGCGCGTCGACACCGACGACCGCAAGATCGGCCTCAGCCTCAAGCGCGCGCAGTGGGGCGCGAGCCCGACGCCGGAATCGTCGAACCCCGCCGACATGGCTGCGTTCGTGGCGCCCAAGCGCGCCAAGGCGCCGACCAAGGGCGGCATGGACGACCACGGCGCGCTCGGCACCGACAAGATCAAGCTCGACTGAGCCCGGTCACGTCACCCAGCACCATCACCGCGGGCCCCCA
>CAMDAQ010000023.1 GCA_945888705.1 Singulisphaera sp. GP187
GTGGCGCGCGTGAACCTCAACTCGTACGCGCCCGAACTCAACGTCCAGATCATGCAGTCAGGCGACGGTGGCAGGGCAGCGGTCGTGAGCCTGCGCGATGGCTACGACGCCGCGCGGCTCCTGCTCACGCACCTGCACGAGCGGCTGGCGCCGGAACTCAAGGGGGACTTCCTGGTCGCCACGCCCGCCCGCGACATCTTCGTGGCCATGAGCCGCGGCCCCGGGCAATTCATCGATCGCATCATGGGTCGCATCGACGAGGACTACCGTCGCTTGCCGTACCCGATCACCCGCAACCTGTTCTACGTCACGCGTGATGGCGTGGCGGGCACCGCCGAGGCGGCCTGAGCGCTCAGCGCACGGGTTCGATCGTCGAACCGCTCTGCACGTAGAAGTTCAGCAGGTCGCCGGTGGCGAACTCGCTCGCAGCCTGGCCTTGCGGCACGGTGATCCACATGGGCACGACGACGTCGGCCAGAACCATGTTGGCGCGCGTATCGGTGGCGATCACGCGGCCCTGCACGATGCGCGGGTGGCCCTCGCTGGGCTCGACGAAGATGCCGCCAGCCTTCGCGTGGTGCATCTTCAGCGCGGTGGCCCGGAAGCGCGCATGCACGCGCTCGCCAGCGACGAAGGCACACGTGGGGCAGTGCGGCAGGAACGACAGCTGGTACTGCGTGCCGGGGACCTTCACGACGATGCCGTCGGATGAGGTCGAGGTCACGAGCACGCGGGCGGTGTCGGTCAGCACGGGGGTCATGGTCCGCCAAGCCTAGCACGAGGCCGGGATCGCGGTCCCGACGCCGCGCAACGCGATCAGCGGCGCGCGCCCATCGCCAGGAAGTTCGCAAGGAGCCTTGGCCCCTCGACCGTGAGGAAGCTCTCGGGGTGGAACTGCACGCCCTCCATGGGCGCTGCACCAGCGGGGGACCTCCAGCGCAGGCCCATGACCTCGCCGCGTGCGGTCCATGCACTGATCTCGAAGTCCGCAGGGACGCTGTCACGACGCACGACGAGCGAGTGGTACCGCGTGGCCTCGAACGGATCCGACAGGCCTGCGAAGACACCGCGCCCATCGTGATGGACCTGGCTGGTCTTGCCGTGCACCGGAATGTCGTTGCGCTCGACGACCATGCCGTGGAGGTCGCCGATGGTCTGGTGCCCCAGGCACACGCCGAGGATGGGCACGCGGCCGCGCAGGGCGGCGATGATCGTCGGGCACGCGCCGGATTCCTTGGGCGTGCAGGGGCCCGGAGAGATCACCAGGTGCGAGGGTGCCATCGCCAGCGCACCCTCGGCATCGATGGCGTCGTTGCGGATGACGTCGACCTTCAGCGACGGATCGATCTCGCCGAAACGCTGGACGAGGTTCCAGGTGAACGAGTCGTAGTTGTCGATGAGCAGCAGCACGTCGTGGCCCGGTCGGTCACTCGTCTCGGGCGTTGAGCGCCTTCTTGCGCGTGGCACCTTCGCCGTAGACCGCCATCTCGCCGTAGCCGTCCGGATCGATGCCGATGCGCGCGACGCGAACGCCCGCGCTGTCACGGATCGCCAGGGCGCCGCCGGGAGCGTTGCTCGCCTGGCCAAGGATCACGACGGGGCGACCTTCCGGTCCCATCAGGTTCAGCAGGCCACCCGATGCCGTGCCGCCGAGGCCGGCGATCACGCGCGTGGAGTGCAGCAGCTGCAGCGCGCCGCCGCCGTCGGTACCCGTCTCGAGCAGGATGTTGGGCTGCTTGCCGTCGGCGAGCAGCAGCTTGCCCGTGCCGTCCTCGCGCACGAGCATCGATCCGACTTCCGAGCCCGCGTTGTTCTGCACGACGATGAAGCCGCCACCCGCGCGCGAGCCGATCGACGCCGCGGGCTGGCCGCTCGAGCCGAGCACCTGCAGCAGCCCGCCGGCCTGCTCGGTCGCGGCGCGCACGATGGGCTTGTTGTCGGCATCGGTGAGGGCGATCTGGGCGAGTCCGGTCGCGGCATCGAGCGAGGCGCTTCCCTTGCCGTCGGCCGCGTTGGTCTCGATGCGTGCACCCTGCGCCGTGGCGTACATGCTGCCGACGACGCGGCCCTGTGCGTTCCACATGATGAAGTCGCCGCCATGCTCGTTCGCGCCCAGCCGCGCCACGTTGGCGCCGGAGCTTGCCCACAGGCTCAGCCGGCCCGCGCCTTCGGTGGTGTCGGCAAGCATGACGACCTTGCCGGCCTCGTCGACGATCTCGAGCTTGCGGGCCTTGATGGTCTCGCTGTTCAGTGCGGTCGCCGCGAGCACGAAGGTCGACACGAGCACGGCGCCGAGCACCATGGTGGCGCGTCGCCAACGTCGCGCACCGCGTTCGAGGGATTCGACGTGCGTTTCGAGGGCGGACAGGCGTGCTTCAAGGTCGCTCATGGTGGGGCTCCGTGGAGAAGGGTCGGGGCTAGGATAGCCCCCGGCTCCGCAGCGCGGACCCAAGGAGACCATCGTGGCACGACGCAAGACCGGACGACTCGGGGTTGGACTGATCGGCACGAAGTTCATGGGCAAGGCCCACTCGCATGCGTGGGCGAGCGCGGGACCGTTCTTCGACCTGCCCTTGGCGATCGATCTGGTGACGGTGGCTGGCCGCGACCCGGCCGAGACGCATGAGTTCGGCAAGCGCTGGGGCTGGCGCAAGAGCGTGGCGCAGTGGCAGCTGGCCGTGCTCGACGCGGAGGTCGACCTCGTCGACGTGAGCACGCCCAACCATGTCCACGCAGACATGTCGATCGCCGCGCTCGAGGCGGGCAAGCATGTGGCGTGCGAGAAGCCCCTGGCGGGCACGCTCGCCGACGCGCGCGCCATGGTGAAGGCCGCGAAGAAGGCCAAGGGGCAGAAGACGTTCGTGTGGTTCAACTATCGCCGCTGCCCCGCGGTCGCGCTGGCGCACCAGCTCGTCCGCGAGGGGCGGCTCGGCAAGCTGTTCCATGTGCGTGCGAGCTATCTGCAGGATTGGGGCGGGCCGGACACGCCGCTCCTGTGGCGCTTCCAGTCGAACCAGGCAGGCAGCGGCGCGCACGGCGACCTGAACGCGCACATCATCGACATGGCGCGCTTCGTCACCGGCCAGGAGTTCACCGAGGTGAGCGGCGCGATCGAGCACACGTTCGTCAAGGAGCGAGCGATCGTGGACTCGGCCGGCGGTGCAATCAGCGGCAAGGGAGCAAAGGGCCGCGGCAAGCGCACCGGCCGGAGCACCGTCGATGACGCCGTGCTGTTCCTCGCGCGCTTCAGCGGCGGTGCCATCGGCAGCTTCGAGGCCACGCGCCTGGCGACCGGCAACAAGAACCGCAACCAGATCGAAGTGAACGGCGAGCTCGGCTCGATCAAGTTCGACTTCGAGCGCATGAACGAACTGCAGTGGTGGGACAATACGGCACCCAAGGCGCTGCAGGGCTGGACCACCATCATGTGCACCGAGGGAGTGCATCCCTATGCAGGCAACTACTGGCCGCCCGCGCACCTGATCGGGTACGAGCAGTGCTTCGCGAGCATGGCGGCTGACATCGCGATGGTGCTCGGCGGTTCCAAGCCGGTCGTGGCGCTGCCCGACTTCGAGGATGCACTCAAGACCCAGTGCGTGCTCGAGGCCGCGGTGATGAGCGCCCGCGAGCGCCGCCCGGTTTCGCTAAAGGAACTGGGCTGAGGTCGGCGGGGCTGCTTCAGCCCCGTCCGGGCGGCATCGCACGGCGGAACGCGGCCGCGAAGTCCGAAGGCGGTGCGCCGAGGTGGATCAGGCCCCGGATCAGGAGATCCAACGAGACCGTCGGATCGGCCGCCTCCATCTTGGCAATGCGCGACTGGCTGGAACCGATGCCTCGCGAGAGCTCGGCCTGCGTCATGCCTGCAGCGTGGCGGCGAGCGAGCAGGGCCTTGGCGAGGTGGACGCGCAGTTCAACGATGATGTGGTCCTCGTCGGAGAGGCCAAGGAACTCGCGGACCGAACCGTCGTGCCACTGCGGTTGCGCCGTGCGCCGTGCTTTCTTCCGGTGCATCACGAACCTCCTCCATCGAGATCCGCGAACCGCTGCCGGCAGGTCCGCAGTCCATGTGCGGGGATCGCCATGGTCGTCTTGCGGAACACCTCTGCGATGACGATGGCATCGTCGTCGATCCGATAGATCACGCGCCACGAGCCGCCGGCGTCACGGATCCTGAGTTCGTGGCAGCGAGGTCCGAGCGATGGCAGTGGTCGGCTGTGTGGCATGGCGAGGGTGAATCCTTCCTGGAGCATGCGGAGCAGGAAGCCGGCCTCGCGCCGCGCGGCGGGTGAGAGGGGCGGCGTCTTCAGGTGGCCCTTGAGCCAACGCAGGGGGCGAGGGCGTCGGGGGCCGTCGGGAGTATATGTCAGAAATGACATCATGCCAGCGCTCGTCGACAACCTACGGATCGGGCCGAGAGCCCCTGGGTTTCCCGCCCCTTCTTCGGCGACTTTTTCGTGGGCGATGCTGTAGTACCTT
Source organism: Singulisphaera sp. GP187 (assembly GCA_945888705.1). Classification (GTDB taxonomy): domain Bacteria; phylum Planctomycetota; class Phycisphaerae; order Phycisphaerales; family SM1A02; genus SYIB01. The sequence continues at coordinate 4,477 of CAMDAQ010000023.1, forward strand.
TCCGATCCCATGGATCCGAGGCTTCAGGACCAGACGGTTGCGACCCTCGAGCGCCCCGCTCCGGCGACGCAGGCTCCCGCGCCGGCGCACACGGCCAGCGAGGCTGCGCAGGCCGCACGGCGCGCCGCCGACGCGCTCTTTTCGCTGCAGCGCCACGATGGCCATTGGTGCGCCGAACTCGAGGGAGACAGCATCCTCGAGAGCGAGTACATGCTGATGAAGTTCATCCTCGGCCAGGAGCGCGAGCCCATGGCCGATGGTCGCGATGGCTGGCAGGTCATGCAGGAACTCGCGACGTCGCTGCGTGAGCAGCAGCGAGCCGATGGCGGCTGGGGCCAGTATCCCGGCAGCGCCGCCGACGTGAGTTCCTGCGTGAAGGCGTGGGTCTGCCTGCGGCTCATGGGTGACGATGAGCGCGCACCGCACATGCAGCGGGCTGCGGCCATGATCCTCGCTCGAGGCGGTGCGGAGTCCTGCAACAGCTTCACGAACTTCTACCTCGCTGCACTCGGGCTGATTCCCTGGATGGCTGTGCCCGCGATCCCGCCTGAAGTGGTGTGGCTGCCGCGGTGGTTCCCGTTCCACCTCTCGAAGGTGAGTGCGTGGAGCCGCACGATGATCCTGCCCCTTGCGATCGTGGCCACGCTCCGCCCCACGCGACGCGTGCGGCTGTCGCTGGAACCCATCACGCGCGACCTGGGCGCGCTGCGCCGACTGACGATGCGGCGCGAGGTGCCTGCAGGGTGGCGCGCCTTCTTCCGCGCGATCGACCTTGGCTTGAAGGGCGTGGGAGCCCTGATCGGACCGAAGCCGCGTCGCCCGGCGATCCGTGATGCCTTCGACTGGATCATGCAGCGCGCGAGCCAGGATGGCCCTGCGCGGACCGAGGGAGTCGGTGCGATCTTCCCGCCGATGGTCTATCTGCAGATCGTGTTCAAGGCGCTGGGGATCCCGCGCAACGATCCGCGCGTGCAGGTTGCAGAACGAGACCTCGACGCGTTCTTCCTGCGCGATGCGCGCGGCACGCGGCTGCAGCCGTGCTTCAGCCCGGTGTGGGATACGGGCATCGGCCTGTATGCGCTGACGGACGCGGGCTTCGACGCCAACGATCCGCGCGTGGCCAAGGCCTGCACATGGCTGGAGTCGCAGGAAGTCACGCACGTGGGCGACTGGGCGCTCAACTGTGCACCAGGGACCGCGGCGGGCGGCTGGTGCTTCGAGTATGCCAACGCCTGGTATCCCGATTGCGATGACACGGCGATGGTGGCGATGGCGCTCCACCGGGCTCGGCGCGGTTCGAGCGGTGCCGGCGATCGCGGTGTTCGCTGGATGCTCGCTATGCAGAACGACGATGGGGGATGGGCCGCCTTCGATCGCACCGAGCACCTGCAGTGGATGGAGTACGTGCCGTTCGCGGACCACAACGCGATGCAGGATCCATCGTGCCCAGACATCACCGGGCGCGTTCTCGAGTGCCTGTCGTGGCACGGTCTGCGCTGCGGTGATGCTGCCGTTGATCGCGCGATCCGCTACATCCAGTCGCACCAGTTGCCGCAAGGTTGCTTCTTCGGCCGTTGGGGCGTGAACTACATCTACGGCACGTGGCAGGCGGTCATCGGTCCGATCCGTTGCGGCGAGCCGCGCGAGGCCGAGTGGATCCGTCGCGCGGGCGCCTGGATGAAGTCGGTGCAGAAGCCCGACGGCAGCTTCGGCGAGAGCGCAGACACGTACGAGGATCCTTCGCTCATGGGTACCGGACCGAGCACGGCGAGCCAGACCGCCTGGGGCGCGATGGTCCTGCAGGAGATCTACGGTGCCGACGATCCGGACCTGGCGCGTGCGATCGCATGGCTCGCGCGGACGCAGCTCACGCCGGAACAGGCAGCCGATCCGGCGGCGAATCCCGATGGTGATCCAGCGGGCAGCTGGTGCGAGACCGAGTTCACCGGCACGGGCTTCCCGAAGGTCTTCTACCTGCGGTACCACCTGTATCGCCTGTACTTCCCGCTGATGGCGCTCGGTCGCTACGCGCGTGCGCACGGCGCGGCGTGAACGCGTGATTGCTGCCGCGCCGCGCTCGTCCGGAGCGACCGAGCGGTTCCGAGCTGCGCGGCCTGCGGAGTCGCGAAGGCGGCACGATGTGCGACCATCGGAGGCGGGTGCCAGCCCCGCCGAGCGACGCAGGAGGAGCGCGCGCGGAGCCGGGTGCAGCGCGCGCGTCCGCGCAGCCGGAACCCGAGGTCGCGGGAGGACGACTGCAAGATCACGCGCCGCGGCGCTCAGAAGGGCGTCGGGCACTCGATGTTCATGCGCTCACCTGTCGTGGGATGCGTGAAACCCACCGAGCGTGCGTGGAGGCAGAGTCGCGGCGCCATCGCGCGCACCGCCGGCAGCGCGTAGAGGTCATCACCAAGGATCGCGTGCCCGAGCTCGCGGCAATGCACGCGCAGCTGGTGGCTGCGACCGGTGCGGGGCAGCAGTTCAAGCCTTGTGGTTGCGCGCGCAGCATCACGTGACATCACCCGCCAGCTCGTCTGCGCGGAACGGCCATGCACATGGTCCACGACCTGCAGCGGCGTATTGACCAGGTCCTTGCGCAGCGGCAGGTCGATCAGACCCTCGCTGTCCGCCACGATGCCGTGGACCAGCGCCTCGTAGGCCTTGCTGACCGTGCGATCCTGGAACTGCACGCTGAGTTCGCGGTGCGTCCTTGCGTCGAGCGCTATGACGATGCACCCGCTGGTGTCACGGTCGAGCCGGTGCACGATCCGCGCACCACGGAAGCAACGTGCCGCACGGCTGGCAAGGCAATCGGCCTTGTCATCGCCGATGCCCGGCACGCTGAGCAGCCCACTGTCCTTGTCCAGCACGAGCAGCGAACGGTCGCTCCAGAGGACGCGAAACCCGATGCCCTCGGGAAGGGGCTGATCTACACTTGCGTGCTGCGCCACGGCGCCCATTGCACCATGAACCGATCGATCATGCTTCTTGCTCCTGTCGTGCTTGCCGCCTGTACCGGAACCAGCACCGGCTCCGTGAGGGAGGTTGGGACGATCTCGCCGACGGGAGCCGCGGGATCTCCCGCGAATGCGTCCCAGCCAGCGACCGATCCATCGAATCCCGCCGCCGACTGGGCCTCTGCCGAGGCGTCGATCCTGACCAACGCCGTGCAGCTCACGTTCGGTCGCGACTGGGTCCGAGCCGGCGAGAACTACATCGATCCGTCAGGCAGGCGTGTGCTGTTCCAGGGCGTGCCGCAGCCCGAGGCCGGCAAGGCGCCGGATGACCACTACGCGATGGTGCTTGCTGATCTCTTCACGGGCACCGATGGCAAACCGGCGCTCGCCAACAGCTGGATCATCAGCCCGAAGGGCAGTGCGAACACCTGTGGCTGGTTCGACCCGAAGGATCCCGATCGGATCATCTTCGCGACTACGCTCGTTGCACCGACCGCCAGCAACTCGCCCGGCTACCAGCGCGGCACGGGCCGGTACCGATGGAGCTTCCCGCCCGAGATGCGGATCGTCTCGCTCGATCTCAAGGGCCGCGCCAAGGGCAGCGAGATCGTTCCCGCCGACCTGAAGACGCTCGTCGGTGATGGCAGCGCCTACGTCGCCGAGGGCAACCTGAGTGCCGATGGCCGTCACCTCATCTACTGCTCGCTCGCCACGGGGCAGGGCGACCTGTACTCGCTCGATCTCCAGACGGGCGAGACCGTTCCGCTCGTGCGCGAGCCCGGCTATGACGGCGGGCCGTTCTTCAGCCCGGATGCATCGCGCATCTGCTTTCGCAGCGATCGGACCGGTGATGGCCACTTGCAGCTGTTCGTGGGCGACCTCGATCGCATGGCCGACGGCCGCATCCTCGGCGTGAGCCGCGTACACCAGCTGACCATGGGCGACACCGTGAACTGGGGGCCGTTCTGGCACCCGGGCTCGACGGCCATGGCCTACGCCACGAGCGAACTCGGCCATCAGAACTACGAGGTGTTCCTGATCGACAGTGCGCGGTGGACGACCGGTGCAGGCATGCCCATGCAGCGTGATGGCTCGACCAAGTTCCGTGTGACGCACGCAGCCGGCGCCGACGTGCTGCCCGCCTTCAGCGCCGATGGCCGCCGCATGATCTGGACGAGCAAGCGCGGCCCCGAGAACACAAGCCAAGTGTGGCTCGCGGACTTCGCGTTGCCCGCTGTGTTCGAGCCGGCGCGCGATGTCGTTGCGCCCAACGATGCTGCGGCGAAGGAGGGGGCCGCGGCCCCGAACCGAACGCCGTGACCGCCCTTGCGATCCAGCGTCGTCACCTGATCCCGTTCCGCAGCTCGCTGCTGCCGCAGATCTTCACGGACACCCTGGTGGTGGGCAGCGGCGTTGCGGGGCTTCGATGCGCGATCGAGGCCTCGTCGCACGGCGACGTGATCGTGCTGGCTAAGGAATCGCTCGACCTGTCGAGCACGAACTGGGCGCAGGGCGGCATCGCCACCGTGCGCAGCGCCGAGGACAGCATCGCCCAGCATGAGGCGGACACCCTCGAGGCGGGCGCCGGACTGTGCGATCCCGAGGCCGTGTCGGTCCTCGTGCGAGAGGGGCCGGGTGAAGTCGAGCAGATGATCGAGTGGGGGATGCGGGTCGACCGCGATGCCGATGGCACGGTGAGCCTCGGACGCGAGGGCGGTCATCGCCAGGACCGCATCGTGCATGCCGATGGTGATGCGACCGGCGCCGCGCTGGCTGCGGCGTTGATCGCCAAGGTGCGCGGGCTGGGCACGGTTCGGCTCTTCGATCGCTGCTTCGCGCTCGATGTCCTGACGCGTGAGGACGCGGGCGAGCGCCGGGCGGCCGGCGTGCTCACGTGGCATCCGCGGTTCGGGCTGCAGATCGTGTGGGCCAGGGCGATCGTGCTCGCGTGCGGCGGCGCGGGCCAGGTCTATCGGGAGACGACCAACCCGAAGGTCGCCACCGGCGATGCGGTCGCCATGGCATGGCGTGCGGGCGCGACGGTCGCCGACCTCGAGTTCATGCAGTTCCATCCGACGAGCCTCTATGTCGCCGGTGCTCCGCGGCACCTGATCAGCGAGGCCGTCCGCGGCGAAGGGGCGTGGCTGGTCGATGCGGCCGGCACTCGGTTCATGCAGGGCGTTCACCCGATGGGCGAGCTCGCCCCGCGCGACATCGTGAGCCGCGGCATCGTCGAGCACCTGGCGCGCACCGGGCAGAGCCATGCGTTCCTCGACTGCCGCCACCTCGGTGGTGGGCAGCCCGGGTTCTTCGCTCGGCGTTTCCCCGGGCTCGATCGCATGCTGGCGGGCTTCGGGCTCGATGCGTCGCGCGAGCTGATCCCGGTGAACCCCGCGGCACATTACACGATCGGCGGCGTGCTCACCGATCTTTCCGGTCGCACCAACCTTCGCGGCTTGTATGCCTGTGGCGAGAGCGCATCGAACGGCGTGCACGGTGCCAATCGACTGGCCAGCAACAGCCTGCTCGACGGTCTTGTCTTCGGGCGGCGTGTGGCGCATGCGATCGCGGCTGATGCGTTGCCTGATCCCGTGCCGGTGCACACCGACAGCCGTATCGAGGTCCCCGAGCGAGGCGATCTCGACGTTGCCGACATCCGCGCGAGCCTTCGAAGCGCCATGTGGCGCAATGTCGGCGTGCAGCGCTCGGCCACGCGGCTCGAGGACGTCCTCAAGATGATCGAGTTCTGGGGTCGCTATGGATTGCACGCGGTGTTCGAGCGGCCATCGGGCTGGGAAGCCCAGAACCTGTTGACGGTGGCGCACCTCATGGCGCGCGCAGCGCTCGAGCGCACCGAGAGCCGCGGCACGCACTGGCGCAGCGATGCGCCCGAGCCGCATCCTTCCTGGCGCGTGCGCCTGGCGTGGACGCCGGGCCACGACCTGCCAGATCGCCTGCGAATCCCGGCGGAAGCGCGCGGATGAAGCCGGTGCTGCTGCTGGCGGCGGCAATCATCGCTGCGGCATGTGCCGCCGAGCGCATCGAGTACCGCTACCGCAACCCGCTCAGCGACCGCGCCAAGGATGAAGTCGACCACACGCTGCCTGATGGCACGCGGGTGGTCTATCGCGATCGGCCTGCCGTGGCTTCGGGCAAGTTCGGCTCGACCGAGGTCGTGACGCCGACGGGCGATGCGCCCGTGCCTGGGGTGGGTGCCACCGATGGAGGAGGGCCCGCCCTTGAACTGCGCATCGAGCACGCCGACGGCACGATCGAGCTTCGGGCGTTCACGCCGGCGCAGGTCATCGTGCACCTGCAGCATGCGATCCGCAACCGCGAGTACCCGCCGTTCTACGCGCAGATGCTGACGAAGGAAGCGCGCAAGGAATGGGATGCGCGCGGCGGGGAGTCCGCGTTCGCGGCGTGGATGGATGAGCAGCGCAGCGCCGTGATGGAGTTCCTCAACCGGACGAGCTACGGCATGTTCAGTTCGGACGTCGTCACACGCGCCACGGGGCCGAAGACCATCGAACTCCAGCTCACGCCGCACCTGCACGGGCAGTTCAAGTTCGATGCCATCGAGTTCGAGCGCCAGCAGGGCGGCATGAGGCTGCGCGCCTTGCGCTGACGAAGGGGCGTCGCCCGAACCGATCGCAGTCGGCGCGAAGCTCGGCCACGCTCACTCGGACCGATCACCGCCCGAGCAGTGTCGGGCTGCCGTCACTCGAACCGGCCGCGGTCCAGGATGTCGAAGTCGTGGAGCTTCGACACCTGCTTGGCCGACAGCGCGTCGATCGCCATGAGGCGCTCAACGAGCCGCGACGGCTTGGCCAGTCCGAGCGAGCCGAGCAGCCGGAACTTCGCGTTGAGGATCCCGCGCAGGTCGGCCGTCGTGTTGCGCGCATGGCCGGCCGGGTACATCACGAGCCCGCTGTCGAGCGTGCGGCCATCGGTCGTCTCAATCACGACCGACGTGGGAATGCCGTCCGGGTAGCGCCGGTCGTACTCCTCGCCGCCGTGGGCGAAGTCGATCTTCGCCATGAGCTCGCGCGTGCGCGGATTCTTGATCGCGTCGGCGGAGTAGTCGTGCGGCCCGAGCATCAGGCGCTTCCACCAGTCGTCGTTGGCCGCACCGATCGATTCGGCGCCGTCCTGCGCGGCGGCTTCGATCGCCTTCCGCAGCAGCGTGCTGACGATGTAGACCATGCTGTGGTCGGCGCTCTGGCGCGTCTTGGGATCCCGCTTGGCCGGATCGCCGATGATGCCGAAGGCCGGCTCGTAGGCCACGATGCGGATCGACTTGATGGTGCCGGGCTTCTGCAGGATGTCGCGGTTGGCGAAGGCCAGATCGATGATCGCCTGCAGGGCGCCGGCGCTCTGGTGCTCGTAGAGCCCGAGCTTGAAGTGCATGCCCATGACGGCGAAGTCATCGCCTGAGAAGCCGAGCACGAGATCGAAGGGGCTGTCGCCCTGCGTCTTCATGAACTGCCGGAACATGCTCTCAGGGTTGCGGAAGATATCGCGCGGCCCGAGGAAGCCCTGCATGCTGCGGCGCATGCACAGGATCGCGGCCTCGGTGCTGATCGCGGCGCTCGCGCCCTTGGAGTCGCTGAGCTGCTTGCCGGCACGGATCGCGCGCCAGGGAATGTGGTGCGCCACGAACATGCCGATCGCGCTCTCGATCTGCTCGGCGGTTGCGCCCATCATGGCGCCGTAGGTCGCCGCGCTGGCGATCGCGCCGTGCACCACGTGGTCGATCTTGTAGGTCTTCAGGCTGAAGACCTCGGCCAGCCGTCCGCGGATCTCATCGAGGCAGACCATGCCGCGCAGTGCGGTGGCGCCATCGAGGCCCATGATCTGCGCCGCCGCGATCGGCACGGGATAGAAGTCGTTGTGGCCGAACTCGCCGGCGGTGTGCCCGAGGCCGGGGTTGAAGCCGAAGTTCGTGCCGTTGGAATCCCACTCGCGCACGGCGGCGCTGTTGGCGACGATCGCTTTCTCCGGCTGCACGCGCTTGGAGCTACCGAAGACCGTCGCGCCGTGCTTCTTGTTCTTGTAGCGCAGCGCTTCCTCGCGCAGCAGCACCGGCGCGTTCGTGCCCAGCGCGATCGCGCTCAGGCCGCAGAGCACCGCATCGGCGTGGAAGAGCTTGGTGCGGGTGAGGACCGACTCGGCGGGCTCGCCCGACTTCATGAAGTCGATCGCGTACTGGCCGATTCCGAGGGCTTGGTTCGTGTTCCGGGGCAGGTTGACGGTGGACATGGGATGCAAAGTGTAGCGGTGCATCCTGCTGCATCCGCGCGCCGAGGGACCCGCCGACACAGGCCGTACGGAGCGGCCGGCGTTCGTCAGTGCGCGCTCGTGCTCTTGATGTCCGCGACCACGTGGTAGCAGGTCGGGTCCACGCCTCGTGCAAGTTCAATAACCCGCTTGGATCCACGACGACGGGTCTCGATGAAGAGCATCTGCACGGGGCCATCGCGCCCCCGGCCGTCGAAGACGGTGACGGTGATGCCCTGGTCGCGCAGCGTTGCGGCCATCTCATCGCCCTTGCGCGTGAAGACACGCACGACCGAGTGCCCGGTGGCCATGCGCGCCTCGACGACCATGCCGAGCCAGTTGCCGAGCGCAAAGCCGAGCGCGTAGGGAATCGCGTACCACGGGTGGTCCTGCACGGTCAGGATGACCTTGCTCACGACGAGCACCCACACAAGCACCTCGACGAACGCCAGCACGAACGCGCGGCCTTTGTGCCCCTGCACGATCGCGACGGTGCGCACGACGCCGATCGACACGTCCACCAGGCGCGCGGCAATGATGCCGAGGCTGATGAGCAGGGCGGTCAGCACGATGTCTCCCGTGCGAACGCCGCGGACTCAGGCTGCAAGCAGCGCCTCGTAGAGCTCGACGATGCCCTTGCCCTGCGTGGCGATCGTCTCGAGGATGCGACGCCCCGAGGCGATGTCGAGCAGTTCGCGCACGAGCTTGGCTTCGCCGGCGTGGTCGGCCTTGTTGGCGACGAAGAGATCGGCAATCTCGAGGATGCCGGCCTTGTCCATCTGCACAGAATCGCCCATGCCCGGCACGACCACGACCGCGGTGCGGTCCACGTGCTCGCGGATGGCGACGTCGTTCTGTCCCGCGCCGACGGTCTCGACGATCAGGGTGTCGAAGCCCGCGGCGCCGATCAGGCCCGTGATCTGCGGCAGGCTGCGGTAATCCTCGCCCACGATCGCCAGACTGCGGTAGAAGACCTTCTCGTCGACGGCGTTGAAATCCACGCGCAGCCGGTCGCCCAGCAGCGCGCCGCCCGTGATCGGGCTCATGGGATCGAACGCCACGACGGCCACGCGTTCCCCGCGGCCTACGGCCTCGGCGGCGAGGGCTGCCACGAGCGTGCTCTTGCCGGCACCCGGCGATCCGGTGATGCCGACCACGCGCGCGGGACGGCGCAGCGTTGTCCCCGCGGGGAGCGAGCCAGCGTGGGCCAGGCTGATCTGCCGCGCGAGGACGGCATTGGTCGACGGCGACTGCAGCGGTGCGTAGGCGCGCACGCACTCGCGCACGCTCTGCACGATCTCTTCCATGCCGGTGCCGGTGTGGTAGATGCGGCGCACGCCGGAGGAGAGCAGCGTGGGCACGTCTTCCTGCGGGATGATGCCGCCGACGTTCACGGGCATGTCGGGGCGACCGAGCGCGCGGCACTCGTCGAGCAGCTTGGGCACGAGCACGAGGTGCGAGTTGCTCATCATGCTGCAGGCGATGACATCGGCGTCCTCGTCGCGAGCGCCGATCGCCAGGCTGCGCGGCGTCTGCCAGAGCCCGCTGTAGATCACGTGCACGCCCGCATCGCGCAGCACGCGCGCGATCAGCTTGACGCCGCGGTCATGGCCATCGAGGCCCATCTTGCCCAGCAGCACGCGCGGACGGTGCGGCAGGTCGCCGCAGCGGTCGCGCTTCTCGATGGCGCTGGTCGGATCCTGAAGCGACGGAACGCTCATCGCGAGACCTCCGTCGTCGGCGCCTCCTCGGTGCCGCCACCAGCGGCGTCGTCAGCATCCTTGCCCCCGTCCACCGGCCGCGCCTCATCGGTCCACTGTCCGGGGTGGAAGCGTCGGCAGAGCTCGACCACGATCTTGTCGGTGTTCTTCCACTTGTAGTCATCAAGCGGGTATTCGCGGCCGTCAGCATCCTTCACGACGGCGATGGACTTGCTCATCCACTTGTCCATGTCGATGTCGGCGATGCGCTCTGCGGCGATCGAGCCTTCGGGGGTGTCGAGCGATCCGTCCTCGTGCAGCGTCCACCTCTTGCGGGCGGCACCGATGAGCATCCAGGCGCACCACGGGAAGCCCACGACGCCACAGCCGATGACGTAGCCCCAGAGCTGGAAGGGCTTGTCGAATCCCGATGGCGGGGTCGGCGGCTCGGCGAAGTCAGCCGTCAGGCGGGCCTTGGCGGCTTCGTATTCCTTGGTCTCATCCTCGGACAGCGTGCGGTTCTTGGCTGCGGTGGCGAGTTCGTCTTGGCGGTTCTTGAGGCGGGTGTAGTCGCGCGCCGCGGCCTCGAGCGCGGGGTACTTGACCCAGTAGTCGTATGCCCCCCAGATCCCGAAGGCCAGGCACATGATCGTGTAGAGCGCCATCCAGAAGCGGTAGCGCGGCTGCAGTCGAGTGGAGATCGTCATGAGAGGCATGCAGTCTAGCGCGTGATAGCGAAGGGCCCGCCGCAGCCAAGGGCCTTGCCGTGGGCGTTGACGACGCGTGTGGAACGAAAAGGGCCCGCCGCAGCTGGTGGGTCTGCGGCGGGCCGGGAGGAACAGGGCCTTGCGGCCCTGGGTTGTGGCAAGTGCGATGGGGGAGCGCCTCCGAGGACGGCCACACCTGCTCGGGATGAACCCGCTCAGGGGGTCAGACGCCACCGTTCCGTGCTTGTCTGACCAGTGCTTAGAGGATCCGTTCTTTGCCGACCGCTTGGTCTCCTTGGGGCAACTGCCCCCATCGCGTTCTGCTGGGCGTCGTCGGAGCGAAGCGCCCAGCATGGTTGGTGGTGGCCGGAACGACCGGCCACCAGTGGTTCGATCAGCTGCAGCCCTGGCTGGCGCCGCAGTTGAAGCATCGGTAGCACGTGCCGTTGCGCACGGTGATCGCACCGCACACGCTGCACGGCGGGGCGTCACCCATGGCGGATGCGGCCTGGGCGTCGAGCGCGTTGGTCATCACCTTCGCGCCGGTTGAGCTCGTCACGCTCCCAGCGGGAGCTGCGGCGTGCTTGCACGATGCGGAATCCCCATCGCAGCACTCCGACGAGTCGGACTGCCCATGGGTCCCGCTGATCCGGTCGCCCAGATTCAGTTCGCCCGAAGCGGTGTGGCTCGAGGCGCGGGAAGCGTGCGACGCTGCAGTCCGGTCGTTCCATGAGTCCTCCTTGACGTGGTCCCGTGCCCCGCCGACGACGGCGGGAGCGTGGGAGCCGGCATCCATGCCGGGGCGGTGCGGTGCGTTCTGTTCACGGTAGCCCTGGATGAACTCCATGCCCATCCAGCGGAAGATGTAGTCCACGAGGCTCTTCGCGATGGGAATGTCGCGGTTCTGCGTCATGCCCATGGGTTCGAAGCGCTGGTGCGCGAACTTGTTGACGAGGCTCTGCAGCGGAACGCCGTACTGCAGGGCAACGCTGATCGCGGTGCCGAGCGAGTCCATCAGGCCACCGATGGTCGAGCCTTCCTTGGCCATGGTGATGAAGAGCTCGCCGGGCATGCCATCCTCATAGAGGCCCACGACGAGGTAGCCCTCGTGGCCGGCCACGTTGAACTTGTGCGTGATGCTCTGGCGCGTGTCGCTGAGGCGACGGCGCGACGGACGCTCGATCACGCGTTCGACGATGCGCTCGACGACGCGCTCGATGATCTGCGGCTGGCCATCGGCCGCCGGGACCTTGGCCTCGTCGGGGAGACCATCGAGGTCGGCTTCCTCCGCGTGGTCGGCGGCATCGCTCGTGGCTGTGTCGCTCTTGGTCGCCAGCGGCTGGCTCAACTTGCAGCCGTCGCGATAGAGCGCGTTGGCCTTCAGGCCGAGCTCCCATGAGAGCCGGTAGGCCTTGCCGATCTCGTCGACGCTCGCCTCGTTGGGGAGGTTGATCGTCTTCGAGATCGCGCCCGAGATGAAGGGCTGTGCCGCAGCCATCATGCGGATGTGGCCTTCGGCGGCGATGAAGCGCTTGCCGATGGTGCCGCACTTGTTGGCGCAGTCGAAGACCGGCAGGTGCGCATCCTTGAGGTGGGGCGCGCCCTCGATCGTGCCGGTGCCGCAGATGACGCGGTTGAGGGCATCGATCTGGCGACGGTTCAGGCCCAAGACGCGCAGGCCGTTGAACGACATGTCGGCCTTGGCGCGATCGGCATCGACGCCCGCCTTGCGGAGGACGCGCTCGGGCATGCTCCAGGCGGAGAACGCGAAGCCGATCTCGAAGCACGACGGCAGGCCGTTCTCGAGGGTGATGAGCTCCTCGTTGGTGAAGCCGGCCTCGATCAGGAACGACCGGAACGAGGGCTGGCTGGCCGAGATGGTGCCGCGTTCGTCGGCCATCGGCACATCCAGGCTCAGGGTGCCCATGACGTAGGTGAGGATGTCATCGGTCTGCGCGTTCGTATAGCCGAGCGAGCGCAGGGCCGGGCGCAGCGACTGGTTCGCGATCTTGAAGTAGCCGCCGCCGGCGAGCTTCTTGAACTTGGTGAGCGCGAAGTCGGGCTCGACGCCCGTGGTGTCGCAGTCCATGAGCAGGCCGATGGTGCCCGTGGGGGCGATCACCGTCACCTGAGCATTGCGGTAGCCATACTCCATGCCGAGTTCGAGCGCCTGATCCCAGGCCGCGGTCGAGGCCGCGAGCATGGCTTCGGCGTTGGTCACATTGATGCGGCCGCTGCGGAAGAGCGCGTGGTCGATCGGGACGGGTGGGATGCGCAGCTGGTCGTAAGCGCCCGAGTCGCGCGCTGCACCATGCGCTGCGGCGCGGTGGTTGCGCATGACGCGCAGCATGTGCTCGCGGTTCTCCTCGAAGCCGGCGAACGCGCCATGCTCGCCAGCCATGCGGGCGCTGAGCGCGTAGGAGCGGCCGGTCATGATCGAGGTGATCGCGCCGCAGATCGCACGGCCTTCATCGCTGTCGTAGGGAATGCCAGCCTGCATGAGCATGGCTCCCAGGTTGGCGTAGCCCAGGCCGAGCGTGCGGTACTTCCAGCTGAGTTCGGCGATCTCGCGGCTGGGGAAGCTCGCCATCAGGACGCTGATCTCGAGGACCATGGTCCAGACATCGATCGCGTGCTCGAAGCCCGCGATGTCGAACGCCTTCGACTCGGCGTCGTAGAACTTCATCAGGTTGATCGACGCCAGGTTGCAGGCCGTGTTGTCGAGGAACATGTACTCGCTGCACGGGTTGCTGGCGTTGATGCGCCCGCCCTCGGGGCAGGTGTGCCAGGCGTTGATCGTGGTGTCGTACTGCAGGCCGGGATCGGCACAGCGCCATGCCGCGTAGCAGATCTGGTCCCACAGCGCCGAAGCCTTCAGCGTCTTGGAGGCCTTGCCATCCATGCGGCGGGTGAGCGACCAGTCGGCGTCGGCGTCGACGGCGTCGAAGAACGCATCGGACAGGCGGACAGAGTTGTTCGAATTCTGGCCGCTGACGGTGAAGTAGGCCTCGCCGTTGAAGTCGTAGTCGAGCTTGAGGCCCATGCCCTTGGCCAGATCCTGCTGGTCCTTGGGCAGGTGCTTCATGCCCTCGACGAGCGCGGCGACCTTCAGTTCCTCGCGGACCTTCCAGTTGACGAACGCCTCGATGTCCGGGTGATCGACGTCGAGGCAGACCATCTTGGCCGCGCGTCGCGTGGTGCCGCCGGACTTGATCGCGCCCGCGGCGCGGTCGCCGATCTTGAGGAAGCTCATCAGGCCGGAGCTGCGGCCGCCGCCCGAGAGCGGCTCGTTCTCGCCGCGGAGGCGGCTGAAGTTTGTGCCGGTACCCGAGCCATACTTGAAGAGGCGCGCCTCGCGGACCCAGAGGTCCATGATGCCACCTTCGTTGACGAGGTCATCGCTGACGGACTGGATGAAGCACGCGTGGGGCTGCGGGTGGGTGTACGCATCCTTGGCGAGCGACAGCGAACCAGTGAGGTGGTCGGCGATCCAGTGGCCCTGGGCTGGGCTGTTGATGCCGTAGGCCCAGTTCAGGCCCGTGTTGAACCACTGCGGGCTGTTGGGAGCGGCCATCTGCGTGACGAGCATGTAGCTCAACTCGTCGTAGAAGGCCTGTGCGTCGTCGGCGGAGTCGAAGTAGCCGTGCTCCTGGCCCCAGTGGGCCCAGCAGCCGGCGAGGCGGTGCACCACCTGGCGCACGCTCTTCTCGGGGCCGAAGACGGGCTTGCCGTCCTTGACGACCGGAACGCCGTCCTGGTCGAACTGCGGCACGCCGGCCTTGCGGAAGTACTTGCTGACCACGATGTCCGTGGCGAGCTGGCTCCACTCCTTCGGGATCTCTGCGTCGTTCATCTCGAAGACGACCGAGCCGTCGGAGTTGTGGATCTTGCTGGTGCGCGTGGTCCATTCGATGGTGCTGAACACATCGCGCTTGCCGTCCGTGAATCGTCGATTGATCTTCATGGCTTCCTACCTTGCGTCCGTGCGCTGCTGAACTGGTGCAATCCGTGCGTTGGTGCTGAATCGTGAGGCGTGACGTCCCGGGGCCGGCAGTGCCGGCCGTGGGACACAGAATTCAATGGCCCTGGAAGGGGAGACCGTCGACCCGGGGCAGCGTGAGGCCGCCCTGGTCCTGGTACTTGCCGCCCTTGTCGGCATACGACACCGCGCAGACCCGATCGGCCTTGAGGAAGATCATCTGCGCGATGCCCTCGTTGGCGTAGATCTTGGCGGGAAGGGGGGTGGTGTTGGAGATCTCGATGGTGACCTTGCCGCGCCACTCGGGCTCGAGCGGGGTCACGTTGACGATGATGCCGCAGCGTGCGTAGGTGCTCTTGCCGACGCAGATGGCGAGCACGTCGCGCGGCACGTCGAAGACCTCGATCGTTTCAGCGAGCGCAAAGGAGTTCGGCGGGATCAGGATGTGATCCTTGCCGGTCTGCGCCGTGTCGATCGTGATGAAGAGGTCGTTGGTGAAGTTCTTGGGATCGACGATCGCCACGCCGCCCGAGGTGGCGTTGGTGAAGATCTTGAACTTGGTGCCGACGCGGACGTCGTAGCCGTAGCTGGAGACGCCGTAGGAGACGGTCCCGGGGCGCTTGACGTTCTCGGCGAACGGCTCGATGGGAACGCATTCCCGGATCTGGGTGTCACAGAGCACTGCCATGGATCTTCTCTGTTCCTCCTGCACCACCCGAGTTGGGCAGCGGCCGATGGCATGGCATCGACGACCTTGGCTGGAAGCACCCAGCCTGTGCAGCCGACTCCGATGAGGGAGGCGGCTGGTCTCCATCGTGCTCGACACCGACGTTGGTCAGTGCGCCCACGATCCACCAGTCCATCGTCGCTTGGGTTGAATGCCGGGTCTCCACAACGACCGGCGCCAAGCGAGGATGGTTTGGATGCGACGTTGAAGAAGGTCCGAGAACCAACTTTCTCCGCGGCATCCGAGCCAGTCAGGGGAACCACCACCTCACCGACAGGACCGCACGATAGCCCTACATGTAGTGGTTGCAAGGGCGCGAATCACAAAATATCGCGCTTTTGGTGTCCCTGTCCTAAGTCAAGACTTCGTCAAGACTTGCCGTCTTGACATGGTTCAGGCGTCCCGTCCAAAGCGCCGCCGAACGGTGGACAAGTTGCCGGGGAGGGACGCTGGCACGTTCTAGACTCGCCCCATGGTCACGGAAGGCCCATGGCTTGACGGTCTCACCGAAGCGCAGCGCGCCGCGGTCGTGCATCCTGCCACGCCGCTTTTGGTGCTCGCCGGTCCTGGTTCCGGCAAGACCCGCGTGATCACGCGCCGCATCGCGCACCTTGTCGCGCAAGGCGCGGCACCGTGGTCGATCCTCGCGCTCACGTTCACGAACAAGGCAGCGGGCGAGATGAAGGAGCGCGTGCACGCCATGCTCGAGGCGGAACTCGCGGGGGCGCGCGGCCTCCAGGTCAGCACGTTCCACTCCTTCTGCGCCACGCTGCTGCGTCGATACGGATCGAGCCCCGCAGCCGCCGCGAGCGACGGCACGCCGCTCGCGCCGGGCTTCTCGATCTTCGACACCGACGATGCGCGTGATGTGGCGAAACGAGCGATTGCCGCGGCTGGATTCGACACCAAGAACTGGCCGCCGGCGCTCGTGCTCTCGCGCATCAGCGATGCCAAGAACAAGCTGCTCGATGCTGCGGCGTACGCGGCCGAGGCGGGCGATTTCACCAGCCGCTCGCTGGCGAAGATCTACCGTGCCTACGAAGCCGAACTGGCCAAATGCAACGCCGTCGACTTCGACGATCTCTTGCTGCGGGTCGCGCGGCTCGTCAAGCAGGATGCCTCGGTGCGCGATGAGCTGCAGCAGCGCTACCGCCACGTGCTCATCGACGAATACCAGGACACCAACCACGCGCAGTTCGTGATCGCGGGTGCGATCGCGCAGGCGCATGGCAGCCTGACGGTCGTCGGCGACCCGGACCAGTCGATCTACGCGTGGCGCGGGGCGGACATCACGAACATCCTCGACTTCGAGCAGCATTTCCCGGGCGCCGGCGTGATTCCGCTGGGGCAGAACTTCCGATCGACGGCCCACATCGTCGCCGTTGCCGACGGATTGATCCGGCACAACACGCGCCGCAAGCACAAGGACCTGACGACCGAGCTCGAGGCCGGCGCCATGCCGCAGGTCATCCGCGCGCTCGATGAGCGGCACGAGGCGCGCGTGGTCGTCGACGAGATGGTGCGCCAGCACGAGGGCGGCGTGCCGTGGAAGGGCATGGCGGCGCTCTACCGCATGAACGCGCTCAGCCGCGTCATCGAGGATGAGCTCCGTCGCCGGTCGATTCCCTACGTCGTGGTGCGCGGCACGGCCTTCTATGAACGCCGCGAAATCAAGGATGCGCTCGCCTACCTGCGAACGCTCGCCAACCCGAGCGACGAGGTCGCCCTGCGCCGGATCATCAACGTGCCCGCGCGCGGGATCGGTGCGACCACGATCGCTCGCGCCGATGCGCTCGCCGCCGCGCATGGACTACGCTTCGAGGCGGCGCTCGCGGCCACCGATGGGCTCACGGCGCGGGCACGCAAGGCCATCGATGGATTCCTGGCCAACGTGGCGCAGTGGCGCGCCGACCTCATGCAGGGCGCGCCGCACGAGGTCGACGACGAGGACCTGCCGCAGATGCTCGGTGGCATGCTCGGCGGCTACGTGGCGCGCGTCTTGACCGAAAGCGGCTTCGAGGCCGCCGCCGGCGAGGGCAGCGCGGACGCCGAGGAAGCCGCTGAGCGCCGCGCGAACGTGGCCGAACTCGTGACGGCCGCGTCGGAGTTCCGCATGCCGCCGCAGGAGCCGGGGGCACCGCGACCGCAGCTCGTCGATGTGCTGCGCGCGTTCCTCGAGCGCGTCGCGCTCGTGGCCGATTCCGATGCCTTCGATCCCGAGGCCGGCGCCGTCACGCTCATGTCGCTGCATGCGGCCAAGGGACTGGAGTTCCCCTTCGTGGCCGTCATCGCCTGCGAGGAGGGGATCCTGCCCCACAGCCGTGTGCAGGCGGATCCGGCGCAGCTGGAGGAAGAACGCCGGCTCCTCTTCGTGGGCATCACGCGCGCCGAGCGTCAGCTCATGCTGTCGAGCGCCGCCATGCGCACGCTGCGTGGGATCCGCGAAGCCACGATGGAGAGCCAGTTCATCGAGGAGCTGCCCGCGGATCGCGTGGCCAGGCGCGACCTGGCCGGTGGTTCACGCGGTGCCCCGACCGATCCCGACGCACCAGCCTGGATACCCGATCCCGACGAACGCCAGGGCTGGAAGGCGGGCATGCGCGTGCGTCACCGCCAGTTCGGCATGGGCCAAATCGAGGCGGTCCTGCGCCAAGGCAGCGTGACCACGCTGCGGGTCGCGTTCCGAACGGTCGGGGTCAAGAGTCTGGTCGCGGAGTACGCGCGGCTCGAGATCGTGAACTGAGCGGGCCCGGCCACCCGCGGGCCGTCAACGGCAGCAGCCGGTCTGCCACATGATGAACGACCACCGGTCGACGGCATCGCGCACTCGCAGCGACAGGGGCTTGCCCTGGCCGTGGCCGCCGTCGCGATCGACCCACAGCAGGATCGGATCGGTGTCGTGGTCGTTGGCGGCCATGGCCTGCAGGCGTGCGGCCATCTTGCGGGCATGCAACGGATGCACGCGCGTGTCGTTCTCGCCGGCGGTGATGAGCATGGCGGGATAGCGCTGGCCCTTCTTGATGTTGTGGTACGGGCTGTACGCGCGAAGCCAGCGGAACTGATCCGCATCCTCGGCGCTGCCGTACTCCGGCACCCAGAAGCGCGCCATCAGGAACTGCTGGTAGCGCAGCATGTCCAGCAGCGGTACCTGGCAGACCACGCACGACCAGAGGTCGGGGCGCTGCGTGATCGCCACGCCGGTCAGGAGACCGCCGTTGGACCCGCCCATGACCGCCAGGCGATCGGCCTTGGTGTAGCCGTTCGCGGCGAGCCAGCCGGCGACCGCGTAGAGGTCATCGAACACGTTCTGCTTGCGATCCCGCATGCCCGCCTGATGCCACGACTCGCCGTACTCGCCGCCGCCGCGCAGGTTGGCCAGCGCGTAGACGCCGCCGGCCTCGAACCACGGCCAGTTGGTGGCGTTGAACCCCGGCTCCATGCTCACGTTGAAGCCGCCGTACCCGTAGAGGAGGCAGGGGTTCGAGCCATCGAGTTTCAGCCCCTTGCGGTGCACGATGAAGACGGGGACCTTCGTGCCATCCTTGCTGGGCACGAAGCGCTGGCTCACCTCGACCATCGAGGGATCGACGGGGACCTCGGGGCGCGCCCAGAGCGCGAGTTGCGCCGTCGGACCCGTGAGCTCCGTGCGGTAGATCGAGCGCGGTTCGTTGAAGCTCTCGTAGGTCACGAACGCCTCGTCACGGTCCTCCTCGGTGGCGATGCCGGCATTGCCCAGGCCGGGCAGCGCGATCTCGCCCGCGCTCGATCCCGAGCGCCGGAAGAGCTCCATGCGGGTGATGACGTCCTTCTTCCACGAGGCGACGAGCCACGATGCAGTTGGCGAGACCCCGTCGAGCACCGCATCCTTGCGCTCGGCGATCACCGTGCGCCAGCGCTCCTGCGCGGGCTCGGTGAGATCGATCGCCAGCAGCCTGCCGTTGGGGCTCTGGAAGGTCGTCGAGGTGAACATCGTGGTGCCTTCGATCGCGACGGGGTCGAAGCGTCCGTCGAGCCCGACGGCGATGGGCACGAAGCGCACCTGTCCCGTGCGGCGCCACTCATCGACGCTCGCGACGTACAGGTCGTTGCGCTGCCAGCCTTCGCTCACGCCCAGCGTGATCCACTTGCCATCGCGGCTCAGCCCGGCACCCGGCACGCGCGAAGGTTCCTTCTGCACGAAGAGCACCGGATCGTTGCGCTCGTGCATGCCCAGCAGGTGCCACTTCACCGTGCGCGAGTAGGGATCCTTCGGGTCCGACAGGCGCGAGTAGAGGAACTGCCGGCCATCGTGCGCCCAGCCGCCGAAGCCCGCCTTGCCGGGAATCGTGTCAGCGAGCCATGACCCGCCTGCGGTCGCGAGCACATGGAGCTGGCTCATCTCGTCGCCTGCACGGGAGAGACCGAACGCCACGAACTGGCCATCGGGGCTCGGCACGTACCAGTCAAGGCTCGTGAGTCCCTTCTCGTCGATCGCGTTCACGTCAAGCAGCGTGCGCGGCGCACCGTCGAACCCCTCGCGCACCTTGAGCACCGGCTGGTTCTGCGTGCCCGAGCGCTCCGAGTAGAAGTAGAGGTTGCCCCGCATCGACGGAGCCGAGATGCCACCGATCTGCATGAGCGGCGTGAGCGCCTTCTCGAGCGAGGCCCTGCACGGCAGCGCATCGAGCACGCGGCGGGTGTGATCGTTCTGGAGCGTGGTCCAGGCAGCGACCTCGCCGCTCTCGGATTCAAGCGCTTCGAGCCAGCGGTACTCGTCGGTGAACGACTCGCCGTGGAGCGTTTCGGTGGCCGGGCG
>CAMDAQ010000024.1 GCA_945888705.1 Singulisphaera sp. GP187
CGGTAGTCGACGAGCGACAGCATGTTCTGCGCGGCACCACCGTTGGCGCCTGCACCGGACAGCTCGTCGTACTGGGCCTTGAACGCCTTGCCTTGGCTGATGGTTGATTCAACCGACGCGGGCGTCGAACTCCCAAGCCCGCTACGTCCGGTAATCGGACGGATGAACAGCATGCCGCTGATGACGAGCCCCAGGCCCGCTG
Organism: Singulisphaera sp. GP187; assembly: GCA_945888705.1. Taxonomy (GTDB): domain Bacteria; phylum Planctomycetota; class Phycisphaerae; order Phycisphaerales; family SM1A02; genus SYIB01. The sequence goes on from CAMDAQ010000024.1 coordinate 203, forward strand.
CGGCGGCGAACCACTTGCCCTTGGCCATCCACGCCCGCTCGCGGCGAACGGCCATGGGCACCAGGTTGACGTTGATTGCACCGAGCCCAACCCCTTGCAGAGCAAGGCCATACGCGACCACCAGCCCCATGGAGTTGGCGGCGAACTCGGCGGCTTGGTCGCCCTCGAGCTGGATGCGCTTGAACTCGTCCAGGCGCTCGACCTCGACACCGATCTGCTGGGTGATGAACTTCCTGAGTCCGGGAATCTTGAGTGTGGAGCCGGTACCGAGGATCTTCTCGACCGAGGCGCCCGGGTGGGTGCTCTCGTAGTAGTCCTTCGACTTGCGGATTTCGCTGATCAGGCTGTCGAAGGTGTCCTTCATGCGCTGCATGACCTGCTTGGCATGCTTGCTGGCTGCACCCTCGAGCTTGAGCTTCTCGGCCTTCTTGTAGGGGATGTCGAAGCCACCGGAGATGGCTTCCGTGAAGGAATGGCCGCCAAGCGGGAAGCTGCGCATCCAACCGATGCCCCGCTCGGCCACCACGATGTCGGTGGCGTTGGTGCCGACGTCGACGACCATGACCGGACCGCTCGACAGGTCGAGGTTGAGGTCGTAGGTCACGGCGTTGAAGACGGCATTGGGCGCGATCGTGATGACATCGGGATTGAGGCCGCACTCGCGGTAGAGCGTGAGCAGTTCGCCAATGCGGTCCTTAGTGATGGCGAAGATGCCGACATCGACTTCGATGTTGTCCTCGCTCTTGAAGGCCTGGTAGTCCCACTCGACCTGGTCGATCGGGAAGGGAATCTGCTGCTTTGACTCGAAATCAATGAGTTTTGCAAGGTTCTTGAGGTTGCCCCCCACCGGCAGCTTGGCGAAGCGCGCGAACGCATCGCGACCGGCCACACTCACCACCACGCGATCGGACTTGAGCTTCTCGCCGTTGGCTGCGAGGAATTGACCAAGCGTGAACCGGACCATGGCGGCCGGATCGACGTCGGGGGCGGAGAGCACCTGCTGGTGCGGGATGACCGTGAAATCGGTGACGACGACCGAATCGCCCTCGCGGACGAGCCGGATGGCCTTCAGGGCCGATGCGCCGATCTCAATGCCCCAAGCGGACTTGGCGGTTGCCATTCGTGGTGGTGCTCCTCTGCGCCAGGGTGAGCCAATCTGAGCCCGGGACGCCAGCACGGCGCCGGGAGGGTGGGACATCGATCGTACAGCGAGACGGGCGCCGCGTCCGCCATCAGGTCGATACGGGGCAGTGGTCACGGCGGTTTCGCGGTTCACCCGCTTCCGTCAGGATCGGTCGCCTGTAGCATCGTTCCTCCGGCGTCCAACGAGGACCCGGATCGCCCACCACAGCCCTGCTCACCATGTCCGACGACCAAACGCCGTCCACGCCCTCCCCCGCTCCCTCCACCAGCCGCCTCGATGCGGGGCTCGAGGCCGAGATCGCTGAGGCGCTCGGCGGTCGAAGCGCGGACGAACTGATGTCGGCGCCCAGCCGCGGCGCGGCGCCCAAGTCGGGCGGTCGCCAGATGCGCACCGGACGGGTCGTGCAGGTGCACGGGCAGGACGTGTTCGTCGAGTTCGGGCCCAAGAGCCAGGGCGTCTGCCCAATTGCGCACTTCGAGGAACCGCCGGCACTCGGCGAGAGCTTCGACTTCGTCGTCGAGCGGCTCGATCCCTTCGAGAACATGCTGATCCTGGCCCGCCCAGGCCAGGTGACCAAGGCGGCCTTCGGCGATGTCGAGGTCGGTCAGCTGGTCGAAGCCCGCTGCACGGGCATGAACCGCGGCGGACTCGAGATGGAGTTCGCGCACCACAAGGCGTTCATGCCGGCTGCGCACGTGGATCTGCGCCACATCGAGGACATCTCGGTGTTCATTGGGCAGAAGTTCGCCTGCGAGATCATCGAGCTCAAGAAGGAGAAGGGCCGCATGGTCCTCTCGCGCCGCAAGGTGCTCGAGCGCGACAAGGCGGAGAAGCGCGAGCAGCTCATGGCGGTGCTTGAAGTGGGCCAGCAGCGCTCAGCCACCATCGTGAGCGTGCAGCCCTACGGCGCGTTCGCCGACCTCGGCGGCGCCGACGGTCTGATCCCGATTTCCGAGCTCGCCCACGAGCGCCTGCGCCACGCGAAGGACGCCGTGAAGGAAGGCGATGTCGTCGAGGTCAAGGTCATTCGCGTCGAGCGCCAAGGCAAGGACACGAAGATCACCCTGAGCCGCAAGGCCGTGATGGCGGACCCCGTCGCGACTGCGATGAAGGACCTGCAGGAAGGCGCGACCGTGACCGGTCGCGTGACCAACCTGGCCGAGTTCGGCGCGTTCATCGAGCTCGCACCCGGGGTTGAGGGGCTCGTGCACATCAGCGAGATCACGCACGACCGCCTGCCCAACCCGGTGGCCACGCTCCGCAAGGACGAGGTCGTCACCGTCAAGATTCTCTCCATTGACGAGAAGAAGAAGCGCATCGCGCTCTCGATCAAGGCGCTGAAGGATGCCCCCGCGCGCCCCGAGCGCGAGGATCGTGGCGGCGGCGGCCGTGGCGGCCGAGGGCGCGACCGCGAGGAACCGATGGTCGAGCGAGCAGCCGACCCCGCGATGCAGAAGTTGCTGTCGAAGTTCGGCGGCGGCTCGCTCAAGGGCGGCCTGGGCTCCGTGCCCGGCGACACCAAGGCCGGCAACAAGATCCCAAAGTGACGGCGCCCGTCAGGGGCGCTCGAGGATGTCGGCCGGATGCTGGCCTTCGCTGGCTTGGCGCTGGAAGAGCCACGCGCGGGTGCACGCTGCGATGATCGTGCTGAGCGCAGCAGCGCCAATCAGCGCTGACGCGATCGTGCGCCAGAAGCCCAGCAGCCACGCTTGCGCGGCATCGATCGTGCCGAGACCGACGGCGGCTGAGTCGCGCCAAGGCTCGAACGGCACCATGCGACCCACCGAGCGGATCGCCTGGCCATCATCGACGACGGTCCACGCGCTCACCGCGGCATCGAAGCCGCAGGAGACAACGACGTCCGTCGCCGCCACCGCCAGCACGACGGCGACCAGACCGAGCGCCAGATGCAGGACCGCATGGATGGGCCGCGACAGGACTGATGCCAGCGCGCGCTGAGGGGCTTCGACGGCATCAGCGGCATCGCACGCCACGGCCGGAATCACGAAGGGCAGCGCAACGGTGACGGAGGCCCCGATCACGATCGCGAGGATGCCAAGGAGAAGCGAGGCTCCGAAGAACAGAGCTCCGACGAGGCCGACCACTGGAACCAGTCCGAGCAGCGCCGGCAGTGCAGCGACGGCGATGCATGCACCCATCCCCAGCAGCGGAACGAGGATCGCGCCGACGGCGCTCGGACGGACCGCAGCGCCCCAGGCGCGCGCCTGGGCCAAGGTCGGTGCCGGCGCTTCTGAGAGATCGAGCGCATTCATGCGGGCCAGGACCACGCCGATCGATGCCATGCCAAGCGTAAAGAGGAGGACGAGGTAGCAGGCGAAGCCCCATGAGATCGCGATCGCTTCGCGCGGGAGGTCCCACACCAGCGCGCCCACGCGTTCAGGAAGCGCCGACCACTCGAGCGTGACAGCATCACCGACCAGGGCGAGCAGCCGGGCGCGCAGCGCAAAGGCCCATGATTCAAAGGCTCCGCGAGGCCGGACGGCGGCGATGGCACGAACCGCGGCTTCAGCACGGTCGCGGGCTTCGGCATCGCTCGATGCGTCGATCGATGACGAGATCAGCGCGGTGAGTTCAGCGGGGTTCGCGCCGGCGACCTCGGCATCGGGCACCACGCCCAGCGCGGCGGCTTCCATGATGCGACGGGCTTCGTCGAGCGTGGCGGGTTCGAGCGTGCCGAACGCGATGCCGCGCGGCGAGACGTTCGGCGTGGTGGCAAGGTCCCACAGCGCACCGCCCGTCATCCAGAGCGCAAGCAGCACCAGCGCGACACACACGCGTGGCGGACGGAGCCCTGCCGCCGCAGCACCCACGATCCGCTGCGCAGGAAAGACTGATCGGAACGAGACGCCATCGATCTGCACGTGCTGCGTCGGCATGGGTTGGAGGATAGTGCTCGCGACCGCACCGCTGCGCGGGGCGAGCGATCTGAGGCGACCGGACCCCGCTGCGACGGCGGTGCGACGGCGGCGTGACGGCGGCGCGACGACGGTGCGATGACAGCGCTACCGTTCACGCATGACGCCGCACGACTGGATCCGCATGCTCGAGGCCGTGGCAGCGCGCGCGGACGCGCAGCCGTTGCCGCCGGGCATGGAGGATGGTCCGCGGCGAAACGATGTGGACTCGATCGCGTGGCGGCGCTGGCACGACGCGAGCGAACTGCCGTGGGATGCCATCAAGCCGGCAGGTGCGCTGCTTGAGCAAGGCCCCTTCCGGACGATCGAGGTCTGGACGGAGACCGAGCTGGCCATGCTGCATCTTGTGGAGCGCGGCATGGACGGCCCGGCACGAACGCAGGTCGCGGCGCGACTGGCCGATTGCATCGAGTGGCACCTTGAACACACCCAGCCCGACAACGCCACCAACAGGCCGTGGGCGATGCACGCCTTCGTGCTGCACGGCAGTGCCGAAGCCGCGCTCTACGCGCAGACGCTCCTGCACAACGCCCACGCCGGCGGCGCGATGGGCGACCCGCTCGTACAGTGGATCCTGGCCGACGCCCACGCCCGGCTCCGCGCCCGCTTGGGGTGAAGCGGCTGCATCGGCTGACGCAACGGTCCGTGACGATTGGCGCAGCGGCATGGGCTCAGGCAGCGGCCCGCGAGCAAAGACGTGGCCCCGCGCATGGGGCGGCCCCTCGAGCGCGCGGCTAGGCTTACCGCCATGAGCATGCAGGTGGATACGGTGCTGGATCGGCTGCGCGCAGACGAAGCGGGAATGCTGCAGCGGCTGAAGGACTTCCTCGCCTTTGAGAGCATCTCGACCGACCCGGCGTACGCGCCGCGGGTGCGCGCGTGCGCGCAGTGGCTGCTGGAGGACCTTCGCAAGATGGGCTTCAACGGTGCCCTGCACGAGACCGCGGGTCACCCCATGGTCGTTGCCTCGCATGATGGCCCGCCGGGCTATGACGGTCCGCGCGTCCTCTTCTACGGCCACTACGACGTGCAGCCGGTCGATCCCATCGAACTGTGGGAATCGCCGCCGTTCGCTGCCGTCGTGGTCGATGGTCCGCGCGGGAAGCGGATCGTGGCGCGCGGCGCCGTGGACGACAAGGGACAGGTCGCGAGCTTCGTCGAGGCGTGCCGCGCCTGGCACGCAACCCACGGCACGCTGCCCTGCGCCGTGACGATGTTCATCGAAGGCGAGGAGGAATCCGGCAGCGCGAACCTCGATCCGTTCATCAAGGCGAACAAGGACCTGCTCAAGGCCGACGTGTGCGTGGTCAGCGACACCGGCATGTGGGACGTGGACACGCCCGCGATCACGACCATGCTGCGCGGGCTCGTGTACGTGGACATCACCGTGCGCGGCCCGAGCCGCGACCTGCACTCCGGGCTCTACGGCGGCGCGGTGCCCAACCCGATCAACGTGCTGGCCTCGATCGTGGCACAGCTGCACGACGGCGACCGCCGCGTGCAGATCCCGGGCTTCTACGACGATGTGCACGAACTGTCCGCACGCGTGGCGGCGATGTGGAAGGACCTGCCGTGGGATGACGGCGAATTCCTCGGCGAGATCGGCCTGGCCAAGGGCTTCGGCGAGTCGGGGCGCAGCACGCTTGAGCGCACGTGGAGCCGACCGACCTGCGATTGCAACGGCATCGTGGGTGGATACACGGGTGCCGGCGCCAAGACCGTGATCGCCTCGCAGGCGAGCGTGAAGCTCAGCTGCAGGCTCGTCGCAGGACAGGATCCGAAGAAGATCCTCGCAGGCATCGAGCGGTTCTTCCGCGAACGGCTGCCAGCCGGTTGCACGATGGAACTGCACGAGCACGGCTGCAACCCCGCGATCATGGTGCGCGACGACAGCCCGTACATGAAGGCGGCCGAAACCGGCCTGCGACGCGCGTACGGCAAGGCGCCGTACCTGATCGGTTCCGGCGGCAGCATCCCTGCGGTCGGCACGATCCAGCGCGAGCTGGGCATCGATGCGCTGCTCGTGGGTTTCGGGCTCGATGACGACCGCGTGCACTCGCCCAACGAGAAGTTCGAGGTGAAGTGCTTCATGAACGGAGCCATGAGCCATGCCGCGATGCTGGCCGAGTTCGGTGCGCTGCGCCGCTAGTGCGGTCGCTGCGGCGGCCGTGGCCGCCACGGCATCCGGGGACCTCGTGCTCGAGCGCGCCGGGTTCGCGGATGTGGTGCGCTTCGGCGGCATCGTGCCGTTGCAGATCCAGGCATCCCTGCCTGCTGGCGACAGCCGCGAGGGCGTGGATGCCGAGCTCGTGGTGGAAGTCCCCAACGTCGACGGCGACATCGCCGAGTACTCGATGCGCAGCGTGCTCTCGTCGGGAGCGACGTCGATGTGGATCTATCCGTCGATCGCCTCCGGTGTCTCGGGCAAGCCGATTGCGCTGGCGAGTTACGAGCGCGATGACGGCCGGCGCGGGCGACTGCTCGAACGCGTGCAGTTGGCGGTCGAACAACCGACTCGCGGTGCGATCCAGGTCGATCCTGCCGTGGACATCGTGGGCGTGGTCGCGGGCGGTCACTGCGGCATGGCCGCGTGGGATCCCGGGCAACAGTCGCCGTGCCTTGGTGGCTACGTGACGGTGGGCGAGGTCCGCGAGACGGCGCAGCTCCCCGATCGCGTGGAAGGGTGGTCTGGCTTCAAGGCCGTGGTCTGGGCGGGCGCGCCGCTCAACTCGCTCCTCGCGGCCCAGGACAAGGCGCTGCGTGCGTGGGTGGAGGGCGGCGGTCGGCTGATCCTGCAGGTCTCTGCGGCAACCGATGGTTTCTCGCTCGATGCGACGCAGCCGGAGTGGATCGCTGCAGCACTCAAGGGCTTGGCATGGACGCGCGTGGAGGATGTGAAGGCGAGCACGCTGGCGCCGGTCATCTCGTCGCAGCGCCTCGAGCTGCGCAAGGATGGCACGCAGCCCGTGACCACCTTCAGCGAGTGCAGCGCGCCATGGGTTGAACTCGTGGCGATGCCGGTACCGCGTGCGTGGAACGGCGTTCCCGAACCCCGTCGCGACACCCTCGACGCGGCGTGCCTTGTGGTGGAGCGGCCGTTCGGCGCCGGAACGCTGGTCATCAGCGGGCTCGATGCCGATGCCCTGAATCGACGCCGCTACGTGGACAGCGACCTGCCGGAAGCGGACGTCTGGTGGAACCGCATCATGGGCCGACGCGGCGACACGCCTCCGCGCGCACGGTTGCGTGAGTGGAAGGACGCGCAGCCCTCGCCGATCGAGACCAATCCCAGCCGCATCGTGATCGGCGGCAGCGAGTTCTTCAACGCGTTCATCGGCATGCGCTCGACGGCGTCCAACCTGACGTCGGTCTCGATCCTGCTCTTCGCGGCGTACTGGCTGCTCGCCGGGCCGGTCTCGTTCTATGTGCTGCGCCATCGCAAGCAGGAACGGTGGAGCTGGCTCGCGTTCGTGGTGATTGCCTGTGCATTCGGCGCGGTGGCCTGGCTCGCCGGTGCCGTGCTGCGTCAGGCCGATGCCCGCGCCCAGCACCTCACGGTCATCGATGCCGTGGTTGCACCCGGTGCTCTGCCCGGAACGCAGCCTGCGATCCGCACGCAGACGTGGGCCAGTGCATTCCTGCCCACCTACGGCACAGCTGATGTGTCGCTGCCTGGTGGCCAGGGCGTGCTGCGCCCCTTCTCGCCGGTCGGTGACGACGGCGAGTTCCCCGACGCGACCCGGTACACCGTCCAGGCGTCGCGCTCCGGTGCTCTCACGCTCCCTGCTCGCGCGACGGCCACGATGGTGGCCGGTACATGGAGCGGCGACCTTCCGTCGGCCTGGCGCGGCCTGCCTGCGGTGAGCGGTGCGCCGCTGCAGCAGACTGCGAACGCGACGCGCTCGGCCGACGCGGCACCTGCGAGCTACCTCACGGGCAAGCTGAAGCATGGGCTGCCCGCTGCGCTCACCGATGTCCTGGTGCTGCACGTCACGCCATTCCGGCCGTCACCGCCCCGCTTCAACGAGCGCGCGACGGCGGCGACCAAGGCCGTACCGATCGCGCCGAGCGATGCCATGCCAAGCATGGTGCTCGCCGCTCGGCTCACATCGCCCTGGGCGCCGGCAACGGAGCTCGAGCTGGCGAATGTGCTCTATCCACCGGTCCAAGGCCGGCAGGATCGCGCCCTGCCGGTGATCGATCCAGCCGATCCCGGCGTGCTGGGACTGGACACGTTCCTGGATGCAGGACTGATCGCTCCCCTGCGCCAGCCGTTCGCACCGATCTCGACCAGCGGATCACTCAGCGACAAGGTCGCGCGCGAACACCTGACGATGATGAGCCTGTACGGCATGCTGCCGGATCCGCGCTGGTGGGCCACTGCGGCCGCTGCGCGCGGCCCGACGGAGAATGAAGTGGCCGTGCAGCGCGTGGCCGGCCACGCGCTGGACCTTGGCCCATGGTGCTCGCGGCCCTGCGTGATCGTGATGGGCTTCCTGACGGTCGAACCGGATGATGCGAACCTCGACGGCGGCCCCGTGTCCCTGTCGATCGACGGCGAGGCCGTGCCCATGTCCGGCACGACGCTCGTGCGCGTGGTCTTCCCCCTGCCGCAAGTCGATGCAATCGTGCCGGCAACGATGGTTCGCTGAAGCGTCGCTGCTACGATCCCGTCAGCCATGGCGATGATCGAGACCGTCAACCTGACGAAGAAGTACGGGGAGTTGACGGCCCTGGACAACCTCAACCTGAAGATCGAGCAGGGATCCTGCTTCGGCTTCATCGGTCCCAACGGCGCAGGCAAGACGACCACCATCAAGATCCTGGCCACGCTGCTCAAGCCCAGCTGGGGCGAGGCGCGCATCGATGGCAAGACGGTGGGCTACCAGAACGCGCTCATCCGCCCGGTGATCGGGTACGTGCCTGACTTCATGGGCGCGTACGACGACATGCTCGTGCAGGAGTACCTGGAGTTCTTCGCGAGCTGCTACGGGATCCACGGCGACGCCCGTCGCAAGGCCGTGTCCGATGTGCTCGAGCTCACCGACCTCACAGGCAAGACGCTCGCGGAAGTGAACGGGCTCTCGCGCGGGATGCAGCAGCGGCTCTCGGTCGCGCGCGTCCTGCTGCATGACCCCAAGGTCCTGCTGCTGGACGAGCCATCGAGCGGACTGGACCCGCGCGCGCGCATCGAAATGCGTGAACTCCTCAAGGAGCTTCGCGCGATGGGCAAGACCATCATCATCTCGAGCCACATCCTGTTCGAACTCGCCGAGCTCTGCACGCACGTGGGGATCGTCGAGCAGGGCAAGCTCGTCTACAGCGGGCCGATGGCCGACATCATGTCGAAGACCGCGGTCGGGCACGTGGTGCATGTGGTGGTCGACGAGCGCCCCAAGGATGCGGCCGCGCTCCTGGCCAAGGTGCCGGGGGTGACCAAGGTCGACCTGCAGCGCGAGGATGCGCTCGTGCGCATCGAGGTCCACCTTGATGCGGCTGCGGGCACCGTGCTCAGCGACCTACCAAATCGCCTGATCGCGCAGGGCTTCCGGGTGCGCCGCTTCACCGAGGAGCGGCCCGACCTGGAGACCGCCTTCATGCGACTCACGAAGGGACTGGTGTCATGAGCCGCGCACGCACAGCCATCGCGGTCGGTCGCACGCGCGACGGCCGACCGACCATGATCGACGAGGTCCGCGCGATCGTGGCGCGCCACGCCGATGTCGTGGCGGAGTTCGCCGTCGATGCACCGCACGATCCGCGCGTGGGCTTCGATCGGCTCGTGAGCGTGGGCGGTGATGGCACGCTCATCGCGCAGTGCCGCAGGCTGGCAGGAACGGGCGTTCCAGTGGTGGGCGTGAACAACGGCCGGCTGGGGTTCCTCGCGGAGTTCGACCTTGCATCGCTCGAGACCCACGCGCCGAGCATCTTCGGAGCAAGCCCGCTCGTGCGGCATCGCATGCTGCTGGAGGTGCGCGTGGTGGCGCGCGATGGTTCGCTGAGCGCCTCGCACGTCGCCATGAACGATGCCGTCGTGACCGCTGGCCCGCCTTACCACATGATCGAGTTGCGCCTGGGCCTGAACGGCGAGGATGGTCCGGTGATCGATGGCGACGGCTGCATCGTGAGCACGCCGGTGGGCAGCACCGCTTACAACGCCAGCGCCGGCGGGCCGGTCGTGCATCCTGACACCGAAGTGCTCATCGTGACTCCCGAAGCTGCGCACAGCCTGGCGTTCCGTCCGGTCGTGGTGCCCAGCCATACCGATGTCCGGCTCGATCTCATGCGAGCCAACCCTGGCACGTCGCTGCTCTGTGATGGCATTCCAGTCGAAAGCCTGAAGGTCGGCGACACGGTCGTCGTCAGCCGCCATCACCACATGGCCCGGCTGATCGCCAACCCCGATTGTTCGTACCTGCACACGCTCTCGCAGAAGCTGCGCTGGGCTGCACCGCCTGACTACCGGGGGTGAACGGACGGGCTGCGCGGAATCCGTACACTCCGCGCGACCATGATCGACATCAAGGCCTTCCGTGACGACCCCGAGCGCTTCCGTGCCGGAGCCCGCGACAAGGGCATGCACTGCGAGTTCGACCGCCTGATCGCTCTCGATGATGCGCGCCGTCGCATCCTCACCGAGCTCGAAGGCAAGCGCGCCGAGCAGAACCGCATCAGCAAGGAGATCGGGCCGCAGATCGGCAAGGCCAAGGGCGCGCTGAAGTCGGCGGCCGAGGGCGACCGCGCGCGGCTCGAGGCGGAACTGCGCGAGCTCGAGGCCAAGCCACTGGCGCTCAAGAACCAGGTCGCGGTGCTCGAGTCGGAACTGCAGCGGATCGAGCCCGAATGGCACACCGTGCTCCTCACGATCCCGCAGCCGCCCGCGCACGATGTGCCCAAGGGCAAGGGCAGCGAGGACAACGTCGAGATCCGCCGCTGGAATCCCGCGGCGTTCGATGCATCGCGCCCGTTCGCGGCGAACAAGGGCTTCTCGCCGCGCGGGCACCTGGACCTGGTCAAGCAGCACCGCATGGTCGACTTCGAGCGCGGCGTGAAGATGGCCGGCACGCGGCACTACGCGCTCACCGGCTGGGGCATGCGGCTGCACCAGGCCGTGCTGCGCATGGCCTTCGACTTCATGACCGTCGAGAACGGCTTCACGGCCGTCGGCGTGCCGGTGATCGTCAAGGAAGAGTGCATGGTCGGCACGGGCTTCTTCCCCGCCGGTCGCGAGCAGGCCTATCACATCGAGGAATCGCAGCGTGGTTCGGGCCATGACCTGTTCCTGACCGGCACCGGCGAGGTCGGGCTCATGGGCCTGCACGCCGAGGAGATCCTCTCGCACGAGGAACTGCCGCTGCGCTACACGACCGTGAGCACCTGCTTCCGTCGCGAAGCGGGCGCCGCGGGCAAGGACACGGCCGGGCTCTACCGGATCCACCAGTTCGACAAGGTCGAGCAGGTCGTGGTGTGCAAGGCCGACGATGCCGAGAGCCGCGAGTGGCACAAGCGCATGCTCGGCTTCGTCGAGGCGCTCCTGCAGCGGCTTGAGCTCCCCTACCGCTTGCTGCAGTGCTGCAGCGGCGACCTCGGCGTGAAGAACGAGGACATGATCGACGTGGAGTGCTGGATGCCCGGCCGCGGTGATACCGGTGCCGATGGCATGCCCACAGGCGCGTACGGCGAGACGCACAGCGCCAGCCGGCTGGGCGACTTCCAGTGCCGGCGCCTGAACCTTCGCTACCGCGATGAGCAGGGTCGCATCCACTTCGCGTATGCACTCAACAACACCGTGCTCGCCAGCCCGCGCATCCTGATCCCGATCCTGGAGATCCACCAGCAGCAGGATGGATCGATCGCGATCCCCACCGCGCTGCGCCCCTACCTTGGCGGCGTGGACCGGATCGGCTGAACATGAAGCTCCGCTGGGGCAAGCGATCCACGAGCCGCGGACCCTCGGTCATGACCGAGCGCCATGCGCGCTGGGTCGTCTGGATCTTCACGGGTTTCCAAGCGATCTTCGTGCTCATGGGGATCTTCTTCGCGGTGCAGGGCGTGCTCGAATGGGACCGCGCCGCCAAGAGTTCATCGTGGCCCACGGTCGCGGGCACCGTGACGCGCAGCGAGGTCACGAGCCACCGCTCCACGCACAAGGGGCGCACCAGCACGAGCTATCACGCCCACATCGAGTTCGACTATGAGGTCGATGGCAAGGGCCTGCACGGGAATCGGCGCAGCTACAAGGTCTTGGCATCGTCGCAGTCTGCAGCCAACGAGGCCGTGGCGGCGTATCCGGTCGGCCGGTCGGTCACCGTGTCGTACGACCCTCAGGATCCCGAGCGCGCGGTGCTCGAACCCGGCTGGGATTGGTCGAACGCGATCCCGATCGCGGTCGGGCTCTTCGCGATTGCGTTCGTGAGCTTCGTGCACTGGCTGGTCGTGCGGCAGGTGAGGAAGGCCGTGCAACGCATGAAGGACCTGACAGCCCTGGGCATCGATCCCAAGGCGATCGAGGCGCTTGCTGATGAGACCACTGAGGGCGCAGCCGCTTCCACGGCAGAGCCCGCCGCACCGCCCGCATCGTCCGGGCCGGCAGCGTCAACCGCACCAGCGAAGTCTTCGGGGCCGGCGGAACTCAAGCCCACGTTCCACGACGACCTGCCCGGAGCGCGTTGAGCGCGCAGTACCATCGCGGCATGGATCACTCGGCACGGATTTTCGTCGCGGGGCACCGCGGCATGGTGGGCTCGGCGATCGTGCGTCGGCTGCAGCAGCGCGGGTACACGAACCTGCTGGTGCGGACTCGGCACGAACTCGACCTGCTCGACCAGCGCGCGACCTACGGCTTCCTGGCCGAGCATCGACCTGACTTCGTCTTCATCGCTGCGGCAAAGGTCGGTGGGATCCTGGCCAACAACACCTACCGCGCCGACTTCATCCAGCAGAACCTGCAGACGATGCTGAACCTGGTGCACGGTTCGCACCTGGCCGGCGTGGAGCGACTGCTGTTCCTGGGATCGAGCTGCATCTATCCCAAGATGGCCCCGCAGCCGATCCGCGAGGAATCGCTGCTGAGCGGCCCGCTCGAAGAGACCAACGCGCCCTACGCGCTCGCGAAGATCGCTGGCATCTCGATGTGCGAGAGCTACACCCGCCAGCACGGTCGCCGCTACACGAGCGCGATGCCCTGCAATCTCTACGGCCCGGGCGACAACTACGACCCCGAGGGCAGCCACGTCATCCCCGCGATCATCCGCAAGGTGCACCATGCCAAGGTGCGGCACGAGCCAAGCGTGCCCGTGTGGGGTACCGGCACGCCGCGGCGCGAGTTCCTGTTCGTCGATGACCTGGCCGATGGCTGCATCAGGCTGATGGAGCTGGGCTACGACGGACCATTCGTGAACATCGGCAGCGGCAGCGACGTGACGATCCGCGAACTCGTTGAGACGGTGATGGACGTGGTGGGCTACACCGGTTCGATTGAGCTCGACACCAGCAAGCCCGACGGCACGCCCCGCAAGCTCATGGATGTGTCACGCATGCACGCGCTGGGCTGGAAGGCCACGACCAGCCTGCGCGATGGACTGCGGATCGCCTACGACGACTACCTCGCGCGGCACATGTGAAGGCCGCGCCGCCGCGCGCGGCAGTGGTGACAGGCCGCGCCGCCGTTCACGTTCAGGGGCACGCGCCCCACGAACCCAGCAGCGCACCAAGGTCCGCACCATCCACCACGCCATCGCGGTTGATGTCGGCCGGGCCGGCCGCAGCCCAGCCCGAGAGCAGCGTGCCAAGGTCCAACCCATCGATCACGCGATCGCCCGACAGGTCGGCCGGGCACGTTGGGCGGTAGCGCGCGAGGCGATCGGGCCACTGCGCCACCCACAGGCTGCCATCGCGCGCATCGAGCTCGATCGAGACCGGCGCGTAGAGGCGCTGCGACGATGGCTCGAGCGGATCAAACTGGTCGAACGTGCGCACGGCCGTGACGCGGCCGTTGGCATCGAGCGTGAGCGCACGGATCCAGTTGGCTGTGAAGTCGCCCATGAGCATCACGCCGCGCCAGTCGAGCGGCCAGGCGGCGTCGTTGACGATCGGTCCGCCGACGGCGCAGAACCCGTTGAAGGGATCGCCGGTCGCGCCGGCGGTGCTGCCGACGGTCGCCGTGGTGGCCGCATTGTTCGTGATGGTCGGTGTGCGCGCGAGCGAACTCGCGTGGCTCCACTCGACGATCGGCCGTCGATGCTCGAAGGTCGGCAGGCTGGCTGCAAGCTGCGGGGCCGGCTGCCCTGCAGGCACCAGCGCTATGGCGTCAAGATTCGGCCCGCTGTTGGTCGTGGTCGCCAGGCGGATCACGCGCGTGCCAGGCTGCAGCGAGAGCGTGGTCGACAGCAGCCGCCAATCGCCCCACGCGCCCGTGGACGGAAACGTCCAGAGGTTGACCGCGACGGCTCCATCCACGCTCACCCGCAGCGTGCGAGACGCCGTCACGCCCAGCGTGTAGCGCGCGAACAGCGTGTAGGTGCCAGCCGTGGGGACCTGCACCGTGAAGTCGATCCACTCGCCGGAGCTCGTCTGGTAGTCGCGGTAGCCGGTGCCCTGGTAGCCACGGTCATTGCCCGTGACCGGCGCGCCGCTCGCGCTGGCCTGCTCGGCCTGCAGGAACGCAAAGGGATCCAGTGGCTGATCGAAGGTCGCATCGAGCGAGTCTTGCCGCACGAGCTCACGGAACCGATGCTGCGCCGGGCTCGCCAGACCGGTGGGTGCGTCAGGATTCAGCGTGCCTGCATCCCAGTAGCCGTTGTTGACGGTCAGCCCTTCGAAGAGCGGCCACCCGAAGTTCTGGCGCGGACCGTCGCAGACCTGCACATCTTCCCACGTGCTCCAGCCCACGTCACCGATCACGATGCGCCCCGGGTTGGCGAGCGCAGGATCGGTCGACCCGGTCCCGGGCTCGATCCATGCACGGAACGGATTGCGAAGCCCCAGCGCGAAGACGCGGCTCTTGGCCGATCGCGGCGCGGCGGCGTCGAACCATGGATTGCTGGCGACGCCATTGCCGGTGGCCGGGTCGAGTCGCAGCACCTTGCCGTTGAGGCAGTCGAGAAGCTGCGAGCGGAACGCGCCGATGTTCTCCTTCGAGCGCAGGATGCCCCGCGTGAGGCCATCGTTCACCCAGCCATCGGCGACCTGGCCGCCGGTGTCGACCTCGTTGTAGCTGGCGGCATCGCCAGTGGTGACCAGCAGCGTGCCGTCACGACCGAACATGAGCGTGCCCGGGCCATGCGACTGGTGCACGATGGGAATCCCGGTCGACGCGCTCTCGCCCAGCAGCACCGTGCGCGAGGCCGGATCGATCGCCGTGAAGCCCGATTCCGGCGTCAACCGATAGCGCGTGATGCGGCCGATGGTGGCCGTGAAGTACGTGTCGGTCGTAGGGCTGTACTGCGGCGTGCCGGCGAGGTCGAGATGGTGGCGATCCACGACGTACATCAGGTAGATGAAGCCGTTCTGCGCGATCTGCGGATGCGCCACGACCGACATGAGGCCGTAGTCGCGCCACCCGCCGACTTCGTCGCGCAGGTTCAGCGCGGGTGCCGAGGCGCGCGATCCATCGGCTTCGAGGAGCCACACCGCACCCTGCCGTTCCCACACGAGCGTGCGGCCCGCGGGCAGTGGTTCGGTGCCCATGACCTCGTTCCACGAGCCGCCGACGAACGACTTGGCGATACCGATCGGTGGTGCAGCATGCGGTGCAGCCACGACTTGGGACGCGAGGAGCGACAGGGCAGCGGCGCACAGCATGGTCCTGGAGGCTAGCACCACCGGCTCCGCAGGCGAATGTGCCTTCACGAAGTCCGTGCAGGTCGCTTGAAGGTTCTTGACCCTCCGCTCACGCGGCGTTCATGCAGGTCAGCGTCAATGCTCGCCCCCGGCGCCGCCGTGTCGCTGCGGGAACCGATCCAGAACCGAACCAGAGGAACGATGCCATGTCGATGATTGCCATCACGCTGTCGGCTGCTGCACTTGCAGGCACGCCGACCGCCGACTTCCGCCTGACCGTGCTCCACACCAACGACACCGAGAGCAAGCTGCTCTACCCATCGAGCTCGCAGCAGGCTTACGGTGGCGTTGCGCGCTTCAAGACCAAGGTCGACCAGCTGCGCGCCGCGGCCGATGCCGAGGGCGGCGTGGTCATGGTCAGCAGCGGCGACAACGTGCTTGCGGGCCCTGAGTGGAACGCGAGCCTGTCGCTGCCGGCCGGCAGCCGCTACTACGACGCCGTCGGCCTCCAGGCCATCGGCTACGACGCGATCTGCATCGGCAACCACGACTTCGACTTCGGTCCGGAGATCCTGGCCAACCTGATCAACGGCTTCACCGACGGCACGCCGTTCCTGTCGTCGAACCTTGATGTGTCCCCGGAACCCTCGCTCGCGGCGCTCGCCACCGCCGGCCGCATCCGCGCCAGCGTGACCACCACGACCGATGGCCGCACCATCGGCTTCGTCGGCGCCACGACCACGGACTTGCCCTTCATCTCGACCCCTGGCGATGTCATCGTCAACACCGACGTGGCCGAGCGCATCCAAGCGCAGGTCGATGCGCTCACGGCCAAGGGCGTGAAGTACATCGTCGTCATGACCCACCTGCAGGGCATCAGCGCAGAGCGCCTGCTGGCCCAGTCGCTGCGCAACGTCGACGTGCTTGTCGCCGGCGGCGGCGATGAACTGCTCTGGAACGCAGGCCAGCTCCTGGTGCCGGATGACGCGGTCGACACCAACAGCGACGGCGTCCCCGACATCCGCTACGGCGCGTATCCGCTGTACGAGTCCGACGCCGATGGCAAGCAGCTGCCGATCATCACGACCCGCGGCGACTACCGCTACGTCGGCCGTCTCGTGGTCGACTTCGATGCCGACGGCAACGTGCTCGCGGTCGACCCGACCAGCGGCCCGGTCCGCGTGGCGAGCACCGCGCAGGCCGATGGCGTCATCGAGGATGCCGGGGTGAAGGCGGCCGTGACGGATCCGGTCGCGGCCTCGGTCGCGGGTCTGGCGGCCAACGTGATCGCCCAGTCGGCCGTTGCCCTTGACGGCCGCACGAGCGTCATCCGCACGAAGGAGACCAACGAAGGCAACCTCTGCGCCGACTCCATGCTCTGGCAGGCCCAGCAGCTTGCGGTGCAGGAAGGCCTTCCGCTGCCGGTGATGAGCTTCCAGAACGGTGGCGGGATCCGCAACAACAGCATCCTCGCTGCCGGCAACTTCACGGAGCTGAACACGTTCCAGATCCTGCCCTTCTCGAACTTCGTCGCGATCGTGCCGAATGTCCCGATGGCAACGATCAAGGCGCTCCTGGAGAACGCGGTCAGCCGCGTGAGCCCCTCGCCGGGCTATCCGTCGTCGGGCAACGGTCGCTTCGCCCAGGTCGGTGGATTCAGCTTCAGCTACTTCGTCGACACGGTCCCCGGCCAGCGCGTGCGTGACGTGATCCTGAACGACGGCACCATGCTCTTTGACGAAGGCATGGCCGTGAACCCCAAGGCAACGGTTGCGATCGCGACGATCGACTTCCTCTGCCGCGGCGGTGACGAGTATCCCCTCAACGGACTGCCGTTTGAGAACCTCGGCGTGTCGTACCAGCAGGCGCTGTTCAACTACGTGACGCAGGGCCTCGGCGGACAGATCACCGCCGCGGATTACCCGACCGCGGGCGAAGGTCGCATCGTGCGCATCGACAGCCCGGCGGACTTCGACAACAACAGCATCGTCAACGGTGCTGACCTCGTGGTGCTGCTCGGCCAGTGGGGCGGACCCGGCAGCGCCGACCTGAACGGCAGCGGCACGGTGGATGGCGACGACTTCGCCATGTTCCTGGCCACCTGGACCGCGCCGGGCATTCCCGAGTGATCCAATCGGTCAGTCAGCTGACCTCCTGAGCCAGCCCCCGCCGAGATGTCCGGCGGGGGCTGTTTTTTGGATCCGACCTGCCCCTTCAGGGATTCCCGCGGCTGGGGGCTTGCATCCCATGGTCCGGATGCCATCAGTTCGTCGTCCATTCATGACTTCGCGACCGACCATCCAGAGCCTGGCCGGCGTCGTTGCCCTTCTGGCAACGCCCTAGGTTGCTGCACAGGTGGTGCCCTTCACGAGCGAGCATGCTGCGCGCGGGGTCATCTACAACATGACGCTCTCGCCGCCCTTCGACCATCCGCAAGAGGGCTACGGCATGGCGGTCGCCGACCTCGATGGGGATGACGATCTCGACCTCGTGCTGACGGGCCGCGCGGATGGACTGATCGGCATCTTCGAGAACACCGGCAGCGGTTCCTTCATCAACCGCAGTGCGGTCGCCGGTGCGGGCAACGCGCTGTCGGCGCAGGGCGTGAGCGCGTTCGACCATGACCGCGACGGCGACCTCGATCTACTCATCGCCCAGCGCCACCACCCGTGCAGGTTCCTGCGCAACAACGGCGGCCTGTCGTTCACCGACATTTCGGCGGCCAGCGGGCTGGGCTTCAGCGCCATGTGCACCGGCACCAGCGTGACCGATGTGGATGGCGATGGCCGGCTCGACCTGTACGTGTGCACGTACTTGGTTGGCACGCCGAATCGGCTCTACCGCAATCGCGGCGATGGCACCTTTGAGGAGATCGCCGCGGCGCGTGGAGTGAATTCGGTGGGTCTCTCCTACCAGTCGACCTTTGCCGACGTGGACGCCGATGGCTGGCCGGATCTGGCGGTGAGCAACGATCGCGGCTTCGGCAACGTTCCCAACCAGCTCTGGCGCAACCTGGGTGGGACGGCTTTCCTGGACATCGGTGCCTCGAGCGGCTTCAGCGTGGCCCTCTGCTCGATGGGCATGGCCGTGGGCGATCCCGACAACGACCTGCGACCGGACTTCTACTTCACGAACGTGCCCGACCCGGCGCCGCCGCTCTTTGGCGTGAATCCGCTCATGCTGCAATCCGGGCCGCTGGCGTTCACGCAGGCCGATGCCGCGTGGGGCGTCTCGAACCAGCGCTTCAGCTGGGGCACCTTCTTCTTCGATGTCGACAACGACGCCGACCAGGACCTATACGTCAACAACGAGACCTTCGCGAACAGGCTTTACATCAACCCTGGCACGCCGCCGATGGTGGATCGTGCCGCGGACTATTCGGTCACCGGCACGAGTGGGCTCTCCTTCTCGAGCGTCATGGGTGATCTTGACCGCGACGGCGACCTCGACATGCTCGTCAACAACTACGGGTCAGCGACGCGCCTGTACATCAACCAAGACGGCCAGCAGCGATCGTGGCTGCGACTGCGCGTTGCCGGCGCGGGCAAGGTGCGCGATGCGATCGGCGCGATCGCCACGCTGCAGCCCGCTTCGGTCGGCGGCGTGGTGCCTGCTCCGCAGCGCCGGCAGGTCCTGTGCGGCGGCAACGGCTACCTCTCGCAGCACGAAACGATGCTGCACTTCGGGCTTGGTGCATCCACCGGTGCCGACTCGATCACCGTGCAGTGGCCCGCGGGTGGCGGCTCGCGAACGCTGCTGAACCTGCCCGAGGGCGTGGTGTGGACCGCGTACCCCGAATCACGCCTTGGCGACCTGCAGGGCGATGGCGTGATCGACGTGACCGATTGGGCGGCGATGGCCGGCTTCGGGCCGGGCCCTATCGCGCCGGGCCGCGAGATGTTCGACTTCGATGGCGACGGCGATCTGGACAGCATCGACGCCGAGGCGTTCTGGGCGCGGGCGGCCGTGCGCCGCGGCGACTTGAATGGCGATGGCATCATCGATGGCGCCGACCTGGGCACGATGCTCGGTGCGTGGGGCTCGTCAAACAGCACCGCCGACCTGAACCTGGATGGCTCGGTCGGCGGCGCGGATCTTGGGGCGCTCTTGGGCGGGTGGGGCTGAATCCCGCTTCGCACTGCAGCCGAAACCCCTCGACCCGGCTTCCGGCGCTCCCATGATCACCACCCGAACCCTCGCACTGTTCGCGCTCCTCTGTGTGGCCACCCCTGCTCTCGCGGATGACCTGTCGGCGCCGGGGGCGCTGCTCGCGGCTCGGCGGGATGTCACGGTCGTGCGCGGCGATGGGTCCAGCTTCACGGCCAGCATCCACTATCCGGGCACGAGTACCGCGGTCGGCGCGCCCCTGAACCCGGCTGCGGGCCCCTACCCGATCATCGCGTTCGGTCATGGCTTCCTCTCCCCCGTCACGATCTACCAGTCGACCGGTGCGCACCTGGCGACCTGGGGCTTCGTCACGATCCTTCCGCAGACCCAAGGCGGCCTGCTCCCGAGCCACGGCGCGTTCGCGGCTGACCTTGTGTCGAGCCTGAACTGGCTCGCGGGCCAGGCCACGGTCGTCGGCTCGCCTTGGTTCGGCGGCGTCGATGGATCCCGACGCGGCGTCATGGGCCACTCGATGGGTGGCGGCTGCTCGCTGCTGGCCGCGCAGTCCGATCCATCGATCCGCTGCGCGGTGCCGTGGGCTGCTGCGAACACCAACCCTAGCTCGATCACGGCGGCGCTCGGCGTGGAGTGCGCCACGCGACTGATCGTGGGCAGCCAAGACACGATCGTCACGCCGAGCTCGACGAGCGCGATGTACCCCAACCTCGCGGGCTCGTCGCAGCTCGTCTCGATCACCGGTGGCTCCCACTGCGGCTTCATCGACTCCTCGATCGCCTTCTGCGATTCAGGATCGATCACGCGCGAGCAGCAGCTGGCGATCGTGCGGCGAGAATCGACCGAGTTCCTGCTGCTGCACCTGAAGGGCGACTTCACGCGATGGAGCGAGTGCTGGGATGCGCCCGCCGCGGGCGACGGCATCACGCAGAGCTCGACCCGCACGGCCGACATCGACGGCGATGGCCGCACGGATGGGGTCGATCTGGGCATCCTGCTCTCGAACTTCGGCGGCAGCGGTGCCGGCGACATCGATGGCGATGGCTCGATCGGCGGCCCCGACCTGGGCGCGCTGCTCGCGGCGTGGACGGGTTGAGGTCGCGCACAGTTTGACTCCGCGCAGCGCTTTCAACGCGCAAAAGTCGCCCAAACTCCCCTGGCAAACGAACGACGGCACCCCGAACCGAGGTGCCGTCGAATGGATTGCAGGATGTCGCCGAGCGGTCCGGGGACCGCCCTCTTCAGCGGCGTCCGCCGCGCATGCCGCCGCCACCGCGGGAGTACCCGCCGTAGCGCGAGCCTTCCGCCGATCGGAAGCCCGAGACGCTCTCGGAGCCGCCGGCTCGGTGGTAGCCATCCATGCCGCGGTTGGCCATCGAGCCGTTGCGCGCGCCGTCACGGTTGCCGGCGTTGGCGCCGCGTGCGTTGTTCCAGCGGTTCTGGGCGGCGTTGGCTGCTCGGCCATCGCCACGGTTGTTCAGCGCGCGATCCGCCATGCCGCGGTCATGCCAGCCGCGGCTCCACGCGCCCCAGCCACGATCGCCCCAGGCGCCGCAGCCCCAACCCCAGCCGCAGCCCCAGCCGCAACCGTAGCCCCACGCCGTGCCCCAGTACGGGCTCCAGCCCCAGCCGCCGTAGCCATCGGTGTAGATCGAGGGATACAGGTCGGCGTAGCCGTACGACCAGCCGTCATCCTGCTCAGGCGCGTAGGTGCCGCTGCTGTACGAGTACTCGCTCTGGTTGCCGAAGGTCGTCGGGTAGCTCGGGGCGACGTACGACGACGACCCCAGCTTGGCCTGGTCGATCGCGGGCGCAGTCGAGGCGTTGTAGTCGTAGCCGGTACCGAAGACCGGCACGCCGCCCTGCATGTAGGTGCCGAGGTAGCCCGAGGTGCTGCCGAAGGTGACCGTGGTCGGGGTCGACGCGACGACTTCGACGAACGTGCACGCGTAGACCGGCGACGACGCGGGGATCGAGTAGATCGATGCCGGCACCGAGTCGCAGACGCTCCACGGCCCCGAGCTCGAGGTCGCGGTGAACCAGGCTCCGTCGTCGCAGCAGTAGAAGGTGCTGCCCGACTGGATCACGGGCTGCGACGCGTTGGTCGCGAAGGACAGATCGCCGTTGATGGGCGCGAACGCGGGCGTTCCCGTGAACCGGACCTTGCACGGCATGCCGCTGCGCTGCACGGTGACCGCGCGGACGATGCTGCTGGCGACCGCGGCGGACTTCGACTCGACTGTGCCGGGCACGCTGGCACGGACGGCGGCGAGCATGCCATCGGCCGGCAGGTTCGAGAAGGACGACGGGACGCTCGAGGCATCCACGTACGTCCACGGGCCGTCCTTCAGGCTCGGCGCCGAGTACCAGCGCCCAGAGGCGAGCAGCCACCAGGTGCCGTTCGTGCGCAGGACGGGCATCGAGGCGTTGGTGACGCGCTCGACACCGTCGCAGGCCGCAGCGAGCTTGGGCGCACCGTTGATCGAGACGAGCACCGTGGGCGAGGTCGCCACGATCACGTCGGGCATCGAGCGGTTTGCAGCGCTGGCCGATGCCGCGCGCGGACCGGAGACCGAGTGCACAGCCACCATGACCTCGTCAGGAGGCGTGGTGTCGGTGGCGGTGAACGGTCCGCTGATGGTCGTGGCCGAGAGCCACGAGGTGCCACCCACGCGTGAGTACCACCTGCCGTCAGGCGACTTCAGCAGGATGCTCGGCGTGTTGACCACGCGCTTCCAGCCAGCGCCGCAGTCGCCGAGCACCGGATCGCCCGTCAGGGTCACGAGGACCGCGGCGCGCTCGACCACGCGGATCGCGGGGACGGGGTTGGCCAAGCCCGACACGTCACGCGAGGAATCGATCGCGATCCCCTGCACGATCGTGGGCAGCGTGGCTTCGATGGCCATGCCATCGAGCAGGCCGGCGATGGCGGAGGTCATCGCACTTCCCGAGCCGTCGCTCATCGTGCAGGCGGTGACACTGAAGGTGCCGAGCTCGACGAAGCCGGGGGCGCTCGACTGCGAGATGACCGCGGTCATCTCGATCGTGCCATCGACCGGGTTGCCCTTGCCCGTGCTGACCTGCACCGCCGAGCGCATGGTGACCGTGTTGCCCGAGATGCCCGTATACGACGGCGCGTTCAGCACATAGGTCTTGCCGTCCACGGTCGCCTTCTGCGGCCACTCCGAGGCGGCGGGCGCCGAAGTCGTGGCGGAGGGGGAGGCGGACTGGAGCGCTGCAGCGGGCGCAGCGAGGGCCGTCGTCAGGCTGATGGCGACGAGGACAGTGGTCAGACGCATGGTCGTGATCCTTGGATGCGGGGTGAGGCCCGATGGGCAACGCTGCCGTCGGAGCGACGACTGTAGCACGATGGGTGGGACACTCACCCTGTGGTGGGAACGCCGTGGCTGCGCGGCTCCATGCTCGCCCGGAAGCAAGCGCTGCATGAGCGATAGAGGGGTCTTCTCTCGCTCATCCGTGAGCGATAGAACCACCACCCCCTCACCGACGCTCGATCGCCGCGACGCGGAAGTCGCGGTCGCCGGGGTTGATGGCGAGCGTGACCGTGCACTCGCGGCAGCCGTGGCGCAGCACCTGGCCCACCGCGATCTCGCGCGACAGGTGGAACCCGCGCACATCCGCCTTCCATCGGTCCTTGCCCGTCGTGGCGCCACCGCCGATCGGTACGCGCGGCCCGTAGGCATCCATCACGAGCTTCTTGCCGGAGAGCCCATTGTCGCCGAAGGGTCCGCCCTCGACGAAGTCGCCGATCGGGT
>CAMDAQ010000025.1 GCA_945888705.1 Singulisphaera sp. GP187
AGGGGAATCTCCTTCGGGCAGACCTTCACGCAGTTCTGCGCGTTGCCGCAGTCGTTCACGCCGCCTTCGCCGGTGAGCACTTCGAGCCGCGCTTCCTTCTCGGTGGCACCGGTCGCGTGCATGTTGAAGAGGCGCGCCTGGTTGATCGCGGCTGCGCCGACGAACGACGTGTCCCAGGCCTTCGGATCGGCTTCCTTCTGGTACTGCGGGCACGCTTCGAGGCAGCAGCCGCAGGACATGCAGGTGCTCATGACGTAGCGGGTCTCCTGGCGATCGGGGGTCTCCTGCGGGCCCGCTCCGAGGTTGTAGGTGCCGTCGATCGGGACCCAGGCCTTCACGCGGCGCAGCGCGGCGAACATGCGCTCGCGATCGACGGAGAGGTCGCGCACCACGGGGAACTTGCCCATGGGTTCGATGGTGATGGTGTT
Organism: Singulisphaera sp. GP187; assembly: GCA_945888705.1. Classification (GTDB taxonomy): domain Bacteria; phylum Planctomycetota; class Phycisphaerae; order Phycisphaerales; family SM1A02; genus SYIB01. The sequence continues at coordinate 429 of CAMDAQ010000025.1, forward strand.
GTCCTCACCCACGATCTGACCGATCAGCGCGCTGCAGGCGGGGCGCACGCGGCCGTTGATGACCATGGCGCACGAGCCGCAGACTTCCTCGAGGCAGCCGCTGTCGTAGACGACCGGCGTGGTCGCGGAGCCCTCGGTCGTGACCGGGCGAGCGGCGATCGACTGGAGCACGCTGATGAGGTTCGCGGTGTCCTGGGTTTCGACCTGGAAGGACTCCCAGCGGGCTTGTTCGGCCGGGCCGTTCTGGCGCTTGATCGTGACGGTGATCGTGCGGACGGGGTTGGCCGAGGTGGTGTTGGGCGAGGCGATCATGGCTAGACCGATTCTAGGCTCGCAGGTCGCTCACGGTGGCGCGGCGGGGGGCCTGGTTGCCTGACTCGGGCATTTGCGCAAACCCGACCCCCGGTTCGGCCGATAGGTTGGGCATGGCCATGCCCGCACTGCTCAGGCTGCTCCGCCCCGGCGACTGGACCAAGGGGGTCTTCGTCCTGGTGCCGATCGTCTTCTGGCTGGCCGGTGAGGGCCGCAGCGTGGAGCGCAGCGTGGTCGATGCCAAGCTCAGGCTGGCGCTCATGGCCTTCGTGGCGATCGGCCTCGTCGCCAGCGGCTGGTACGCGCTGAATGATGCGTGGGATGCCGCCGAGGACCGGCTGCACCCGACCAAGCGGCGACGACCGGTGGCCAGCGGGGCGGTGTCTGCCGCCACGGCCATGCTCGTCGGCATGGGGTGCATGCTCGTGGGGTTGACGATGGGCTTTGCCATCGGCAACGGAGCTGGATGGCTCGTCGCGACCTACGCCGTGCTGCAGGCTGGCTACAACCTGACGCTCAAGCGTCGCGCCTACCTCGATGTGGCGACGATCGCCCTGGGGTTCACGCTGCGCGCGGTGGTGGGCGCCGTGGCGATCGACGTGCGGATCTCCGTGTGGCTCGTGCTCTGCGTCTTCTTCCTCACGCTGTTCCTCGGCTTCGTGAAGCGAACCTGCGACTTGGTGGCTGCGCAGCGCGAGGGCGGCGGATGGCGGCAGCGCGCGGGTTACGGGGATGAGCAAGAGCTGCAGTTCCTGCTGGCGATCTCGGCATGCATGGCCGTGCTCATGTACCTGCTCTACACGCTCAGCGACCACGCGAAGGGCCTGTACGGCGCGGGCGCCGCGGGGCTGGCACTGCTGACGCCGTTCGTGCTGCTGGTCGTGTACCGCTTCTACCGCCGGGCACGCCGAGGTCTGAGCGACAGCCCGCTCGAGGTGCTGCGCACCGACCGCACGGCACTCGTGGGCATGGCGTGCTTCGTGGCCGGCACGTGGGCGAGCCTCTACTGGCCCCAAGCCAAGCAGTGGCTGGAGCGACTCTTCATCGCATGACGGCCTGACGGATCAGGCGTTCAACGCATCCGCGAGCCGGGGACACAGTGCGCTTGGTCACGTCGCGTCGGGACTCGCTGGCACAGCCACCTTGGGCGCAGGAGCGCCGGCGGGGGCCTCGACCTTGCCGTACGTGCGGGCGCGTGGCTGCACGAGCGCGGTGTCGACGTCCTCGAAGCTGATGCTGCAGCCACCCGAGGTCGGGTCGTACGCCGCGACGGTCGACTTGAGGAAGCGCTCGTCGTTGCGGGTCGGATAGTCCGTGCGGTAATGGCTGCCGCGGCTTTCCTTGCGCTCGATCGAACCCTCGATCATGGCTTGGGCCAGGATCACCATGTCCGCGACGGCGCGGGCGTACGAGAGATTCTGGTTGGTCCACATGCCCGTGTCGGACAGGCTCATGCGGCGTGAGCGATCGCGCAGGTCGGCGAGCTTGGCGCGCGCCTGCAGCAGGCGGGCCTCGCTCTTGACGACCGTGGCCGCGGCGGTCATCTCGTCGCCGAGTTCCTTGCCGATCTGGTAGGGGTTCTCTCCGCCGGTGCCCGTGGCGAGTGACTGCATGCGCGCCTGCTCGGCCGCGACGCCGTCGTCATAGACGTGCTGCGGCACGGCGTCGACCGCGTGCTCCTTGGCCCACGCTGCCACGCTCGCTCCCGAGAAGAGGCCGTCGAAGATGCAGCTGAGCAGCGCGTTCGCACCGAGACGGTTTGCGCCGTGGAACTGGTAGTTGACCTCGCCGAAGGCGTAGAGCCCCGGGATGTTGGTCATCATGTTGTTGGGCGCGCCATAGACCATGCCCTGGTGATCGGGCTTGGCGGTGTACGTGGTCCACAGGCCGCCCATGCTGTAGTGCATGCCGGGGAAGATGCGCATCGGCACTTCCGAGGGCTCCTCGCCCACGAACTTTCGGTAGATCTCGACGATGCCGCCGAGCTTGCGGTCCATGTACTCGCGGCCGAGGTGGGTGAGGTCGAGGTAGACCTGGTTCTGCCCGCCGACGCCCATGCCCTGGTTCACGCAGACATCGAAGATCTCGCGCGTGGCGATGTCGCGCGGCACGATGTTGCCGTACTTGGGGTACTTCTCTTCGAGGAAGTACCAGCGATCGGCGTCGGGGATCTGGCGCGGATCGCGCTGGTCGCCCTTGCGGCGGGGGACCCACACGCGGCCGCCCTCGCCGCGCGCGCTCTCGCTCATCAGGCGGAGCTTGTCGTGGCCCGGGATCGCCGTGGGGTGGACCTGGATGAACTCGCCGTTGCCGTACCACGCACCGAGCTGGTAGCAGCGGCTGGCGGCGCCGCCGGTGCACATGACGCTGTTGGTGCTCTTGCCGAAGACGAGGCCGCAGCCGCCGGTGGCCATGACGACCGCACTCGCGCGGAACGCACGGACCTGCATGGTGCGCAGGTCCTGGGCCACGATGCCGCAGCAGGTGCCGTCGGCGGCGATGAGCGGACGCAGGAACTCCCAGTGCTCGTACTTGGTGACCTTGCCTTCGGTCTCGAAGCGGCGCACCTGCTCGTCGAACGCGTAGATGAGCTGCTGGCCCGTGGTCGCGCCGGCGAAGTGCGTGCGCTTGTAGAGCGAACCGCCGAAGAGGCGCAGGTCGCGCTGGCCTTCCTTGGTGCGGTTGAACGGCACGCCCATGCGATCGAGCAGATCGATGATGCGCGGTGCCCAGTTCGCCATCTCGTAGACCGGAGGCTGGTTGGCGAGGAAGTCGCCACCGTAGATGGACTCGTCGAAGTGCTCGTACTCCGAGTAGCCCTGCTGCCGGGCGATCTCGTTGCACGCGTTGATGCCGCCCTGGGCGCAGACGCTGTGCGAGCGCTTGACAGGGACGATGCTGAAGAGGTCGACCTGGACGCCGAGTTCGGCGGCCTTCACGGCGGCGCCGAGGCCGGCAAGGCCACCACCGACGACGATCACGCGGGACTGCTTGGTTGCCATGGTTCGTGCTCCGGTTGATTCAAGGCCGTGCGTGGACGGAAGTCAATGCGAGGCGGAGGATTCGGGGGCCTGTCCGGCGAGCTGGTCCTCGACCTGACGGGCCTCTTCGGGATCGAGGGTCACGAAGCCGATGACGGCCGACGTGCCGGCAATGGCCAGCGCCACGCCTATGGCTGCGCAGACCTGGCCCCAGCGGCGCTGCGCGCCAGTCGACACGGTGAGCCCCCAGGTGATGGCGGCGGTCCACAGGCCGTTGGCGAAGTGGAAGACCAGGCAGAGCACGCTGATGAGGTAGAGCATCGCGATGGTCGTGCCGAGCAGGCCATCCTGCATGTGCGACGCGGTCGAGCTCGCGGCGTGCGCGGCATCGAAGGTCGGCAGCAGGCCGCCGTAGGTCCAGCCCCAGCGCAGGCTGCTGACGTGGGCGAAGATGAACGCCACGCCGACGTAGCCGGTCATGCGCTGCAGCCAGTAGCGGTAGTTGCCCTGGTACGCGTAGCGATCGACGTTGCTCTTGCCGGTGCGTGCGAAGTAGACGCCGAGGATCGCGTGGAAGGCGATCGGCAGCCAGAGCACGAAGATCTCGACGAAGACCAGCGCGGGCAGGTTGTGGATGAAGTCGACCTCGTGCTGGAAGGTGGCGACGCCGGCGGCATCACTGCCGTACTGCGCGACCACGTCGCCGAACTTGCCCTTGTTCAGCGTGGAGCCCCAGACGATGCTCGAGTTGGTCGTCAGGTGCGGGAAGAGGAAGAGACCGATCGGCGCTACGCCGCTGAGGCTGTGGAGCCTGCGCAGCAGGAAGTAATGACGCTCGATGAAGGGAACGGTCTTGGCGGTCTTGGCGGGTGCGGCGTGGGTGCTCACGGTGGCTCCGGGGTGGATCGTTCGCGAGATGGATCAGTCGGGCATGACCAGGCGCGGTCCGGCGGCGGGGGCATCGGTTGCGCCTGGGGCGGATTCCGGGCGACCCATGAACTGCACGCTGGCGGGGTCCTTGGCCATCTGCTGCTGGATCATGGAGGCAATCTGCACGAAGCGCTGGCGCAACTCCGACAGCACTTCCTTGAGTTCCGAGGCTTCATCGGGGGTGAGGTTGCCCTTGGTCTTCTCCTCGAGCACGCCCAGCAGGTCGATCGCGAAGCGGCTTCCCATGAGGTCGATCATGGCGCGGCCGGTCTGCGGATCGGCGTAGGCGCCGAGGCCCATCAGGGCCTGCGAGGCGAGCGAGCCGACGAGCGCGCGCATGTCTGCGGGCGGGAACTCGTCGGGGCCGGGCTGGCGCGGCGAGTCGTCGATCTTTTGGCTGAGCTTTTCCTTCTCCGCCTGGGCCTGTTCCTTCCAGTCGGCATCGATGTGGAGCTTGGGTGCGTCGTCCGGCATGGAGGTCCTTTCGGGGAGTCTTGGAGTATAGGGGGCTCGACGTGCGCAGGCCGGGACACGAGCGCGCACTGGATCGCTAGCATTCCCGGCGTGAAGCGAACGACAGGGCTGTTGATCGCCTGCCTCGCTGCAGCGTGCGCCAAGGACGAGGCGGCGCGTGTGGCGCTGTCGCCCGCCGACTTCGGACCGGCGTCGGGATTGGCCCCGCGCGATGCGGGCATCGATGACCTTCCCAACGCCATGGAGATCGAGTCGCGAACGCTCGCCGCGCGCGATGGCCAAGGCACGCGAGCCGAGGGTGAAGTCATCGAATCCGTCGCCGTCAAGGACGACGCCGGCAACATCGTGAAGGAATCGATCGGTGGCGCCCGCGCCGAAAGCGTGGCCGTGGGGCAGCGCTGGGTCGTCGACGGCCTGGTGGGCCAGGTCAATGGCCGACCGATCTTCGCGAGCGAGTTCCTGGCGCCACTGGAGGACCGCTTGTTGCGCACCGTGGCTGAGATGCCGCGCGAGCCTGCGGCCAAGGAAATCAGCCGCATCGTCGCCGAGCGTTTCGACCAGCTCATCAACAACGAACTCGTCATCGCCGAGGCCGAGGCGGGCCTCACGCCCGAGATGCAGCAGGGGCTCTTCGCGTTCCTGAAGGACATGCGCGAGAAGACCGTGGCCGAGCTCGGCGGCAGCAACGCCAGCGCAACCAACGCGCTGATGGAGGAACTCGGGATCGGCCTCGACGAATTCATGTCCCGCCGACGCGACGAGATCCTGGCCGGCGAGCTGCTGCGTGGCCGCGTGGACAAGCGCATCATCGTGAGCTGGCGCGATGTCGAACGGGAATACAGCAAGAATGCCGAGCGATTCGCCGCCCAGTCGCGGACGATCGTCGGGCGCATCGCCCTTCGCTCGGCGGACGCGGAGAAGCTCACCAAGGCGCGCGAAGCGTTCGCCGCCGGAAAGCCCTTTGCCGAGGTCGCGCGCGAGCTCGGCGTGAAGGACGATGGTGCGTGGCGCGACTTCCCGGTCGCTGACATCGCTGCGACCGACCTCAACGACGAGCTCAAGGTCCTGCTCAAGGACCTGCCGGTCGGGAGTGCGTCGAATGAAGTGGCCAAGGGCGACTCGGTGACGTGGTACGCGATCATGGCGCGCGACAGCCGGCCGGCGGCGTCGATCTATGACCCGGGCGTGCAGCTCATGCTGCGTGCCGAGATCGCCGGGCGCCGCCGCATGGTCGAGCAGTCGCGCTACCTGAAGGGGTTGCGTGACCGATGGGTCGCCGCCGACATCGACCAGATGCGCGTGCGTCTGCAGTCGATCGCGGTGCAGCGCTACGTGCCGGGCGCCTGAGCGGTCGGATGAGCGAGCCGGGGCGCCGCGGGAATCCAGAGGCGCGCGTCAGGCCGATCCGGGCTCCCACGCATCGATGAAGTGGCGCAGTTCGGGCTCGAGCCCAGCGGCCAGCACGATGGCCAGGACATCGAACCGGACCAGCAGCGGCCGCAGGGCGGGTTGCTCGACCAGCGTTCGCGCCAGTCGCGTGAGGCTGCTGCGCTTGCCATGGTCGATTCGTTCCTCCGGGCGGGCGCCGGGATCGGAACGGGTCTTCACCTCGACCACGACGAGCGTGCGGCCGCAGGGCGTGAGCATGACAAGGTCGGCCTCGTCGTGCCCGACGCGGAGGTTGCGGGCGAGCTCGGTGTAGCCGAGGTCGGCAAGGTGACGAGCGGCGAGCGACTCGCCGCGCACGCAGAGCTCCTGCCGTGCGCGTGCACGCCGCTGCGCGCGAAGCGCATCGATCGCCCCCCGGAACTCGTGCATGGCTCACCAGTGCAGCTGGTACATCACGCGCGGCTGGGCGAGTTCCGCCGCAAGGTCGCGCAGGTCGCGCTGGCCAAGCTGGCCAAGCGCGGCGCCGCCCGATGGCGCGCTGGCGCCGAACGGATTGTCGAAGAGGCCGGCCGGACGCGACAGACGCGAGACGGCAGCGGCGCCGGCGGTGAGGCCCGCGAGCGACTCGGCGGTCGCGATGGCATCCTCAAGGTAGCCGATCGAGTCGACGAGCCCGGCATCGAGCGCCCGCTGCGCCGTGTAGACCGAGCCATCGGCGACCTGCTGCACGTCATCCAGATCGCTGAACTGGATCGCGCGGCCATCGAGGACGCGCTTGGTGAAGGTCGCGTAGGCATCGTCGAGGATGCCTTGCACGACCGCGCGGTCCTTGTCGGTCCACGTGCGGAACATGTCGTTGGCGACGTCCTTGCGCGGGCTGCCGGTGGCGACGATCGTCATGGGCGCGATGCCCACCTTGTCGGTCAGGCCCTGCAGCGTGAACATCTGCGCGATCACGCCGATCGAGCCCGTGATGCACGTGGGCTCGGCGACGATCTGGTCGCAGCTGCAGGCGACGTAGTAGCCGCCGCTGGCCGCGGTGCCACCGAAACTCGCGATGACCGGGATGCCTTTGGTCTGCCAATCCTGCACGACCTTCCAGATGCGGTCGCTCGGCGACACGCCGCCTCCACCGGAGTCGACGCGGAGGATGATGGCATCGGGCCTGTTGCCTGCATCGATCTCGCGCGAGCATTCGGCGACGAATCGAGCCATGGCGTCATCGATGCCGCCTTCGATCGGCACCACGAGGATCTGTCCGCCGAATCCATCACGGAGCTCGCTGCGTTCAAGGCGCATGCCGCCGGAGACTGCCGCCGCGCCGCCGCCGAAGCCGATCACGAGGCCGAACCCGAAGATCAGCACGGTGGCGAGCAGGCCGACCATGACGCCGATGGCGCCGCGCGTGATCGAGCTGCGGACGACGATCGGGCGTGGCTCGCCGTGCATGGTGGGTGGCGGCGGAAACGGTTGTCCTGGAAGTTGCGTCATGGTTGGATCTCCGTGGATCGGATCCTACGACGCGAGGTCCCACAGGTGACCATGGACCGAGCCGATTCGCCGCCGTCGGTGCATGATCAGGCCGATCGAGCCGGCCCGGCCCGATCCGCAAAGGACGCGCGGCCGCACGGTTGATGCGCCCGACTCAGCGCTTGATTCCCAGCGTGCCCACGCAGACGCCAAAGGTCATGCGATCCTGCCGAACGTCCGCGAAGCCCGCCTCGTGCACTTGGGCGCGCAGGCGCTCAGGGCTCAGGTACGTCTCGACGCTGCGAGGCAGATAGCGATACGCGCCGCTGCGGTCCCGTGCGATCAGGCTTGCCGTGAGCGGCATGATCTGGTGCGTGTAGAGCCGGTTGAACCAGCGCAAGGGTGCGAAGCCGGGCTCGCCGAACTCAAGGACCACCAGTCGGCCACCCGGAGCGAGCACGCGGTGGAACTCCTTCAGCGCCTTCAGCGTGTCGTCGACGTTGCGGATGCCGAAGGCGATCGACACGATGTCGAAGCTCGCCTCGGGCCAAGGCAGCGATTGGGCATCGCCCTGGACGTACGTGGGCTGCACGGCCAGGCGACGGCCATCGATTGACCTGGCTCTCGCCAGATCGAGCATCGCCGCGGTGTAGTCGAGTCCCGTGACGGTTGCGGCTCCTGCATTGGCGAAGGCTTCGGTCAGGTCGCCGGTTCCGCAGGCGCAATCGAGCACCCGGGCACCGTTCACGGGTTCCGTCATGCGGACCGCAGCGCGGCGCCACGCTTGGTCGCGCCAGAAGCTGTGCAGCCGATTGTTGAGGTCGTAGGCGTGCGCAATCGAGGTGAACATGCGCTGGACGCGGAGCGCCTTGTCGCTCGCGGCGTGGGGATTTCGCTCAAGGTCGTTGGCGGTCCAGGCGGGATCGGCCGACTCGTGCTGACGCATAACGGCCAGTCTAGGCGCGCTCCGGCGCCGGGAACGGGGTTCGGGGCGTCCAATATCGCACATGGAGCGGCACCAAAGGCCATCTGTGAAGCATTGCGGGTTCCTCCCGATGAACACGGTGCGCAGGACGAAGCCTGCCACGAACCCCTGAAGGAGACCTGACCATGCACACCGACACCGCCATCGAGAACCTCTTCAACACGCTCCTCACCGGTGACCGCACCGCGGCCCGCACGCTCGCCGACGAGCTCTGCTCGGACCTGACGCCCGAGGGCGCGATGAACGACGTGGCGTGGCCCGTGCTCGAGATGATCTTCGCGCACTACCGCAACGACCAGCTCACGACGCTCGCGCACAACTACGCGATCCGCACGCTGCGCCAGGTCGTGGACCAGGTCGCCGCGAACTACACGCGCCGCGCTCGCCGCGACGTGCGCGTCTGCATCTTCGGCGGCGTGGACGAGAGCATGGACCTGGCGAGCCAGATGGCAGCCGACATGCTTGAGGCCGCAGGCTTCGATGTCTTCTTCGCCGGCGGCGGCGTGGCGAACGACGAGATCTACCTGGAGTGCACCAATCGCAAGCCGAACGTGCTGCTGCTCTGGGCGGCCAGCGGCAAGGACACGCCTGGCTTCCGCATGCTGATCGACATGTTCCGCAACAACGGCGGCCATGCCGGCATGCAGATCGTCTGCGGCGGCGGCATCTTCAACCGGGTACCCGGCCTGGCCGAGGAGATCGGTGCCAACGTCGTGGCCCGCACGCCGCGCGAACTCGTCGAGAGCATGGAATCGCTCTTCGCGCCTGTCGGTGCGAAGAAGGCGACGGCGCCTGCCGCACGCACGGTGCGTCGCGCTCGCGCGGTCGCCTGACCGCGATCGGACCAGAGCACTACGATGCGCGCCGTGGATTCCCGCGGCGCGCTTGTGCTTCGAGCCGGACGTCATCCCCTCGCGCACGAGGTCGAGCGGAACCTTCGTCTGTGGTGCACGCGTCACCCGAGCGCGATGCCGGATGCGGTCGTCGCCGTCAGCGGCGGCCCCGACAGCATGGCCTTGCTCACGATCATGGCAGCGCTGCATGAGCGGGGGAGCGGTCCGGCAAGGATCGCGGCCTGCTGCGTGCATCATCACCTGCGCCCTGAGGCCGAGCGCGAACTCGAGACGGTGCGTGCGCACTGCGAACTGCTGAAGGTGCCGTTCTTTCGCCGGGACGTGCACCCGGCCGAGGAGCCGGGCAACCTGGCTGCTGCGGCGCGGCGCCTGCGCTACGAGGCACTGACCGAGTGCGTGCTCCAGGAGCGGATGGGCGCCGTCCTCACCGCACACCATGCGGATGACCAGCTCGAGACCGTGCTGATGGCACTGTGCCGCGGTGGTGCGAGCTTCGGCGTCGGCGGCATGCGGTGGAGCCGCCGGCTCAGCGAGGACGTGGTGCTGATGCGACCGCTCCTCGACATCCCGAAGGCTCTGCTGGTCGAGTTCGCCGAGGAGCTCGGCGTGCCGTGGCACCACGATGCGTCCAACGAGGATCCCGAGTCGGCGCGCGGCATGCTGCGCACGAAGGTCTTGCCGCATTTGCTCGAACGATGGCCGAAGGCTGCGGTCCACGTGGCCCACACGGCCGAGGCGATTGACGGCATGGGCAACGCGCTGCGCATGTCGCAACGCGCGGATCCCGAGAACAAGGACTACCGATTCGAGCTCGGCGGGATGGAGCGCGCGATCCCCGAGGTGCTTCCGTACCTGATCCAGCTCATGCAGCCGCCGAGTGCGCAGGGCGACAGCAGGTACTGGGCTGAGGAACTGCTTCGCAACGATCCGGAGCCGAGGGTCTACGACGCGGGGCCCGACTGGGAGTTGAGGATCCAGGGCGGGGAGGCGCAGTTCACGGAGCGGGCGGGGCGCCCAGGCACGACGTGAAGTCCTTGTCCGCGGTGCAGCGGATCACGCCGTCCTTGAGCACGGCCACGCTCGGTGTGGTGATGAGCCAGGTCGGGCCCTTGGGCAACTCAAGGCGCACGCAGGTCGGACAATTGATGTCGCCGAGGTCTCCATCGCCCGCTGCTTCGAGCGCGCCCTCGGCCGCGGGGACCATGACGGCGATGATCTTCTCGCTGCGTCCCGACGCGAGCCAGCGATCGAAGACCTCGTGGCACTGTCCGCACTTGGGGTTGTAGAAGACGACGATCGCGTCGCCTTCAAGCGTTTCGGCGGTCAGGCGGGGCAGGTGCTTCGCGACACCAGCATCGGCGAAGGTCCGGCCCTTCCACGATTCGAAGGCGAGGTCGATGGCCTTCAGTCCTTGGTTCGCGAACGCCTCGGTCTTGACGGTGTTCTCGACAGGGAGGCGCGCGGCGATGCCCATCATGGCCGTGAAGGCGATGATCGAGGTGACCACCACCGAGAGCGCCGACTGGGGCGCGGCTGCCGACGGCGACGGCTTGGCCACCAGGAAGAGGATGGCGACGGCGAGCACGATCGCCGGCATGAGCATGGCTGAAGCGCCGGCACCGGTGGCAACGGCTCCAGGTGCATTCAGCGCGGCGAGCTCGGCGAGCGATACGAAGGCCGCAGCCAGCGCACAGCCCCAGGCAACCTTTGCCCCGATGCGCCGAAGCCCCAGGCACAGGCCTGCACCCGTGAGTTCGAGCCCGATGAGCACACGCAAGCTGTCCACGCTGTCGAGTCCGAATCGAAGGCCGATGTTGCCCAGCCACGTGGGGAGCCAAGCTGTACCGCCGCTCCACTGGAAACCGGCCGCGGCGACGAGCAGCAACGCCACGCCCAGCCGCATGTGGCCTTCCCGGTAGTCAAGATCGAAGGAGCGCCCGCCCGACGATGCCTCGCTCACGACCCGCCCTCCAGGACCTCGGCGAGGCTCCCGGCGTCTTCGTGGTCGGTGCAGACGGCTTCGACGACGCCGTCCTTGATGCGCATCACGACGGGAGTCTGCACCACGTAGTTCGGGCCCTTGAGGAACGTGCGGATGGTGCACTCGGTGCACGGCATGGGCTGCTCGTTCGCGGGATCGTGATCAGGAATGCCGATCAGGAGCGCCGGGCGCTTGAGCGATCCCACGAAGTGCGTTTCGAGGACCTCGTGGCAGTGCTCGCAGTCGGCTCGGTAGAGCATCACGATCCATGTTCCGCTGGCGATCGTGGCCGGCGGGGGGGCATCGAGCAGCGCCATCTCGGGCTGCGAGGCGAGCGGTTTGCCGACCCACGTCGCGAAGTCGGGCAGGTAGTAGGGCTGCACCTGGCTTGGGCGCGCGGGCCATGACGACGTCGGAACGCTTGGTGCGACGGCTGGTGGATTGACTGGAGTATTGGCCGGAGGATTGGCCGGAGGAGTCACGGGCGGCTCAACGGTCGGCGTGGTCGGTGTGGTCGACGCGGGATCCTCAAGTTGCACCGATCGGGCAGGCATGCCGAAGGCCACGGCGATGCCGATGGCGGCGACGATCGCGGCGCGCCCTCCACCCGCGGTCCACGAGCGCTGGCCGCAACCACACGCCTTGCCAGTGAGCATCACGCCGGCCAGCAACGTGCCGTCGATGAGGAGCATGTACAGCGGATTCATGCCCGACTTGCCGAAGCAGCCGCACGAACCCTTGAGGACGGCCTCGAAGCCATCCTTGGCCCAGCCCGTGCCGATCAGCCAGAGCAGGATGACGCAGAAGAGGGCGAGCATCGCCGTGGCCAGCGGCCGAGCGATCCGCGGCATGCAGAGGATCATGCCGGCGATCACGAACTCGGCGCCGCAGATCGATCGAAGGGCGAAGTCCATCCATGCCACGCCCTGCAGGCCGAACGTGCCATCGAGCGAGAGCACCAGATCGAAGATGGGCTTGGGAAGGTTGCGCGGGTCGTTTTCAACGAGCTTGGTGAGCGCACCGGCGGTGATCCACGCCGGCACGGCCAGGCGCGTGATGACGAAGCCAAATCGTGAGCAGGGGGCGCATGCGGGCGTGGTGCCCGACGTCGAGTCCTTCGTGGCGGCCATGATGCGGAGTCTACGCAGCCTGTGGCGTTGCGTTCGAATCAGGACCGCTGCAGGAAGCGGTCGAGCTCGTCATCGAGCCCGCGGGTGCCGAGCAGGTCGGCGGTCCCCGACATCCTGATGCGACCGGCATGCAGGAAATCCACCGAGTCCGCCGCGGCAGCGACGAAGTCGAGGTCGTGGGTGACGACGACCATCGTGGTCCCGGCATCGAGCGCGAGCTCGCGGAGCACGGCCATGACCTCGCGGGTGAGCAGTGGATCGAGGGCCGACGTGGGTTCGTCGCAGAGCAGCACCGTGGGCTCCATGACGAGCGCACGAGCGATGGCCACGCGCTGACGTTCCCCGCCGGAGAGTTCATCGGGTCGTCGGTCGGCCAGGTGCAGCGCGTGCACGCGATCGAGGGCGCTGCGTGCACGATTCCGGGCTGCGTCAGGATCCAGGCCCAGCACGCGATGCGGGGCGAGCGCGACGTTGGCCAGCGCCGACAGATGGGCGAAGAGGCTTGGCTCCTGAAACACCATGCCGACCGAGCGCCGGACGCTGCGATCCTGTGCAACGAAGCCTTGGTCGACCGCCAGCACGCCATCGACGAGGATCGAGCCGGCATCAGGCGGTTCGAGAAGACCGAGGCAACGCAGGAGCGTGCTCTTGCCGCTTCCGCTCGCACCGATCAGCGCGTGGACCGTGCGGCGCTCGACACGCAGCGAGCAGTCCGCGAGCACCGCGCCGGTGCGTGGCCAGCGCTTGGAGATCCCTTGGGCTTCGAGGGCTGGCGTCGTCATCGATGGATGGGCTCCGGCAACGCACCGACGGTGCGGGCTCGGCGCTCGAGCGACTGGCCGAACCAGTCGGCGAGCAGGCTGAGCGCGAGATAGAAGGCAGCCGCTGCGACCAGCATGCTCGGCACGGCGAAGCTGGCCTTGCCGATGCCGAGCGCCACGGCGAGCAGTTCCTGCACACCGATCATGCTGACGAGGCTCGAGTCCTTGATGAGGCTGTTGAGGTCGTTGATGATCGCCGGCAGCGACAGGCGCCAGCTCTGCGGCACGATGATGAATCGCAGCGTCTGGGCGCGCGTGAAGCCGAGCGCGCGTGCAGCGTCCCACTGCGACTGCGGAATCGCCTGGAGTGCGGCCCGGTGGATCTCGGCTTCGTAGGCGGCATAGTTGGCCGCGAGGCAGACGATCCCGACCACGACCTTGTTCCACGTCAGGAGTTCGGGAATGCCCAGCCAGGCACCCAGCGCAGGGAGCGAGTAGTAGAGGAGGAAGATCTGCACCAAGAGCGGCGTGCCGCGCGTGAGCAGGACATAGCCGTGGCAGAACCGGCTGAGGGGCTTCGGTCCATGCAGGATCGCGATGGCGAGCAGCAGGCCGACGAACGTCGCGATCGGCATGCTCACGATGGTCAGGAGCGCGGTCATCGCCGCGGCACGCGCGAGCGACCAGAGGACGAGCGACCAAGGCAGGCCATCCTCGGGTGGCGTGCCGATCGCTTCGGGAATCGTGGCGACGATGGGGCCGCGATCCGTGCCGAGTTCGCGCTGCGCATCGCTCCACAGTCCCCAGCGCTGCAGGATGCGACCGAGCGTGCCGTCGGCCCGCATGTCGGCGAGCGCAGCGTTGACGGCAGCGAGCAGGGCATCGTCCCCTCGGCGCACGACCACGGCATACACGCCCGGATCGAACGTGGCGTCGACCACGGCGAGCCGCGGATCGTGGCCTGCGAAGAACCGGGCGATGAAGGACTCTTGGAGGCAGGCATCGACCCGGCCAATCACGGTCTCCGTGAACGGCGCGAGCGAGTCGTCGTACTCAACGATGAGCGACGGTGGCACGCCGGCGGAGCGCAGGCTCTCGATGCTCGCTGACCCGTTGAGCACGGCGATCGGCCGTCCGGCAAGATCAGCGAGCGACGTGAATCGGTCGCGGTCCTCAGCCCGCACGACGAGCTGCTGCGCGTAGCGGAAGTATGGGGACGAGAATGCGACCACACGCGCACGATCAGCGGTGACCTCGAAGCCATTGATGAGGAGGTCGCAGCGATCGGCCTCGAGGGCATCGATCAAGGCCAGCCAATCGGCGCTGAAGCGTTCGGCCCGCACGCCAAGCCGATGGGCGAGTTCCTCCGCGAGCTCGACCTCGAAGCCGATGACGCGATCGGGATCGGATGGATCCGGAAACGCGAAGGGCGCACCGCCGCTGATGTCGCAGCCCCAGCGCATGATGCCGCTGGCGCGCACGCGAGACAGTCCATCGTCAGCGGCTGCGGCCATGGTCGCGAGCAGGGCGAGGACGGGGGCGAGCGTGCGCAGCACGCCATTGATGCTAGCGGTCGTCGATGCCCGGTTGCATCCACGGGGCGCGGCCCGCGAAGCCACTGCCATGCCTCGCCCACGCACCACCGCTGCCGATGTACCAGCGCCTCAACGGGTGCCGCAACGGGCGGCTCGACGAGCGACCACGACGGCGGACCGCGGACGTGCGGATGCACAGGTCGGTCCAGCGGGGCAAGGCGATTCCATCACGGCGTGGGTGCTCGTGCTGCCGGACCAGTTGACGCAGGAGATCGGTCCGCTCGCGCGAGATCCGCAGGCGGGCGTGATCATGGTCGAGAGCGATGAATGGATGTCGAGGCGGCCGTACCACCGGCAGCGCCTGGCGATGCTGCTCCTGAACGCACGCGAGTTTGCCGACGAGTGCCGCGCGGCCAGTCGGCCTGTGCACTGCGCGCGCGGGAGCGGCTCCATCATCGATCTCGTGCGGGCCGCGCACCGAGCGCTTGGGGCACCTGGTGCCTTCGTATGCATGCAGCCAGCCGAGCGCGAGATGCGCGCGGAGCTGGCGCCGCTGGTTGCCGAGGGCGTGGTGGCGTTCGTCCCGCATGAAGGGTGGATGACGACCGCCGAGGACTTCGGCCCGATGCCCAAAGGCGGCTGGCGGATGGATGCGTTCTATCGACGGGTCCGCAAGCGGCTGGGCATCATGGTGGATGCGGCGGGCCGGCCCGAGGGCGGTGCATGGTCGTTCGATGCGGAGAATCGAGAGCGATGGGATGGCGTGCCCGCGGCGCCGGAACCGCCGGGCTTTGCGATGACCGCTCGACGTGTCGAGGTCGAACGCGAGATCAACGAGCGCTTTGCGCACCATCCCGGGACGGTCGATGTGTGCGCGCTGCCGGCCACGCTCAAGGACACGCACGCGCTCTGGTCGTGGGCGCTGCGTGACTGCCTGCCGCACTTCGGTCCCTTCGAGGACGCGATGAGTACGCGGAGCAGGGGCCTGTTCCATTCACGCATCTCGCCGGTGCTGAATGTGCTGCGCATCCTGCCGCACCGGCTCGTCCAGGATGTGCTGGCACTCGATGTTCCGCTGGCCTGCCGCGAGGGCTTCGTGCGGCAAGTCATTGGATGGCGCGAGTTCGTCCATCATGTTCACGAGGCGACCGATGGCTTTCGCACGGGCTTGGGCAAGGCCGCGGGGCCGGTGGCGCAGGCTCCGGGCGATGGTGGATTCGCGCGATGGTCAGGTCGCGCATGGACTGCCGTCGGCAGCGCGCCCGATGGCGTCGATGGCGGCGCACGTCCCGCGTGGGCGGCGCAGGCCGGCGGCGGATGCACTCCGCTGCCGCCGGCGTTCTGGGGAGCGCCGAGCGGGCTTCGATGCCTGGATGAGGTCGTCGAGGGCGTGTGGGCCGAGGCGTGGAGCCACCACATCACGCGGCTCATGGTGCTCGGCAACATCGCGACGCTGCTGGACGTGGATCCGCGCGAACTCACGGATTGGTTCTGGGTGGCGTACATGGATGCATGGGACTGGGTCGTCGAGCCGAACGTGCTCGGCATGGCCACCTACAGCGCGGGCGAAGTCATGACGACGAAGCCATACGTCTGCGGCAGTGCGTACGTCCGCAAGATGGGGGACTTCTGCGATGGTTGCCGCTTCACGCCGGGCTCGACCTGCCCGATCACGCCGATGTACTGGGCTTTCCTGAGCCGCCACGAGGCGTCCTTGAGGGAGAATCCCCGCATGAGCCTGGTCATGGGAAGCGTGCGCAAGCGTTCGGCGGAGCAGCGCCGTGGTGATGAGCGTGTGGCGTCGATCGTGCGCGAGCTTCTCGTGCACGGCAAGCCGATCACGGTGGAGGCCCTGCGATGAGCCGCTTCACGCGCTCGAGCCCGATGCCCGCTTCGCGCGGCGACCTGGCCCACTGGCACATGCGCGAAGGTGCGCTGCAGCGCATGCTTCCGCCGTGGGAAGAGGTTGACGTGGTGAAGGCGCCGGTGCCCATGGTCGATGGTGCGATTGCCGAGTTCATCCTGCACAAGGGACTGCTGCCGATCCGCTGGATCGCCCGTCACGAGCAGGTCGATCCGGCGACGGGCTTCGTGGACATCCAGGTGCGCGGTCCGTTCCGTCGTTGGCGGCATCAGCACCGGTTCGAGGAGCGCGGTGCGGCGAGCGCGATCACCGATGACATCCAGTACGAGCTCCCCGTGCCGCCCATCGGCCCCTTGGTGGGTGGCTGGATGGTGCGTGGCGATCTCGAGCGTGCGTTCAGGTTCCGCCATCGCCGCCTCGCGAATGACCTGCATCGGCACCGTGAGTGTGCGGCGCTCTCGGGTCTGTGCGTGGGCATCACGGGCGCGAGTGGGTTGGTCGGCCGGCAGCTGCAGGCGTTCCTCACGACCGGCGGCACGAGTGTGAAGCGACTCACGCGGGGCTCGGCGAGTGCCAGCCGTGGTGAGATCCAGTGGAATCCGGGTGGCGAGCGTGTCGCGACGGCGCCCTTTGAATCGCTCGACGCGATCGTGCACCTGGCCGGCGCGAACCTGGCCGATGAACGATGGACCCCGGCACGCAAGGAGGTCCTCCGCGAGAGCCGGATCGCCGCCACGCGGCATCTGTGCACGCTGCTGGCGGGTTTGGAGCGCAAGCCGAAGGTACTCGTCTGCATGAGCGGCATCGGGATCTACGGCACCGAGCACGACCGGATCGTGGATGAGCGCGATCCGGCGGGCAGCGACTTCATCGCGCAGCTCGCCCGCGACTGGGAAGCGGCAGCGCAACCCGCGATCGATGCAGGGATCCGCGTGGTCTTCCTTCGCGCAGGCATGGTGGTCACGGCCGCAGGTGGTGCGGTGGCGAAGATGCGCACGCCGTTTCTCTTCGGTGCCGGCGGGCCGATCGGTTCCGGCAAGCAGGGCATCTCGTGGATTGCCTCGGATGACCTCTTGGGCATGATGGCGACGGCGATCGTCGATGGTCGCTGGGCTGGACCGGTGAACGCCGTGGCCCCTGAAGCGGTGGAGCAGCGCCAGTTCGCCAAGGCGCTCGGGCGCAGCCTGCGTCGACCCGCGATCGCGCCGATGCCGGCTGCAGTGGTTCGCATGCTCTTCGGGGAGATGGGTGAGTCGCTGCTCCTGCGCGGTCAGTTCGCGCAGCCCACGCGTGCCGCCGAGCTTGGATTCCGCTGGGATTTCCCGCTCCTGCAGGATGCCCTTGACTTCGAACTGGGACGTGCGTGATGGCACCATCGATCTGCTGGTTCTCGAACGATCTTCGGCTGGATGACCAGCCGTCGTGGCGCGCTGCATGCGAGCGTGGCGAGCCGGTCGTCGCGCTCTACGTCTGGGATCCCGAGGGCGAAGGAGACTGGGCGCCCGGCGGAGCGAGCCGTTGGTGGTTGCACCGGTCCCTTGTTGCGCTCGACGCATCGATGCGCGCACTCGGCGGGCGGCTCGTGATCCGGTCGGGCCCGCGTGCTGCCGTGTTGCTCGCGGTCGCGGTGGAAACGGGCGCCGACACGATCTATGCGAACGAGCGCTTCGAGCCCGCGGCACGGGCCTCGAATGCCGCGGCGCAGCGTGAGCTCGCCAAGGCCGGCGTCGGCGTGGTCTGGGCCAATGGCTCGCTGCTCCACGATCCGTGGTCGCTGCGCACCGGCACCGGCGTGCCCTACAAGGTCTACACGCCATTCGCCAGGGCGTGGCGGGCCCGATGCCAGCTCGATGCTGCACGCGGTGCACCACGCACGGTGCCGTGGTTCGGCGGCGCACTCGCGAGCGACTCGATCGAGTCGCTCGGCTTGCAGCCGTCACAGCCGTGGGATGGAGCGTTCCATGCGCTCTGGACCCCGGGCGAGGTTGGCGCGAAGGAACGCCTGAAGGCGTTCCTCGCGGGGCCGGTGTCGGCGTATGCGGATGGCCGGGATTTTCCAGCGCGACCTGCGGCCAGCCGGCTCAGCCCGCACGTGCATGCTGGTGAACTCTCGCCGCGGCGGATCTGGCACGAGGCCGAGCGCGCGGCCAGCGCGCAGCCTGCCTGGCGAGGCGCCATCGACAAGTTCCAGGCGGAGCTCCTCTGGCGTGACTTCGCTCACCACGTGCTGGCGAACTTTCCGCACACCGCCGAGCGCCCGCTGCAGCCGGCCTTCGGAACGTTCCCATGGCAGGATGACCGGCAGGCGCTTCGTCGCTGGCAGCGCGGGCAGACGGGGTACCCAATCGTTGACGCGGGGATGCGAGAGCTGTGGGCCACCGGCACGATGCACAATCGCGTGCGCATGGTGGTGAGCTCGTTCCTTGTCAAGCATCTGCGGCAGCATTGGCGGCACGGGGCTGACTGGTTCTGGGACACCTTGCTCGATGCGGATCTTTCGAGCAACTCGCTCGGTTGGCAGTGGAGCGCCGGATGCGGCGCCGACGCCGCGCCGTACTTCCGAATCTTCAATCCGGTGCTGCAAGGTGAAAAATTCGACGCCGATGGGATCTATGTCCGTCGATGGGTCCCTGAGCTGTCGCAGCTGCCGAACAAGCTCATCCACAAGCCATGGGAAGCGCCCACGGCGGTGCTCGCGGCAGCAGGTGTGGTGCTTGGCGAGACGTATCCGCGGCCCATCGTGGACCACGCGACCGCACGGGACGCCGCCCTTCGCGCGCTCTCGGCGATCAAGGCGCCGGCGTCATGAGCGGTCTGCGCTGGATCTGCGTGGTGGCGTTGGCGTGCTGCGAAAGCTTGGCCGGCGCGCAGGTCGCGGCGTCGGCCGCTGTGAGCAAGGCGGAGCTGGCCGCGGCGTTCCAGCGGCTCGAAGCCGCCGTGGCCGATCGCCCCACCGGCATGCCGCGCGCTGAGCTCAACCGCCGGTTCGATTCGCTCACGCTGCTCTTCTTCCAGAATCGGCTCGCCGAGGCCGTCGGCGCGCTCGATGCGCTCACGCTCGATGTGCTCGGCGTGCAGGGTGCCGCCGAGCGCGAAGACCTGCTCCGCGCCATGCAGGTCCGCGTGGCTCCCGCACGGAGCGCGCTCCGCGCCGACGAGGCCTCGATGGCCGTGACCGTGGAAGCACCACGGTCGGGTGCGGCTCTGCCCATCACGCTTCGCGCCGGCGGCGGGGAGCCGCTTGAGATCACGCCGCCTGCCACCGTCACGCTGGCGATGAGCGAGGACGTGGGCGCGCGCACGATCGACGTTCGCGTCTCGAAGGATCCTGCCAGCGACTGGCTGCGACTGCGCGCCGTGCCGGTCACGGATGCGTCGCCCGATGAACTCCGCCACAAGGCTGAGCGGGCGATCGACCTTGCCGCGGCGGCAGGGCGTGCATCAGCGACCGACCTCGACGAGGCGCGGGCGCGGGCTGCGCTCCTGACCAATGATCCGTCGCCCCGTCGCACCGTCCAGCTCGTCATGGATCAGGCGCAGGTCTGGTCGATGGTGCACGAGGACCTCAACCGCCTTGAACGCGGCGAACCGCCCTTCGTCGGGCGTCGTGGGGACCAGTGGCGCACGATCGATGTGGGCGGTGTGCGGCTGCCGTGCCGCGTGTTCGTGCCCGACTCCGTTCGCGCCGGATCGAAGCCGCCGCTCGTGATTGCACTGCACGGCGCAGGCGGTGACGAGTGCATGTTCTTCTCGGCCTACGGTCAGGGCGAGATCGTTCGTCAGGCCCAGCGGCTCGGCTGCGTGGTGGTGGCACCCAACACGACGGTCTTCGCCACGAGTCCGGTGCTCTTCGACGGTCTCGTCGAGCGCCTGGCGAACGAGTGGGGCATCGACCGTGCCCGAGTCTCGGTCGTGGGTCACAGCATGGGTGCAGCCGCGACGGGTTCGATCGTTCGTGCGCGGCCTGCCGCGATCGCACGAGCATCGCTGCTTGCGGGCTGGGGTGGCTTCGGCGGCGTGCCGGGCACCGGCAGCGGGACCATGGACGATGCCGCGATCAAGGCGCTGCCGCCGATCCGCGTCGAGCTTGGCGCGCTTGATCCGCTGATGGAGGCTGCACGCATCTCCGCATCAGCCCAGTCGCTTCGTGAGCGCGGCGCACGCATCGAGTGCACCGTGCACGCCGACGAGGGCCACACGATGATCGTTCCCACCGTGCTGCCTGCCGTCATGGAGTGGCTGGTCGCGCCGCCCGCCGCCACGCCCGCAGGGCCAGCAGCATCGCTATCGCCAGCACGATGAGCTCCACGATCACGATGCCTCGCGCGCCGTTCCACATACCGCCGGCGAGTGCGGCACCCGGGCCGACCACGTAGCCCACGCCGATCAGAGCCTCGTGCATGCCGCCCGCATCCACGTCGGCCCGCTCCAGGCGCATCGCGTAGTACAGCGCGCTGTAGTAGAGCAAGCCGTGCCCGATGCCGATGGCGACCAATCCGGCGACGAGGGTCGCGGTGTTCGGGGCCAGCGCAGCCATCGTGAATCCGCCGGCAAGCGCCGTTGCCGCAAGGACCAGGCCTTGCCATCGGCCATGCCAGAAGTGCGTGACGGCAAGCACCGACACCGCGGCTGCGCGAACGAACAGCCAGAGCGAACCGAGCGGGGTGCGCCAGGCAGGATCGATCGACAGTTCCTCGATCGCGTACGGAAGGATCGGGCTGATGGCACCGATCACGACGTACGCCGTCGGCAGCAGCACCCGCGCGCTCGCGAGCATCGGCCGGTAGGACTCGGGGGCATCGTGGTGTTCCTCGCCGTGCGGTGCCGGTTCCCGCGGCAGGAATCGGAGGCACACGATGCTCAGCACGCTGATCGGCAGCACCGCCACCATGGCCCAACGTGTGTGGCCGGTCGCGTACAGCGGCGCCATGAGCAGCAGGCACGCGCCGACCGACACCATCCAGTTGATGCTCCAGAGCCCGATGGAGCGGCGCATGGCGTGGCCATCCTTGCCGCTGCTGACGTAGGCCTCGACGACCGGCCACATCATGGCGCCCGCGACCGAGAGGACCGTCGCGGCAACGAGCAGGCCGATGCTCGAACCTGGGACGAGGACGAGCGGTGCGGCCAGTCCTTGCGCGACGAAGATCCAACCGAGGAACGCGCGCGGACTGACGTGGTTGCCCAGCCGCCGCAGCAGCGATCCCGTCCACCATGCCGCGACGGCGTAGGCCAGCGCGGTGCCGACGTACAGGGCCAGCGTCTCCTGCCGCGTGTAGGCGTACTCGCGCTCGACCAGGAAGCTCAGCCCGTTCCAGAGCACGCCGGTGCCCAGCGAATTCACGCAGGTGATCGTGTGGAGCGCCCAGGCCTGCGCGCGTGTCGAGGGCGCGTCATGGAGCCTTGAACGTGGGCTGTGGAGCGCATCCGTGCTAGACACGCGGCAAGGCTAGCGCGCTTGGCAGGGGCCTTGGTACAGTCCTTGGTCGTTCGCTGTCTTGGTAGCTCAATTGGATAGAGCGTCGCCCTCCGAAGGCGAAGGCTGTGGGTTCAAGTCCCGCCCAGGACGTTTCGGTTCGATGCGCTGAATGATCGCGCTTGCTGTGCGGCCGTCGCTCCGTTGGGGCGCCGGCATGCCTCGTTCGCTCAGACAGTCCTCGCCTGCTCAGAAACTGGCGCGGCAGTCAACCTGTGGTCACTGACTGGCACTGCGCGCCAGCTTTCCTCGCAGGCTGCGGAACTCGCTCGGCGAGGCATGCCGCGCCCCCGTTCCGCGACGGCCGCATGACAGCACGAACCGCGACTGATCGGAGTGACTAAACAGTGAAGAGAGCTGTCGAAGTCGTCCGGAGCGACGGCGCGATCATCAAATGTCGTGCGCTCGTCCGGAGCGACCGAGCGGTTCCGAGCTGCGCGGCCTGCGGAGTCGCGAAGGCGGCACGCTGTGCGACCATCGGAGGCGGGTGCCAGCCCCGCCGAGCGACGCAGGAGGAGCGCGCGCGGAGCCGGGTGCAGCGCGCGCGTCCG